>CAZOJL010000192.1:0-5542 GCA_964580075.1 uncultured Akkermansia sp. | reverse complement strand
GTCAGAGGCGGGGGCCGCGTCCGTGAGCGGACGGGCACGGCGCGTGGCGCGTCCAAGGGCGCCCTGCGCCCGTGCCCGCGTAGTCGCGGGCTGGCCGCGCCTGCGCCGGGACCGGAACGCGAGAGGCGCCATCGGCGCCGGTGGCGCGGGCCTCGCCGACCCCGCGCGGAGCGGGAATACAGCGCGGAAGCGCGTTACAATCACTGGGGAATGAGCCCCGATCCGGCGGGCGAAGCCGATGCCGGGACGCGGAGCTTGCGGAGTCGGCCCGGCCAGCGGCTTTTCCCGTCCGGGCGGGGCACCTTGCGAGGGCCGGGCGGTCAATGACGGGCCGGGGGCGAGCACCGCACGCTGGAGCGCGCGGCAAAGGGGCGCGACGGCCGTCGGCGCCAGCCGTCGGACGGCGCGAACCTGCCGCGCGTGGAGGCGGAGGACGCGCAGCCCCGGGGCCGGCCCGCCCGGTCCCGAGTCTACAGCCGCAGGAGAAGGCTGTGAGACTGTAAGGCTGTGAGGATGGAAGGTGAAGCAAGGCGACCTTACAGCCTTACAGTCTCCAAGCCTTACAGCCTTCCCTTGTTGAAACGGAGTGTGTTGTAGAGGGGGTGGTTGATATGGCGGACGGAAAATTTGAACCGGGGCAGTCGGGAAATCCGGCGGGGCGGCCCAAAGGGATTCCGAGCGGACGAATGAAAGCGTTGGGGGCGTTTGACCGGATCACGGGCAAGGATGAGAACGTGAGGGTGATCGAGGAGGCGCTGGAGACGGCGCTGCGGGAGAAACCGCTGTGGTTCTTCACGAACATCATCATGCCGCTGCTGCCCAGGGAGACGCGGGCGGCGGTTGAGGCGGGAGATAAGGTCGTCGAGTGGCGCGGGCTGATTGGGGTGGTGGCGGGAGAGGGAGAAAAATGCTGAAAACTGAAATGCTGAAATGCTGAAAAATGGGAGGAAGGGGCTGGGTTGTATAGGGAGGAAGGGGCGGGGCTGTAAGAGAGAATGGGAATGGCGGACGGAAAATGCGTCCCTAGTCGGGCCGGAACAACGTGCTTGCGCTGCAATAGTTTAGACATAGATTTCTTGTCCCCGAAACACTAACGTTGGAACTGCTGAAACCGACGCAAACCTGGGTGGTCTGCCCCATGGAGGATGCTGGCTACGAGATTGCTCCGGGTGTGTCTATCTGCGGTATCGACGCGGCGCTTCGCAAGGCTCAGGAATCGGCATGGCCGCTGGATCAAGGGTTAGGGTTCAAGGTTCAGGCACTGAAATAACACGAAACGCCTTTCCCAGAGTTCTTCGCAGCCTCCGTATCTCCGCGAGCCATTACAACAACGTCGGGCCTCCCGCGAGTTTCGGGCAGAGAATGAGATGGTTCGTGGAGACCGGAGACGCGGAGGAGAGAAGACGCGGAAAAGCCTGATGCGGGCCGGGCGGTGCCGTCCCCGTCGGGCCACAGGCTGCAGAGTCAGCACCTGGGACTGAACTCAGTCCCAAAAACTAGAATTTGAATTGCTGTTTCGGGGCCGAACGGGAGGGCGGCCGAACGGGGATGGACACCCGCGCGAAAACGTGGCATACTTCTGCCATCGTGTTTGGGGCGGTGTGTGCCGTCGCGCCGGATACGAGGGGCGTTCAGGATGACGCACCTGCGGCGAATTCAGGTTTAATGCAAAACAGGAGGTCTCGATGAGAATCAAGCGGGCCATACAGATATGTGTTGCGATGCTGGCTTTTGCCGGCATGCGGGCGCTGGCGATGGAGGCGACGACGCCAGAACCGGTCGGGATTTCACCCGTCATGTTCAGCCTCATCGCCCCCGCTCAGGTTCCCGATCCCGACTGGGATGTTTACGGCCTCCGGCTCAATGTGTTTTACGGGGTTTGCCGCTATCTCTACGGTCTCGATGTGGGGTTGGTCAATCACGTGACGGGCACGATGAAGGCCTTGCAGGTGGGCGCCATCGCCAACATCAGCGACGGGCCAGCCATGGGGTTCCAGGCCGGGCTGGTGAACACCGCCGGCTGCCAGTTCAACGGCCTCCAGATCGGCGCGGTCAACTATGCGGAGCGGGCCAGCGTGCTCCAGATTGGCGCCTTCAATGGCGCCGATCATGTTGACGGGCTGCAGATCGGCGTCATCAATGTGACGCGCTCCCTGATCGGCGTCCAGATCGGCGTGGTCAATGTGATTCAGAATAACGACATCCCGTTCATTCCGGTGATCAACTGCTACTTCTGAGGGACCTAATGAATAAAAACACACATCTGTACAGGCTTCTGGCGATGGCGGCGGCGGGGCTAATCGGCGCGCACGCGCTGGCGCAGGGTGTCACGGTCAGCGAGGCCGTCAAACCCGAGGAATCGGCCGAATTGAAGGCTTTCAAGGAGCGGATCCAGGCTGCCAATCCAGGGATGGACATTGTTTCGATTGATGCGCAGCGGTCCGCAACGCTGGCGTCCAAGCCCAAGCCAGCGTCCAACCCCAAGATCGCCATCTTTGTGAAGAACCAGACCCAAACGGTCGGGTTGAACGACCTCGTGGATGGCGTGCGCGACCGCATCGGCGCCGAGCTGGCCGGGGCGGGGCTGATCGTGATGGACAAAGCCGAGATCGCCGATGGCTTCACCCGATTCAAGGTGACCTCCGAGGAGGAGCGCACCGGGTTGGTCGGCGGCCTCTTCACGGGCGGATCGGCCGTGCGTGTGGCGCAGATGCTGGGGGTGGACTATCTCATGACCGCCTCGATCATTGGCGCGGACCGCGCGACGCGGACGGCGGGCGATCAGCCGGTGGTCACCTTCACTCTGCGGATGTCGGTGAAGGTGAGCGAGGCCGCGACCGGCGCCTCGGTATACGGCGAGAACTGGACACGCCGCTCGCCGGTGCCGGCGGCGAGCGCCGAGGGCGCGAATGCAACCGCGTATTATCAGGATCTTCTGGATGTCTGGGCCCAGGAGGCCGGGGCCGCGATCGCCGCCAAGGCGCCGGCGTGGCGGTCCGCTGCGCCCGCTGCGGCGCAGGCGAATTTCACGGTCACAACAACCGTGGACGAGTTGATCCAGGGGCTGGAGTCGGGGGTGCGCGCGCCGAACGAGCTGCTGGCCGAGATGCGCCGTCTGGTCGGCGGCGTCACGGTCGAGCTGGACGGCGCGGCGGTGGGTTCGTCGCCGGGCACCTTCTCCTGCGCGCCGGGACTGCATCAGCTCCGGGTCTCGCGTCCATGGATGAAGGACTGGCAGCAGACGGTGAACATCCAGGATGGCGCGACCTTCCGCGTCGCGCTGGAACTTTCGGATGCCGGCCTGCAGCGGTACCAGTCGCAGGAGCGTTTCCGCGCGCTGGCGGCCGTGACCTATGCCGAGGCCCTGGCGCAGAAGGGCGTGAAAGTCAATTTTGACACGGCCGCCTGGCGCGATGTCTCCATCGGCAGCAAGGCCGAGAAGACGACCGTCACCACGATCGTGCCGAACTAACGCGAAGCACTGCTTATGTCCATCCGCTTCAAACGCATGCCGTCTCTGGCATCGGTGGCGTCGGTTGCCGTGTTGGGCGAACCGCCGGTCTATCAACGGCTTCTGTCTCAACCCTAATCACACCATACTCGAAAGGACGCTCCCCATGAAAACCCTGAAACACCTGGCCCTCTCTGCGGCGTTCGCCGCGGGGCTGCTCGGCCTGACGGGCTGCGCAGACACTGCGGGAACCGTGGTCCAGACCGACCATCTCACGAGCGCCACGCTGATCCACACGGACAACACCCGCCTGGCGCGCCGCGTTCGCGTGACCGAGATCACCTATGACACCGTGAACGGGCTTCAGCGCGTCCACATCTCGCTGGCCTCGACCCGCCACGGCCGCTTTACGTATGACTACCGCATCTGCTGGTTCGACGCCAACGGCATGGAGATCGACGGCGACACGAAGCCGTATCGCTCGCTGATCCTCGAAGGCCGCGACGCCGTCACCGTCACCGGCGTCGCCAATTCGGCGGCCGGCGTGTCCTCCAAGTTGCGCATCCGCGAAACCAGCCAGTCGGAATAAACGCTCTCACCACAATCCACACAAGGAGGATCCGCCATGAAAACACCCATCTCCTGCCTCTTGTTTCTCGCGCTGGGCACCCTGATGACCGGATGCACCACGGCCAACGTCCGCGAAGTGCCGCTCGACCGCGCCGCGTCGACGACGCAACTGGAACCCCAAGATGTGCGCCGCACCGTCGAGAAGATGGTCGAATCGCTTCTCGTCGCGCCGGGCGTGAAGGAATTTGTCAGTGACCGCCGGCCGGTGCTGGACATCGAGCCGATGAAGAACCGCTCGACCCAGCACATCGACATGGTCAGCATCACCGATTCGGTGCGCATGCAACTGCTGCGCGCGGGATTGTTCCGCTTTGTTGATCGTTCCTCGGCAGGAACGGTTGGCACCGACGTCGCACGGATTGACCAGGAGAACACGCTCGGACTGGTGGATCCTTCGAAGGCGGTCAAGGCCGGCCAGCAGACGGCGCTGGACATGTACCTCACCGGAACGCTTTCGGAGATCACGAACGTTGCCGGCCGCACGCGCGATCAGTACTACAAGTTTTCGATGATCCTGAAAGACCTCAAGACGGGCGAGATCGTCTGGGCCGATGAAAAGGAAATCCGCAAAGTGAGCACCCACTAGGTTTTCGGGATGTAGGGGGATGATGTCGTACCGCATCCGTACGTTCCGGGCGATTGACCGGACCGCGTTCTTCGAGGCGATCCAGGAATCGGCAGCCCGTGCTGACATCGAGGCGTGTGTTCGTCTGTGAGTGACAAGGGGTCTCGCCGGGGACAAGAAGACCGAATTGGTTGATCAAACAAAAAGACAATTTCACTTTTTAACGGCAGAGACCATGAGTAATAAAACACAGAGATTCGCTGTACTAAAATGGCTGTTATTGAGGTTTATTTGTGGAGCACCGATCCTTATACTGACCTCTTGTGCAGTTTTAATTGATGCTGCGATTGATCCCAGAAATCACGAAAAAATAGTTACGCCACCGATAGGCAAACCTCTCCAAATCAGTAAGCCACAATATCCCACACCCGTAAGCTCCCTCGTCGACCTAAACCGGTACCCGTATCGTGGTTCAACAGTCGCAATTCTTATTTTTGATGTACTGGGGGAAGGAGTCTCGGCAGGCAACGTGGCGTTGTTGTCTGATCGCTTTCAGAGCGAGTACGAAAAGACGGGTGTTCAGAATCTGGTCAGTAGTTCAAAAATGAAGGAAGTCTTAGCCCTTCAAAAGTTTTCTGCGGTCTGTAGCAGCACGGAGTGTGCGGTAGAGGCTGGAAAGCAGTTGGGCGTAGAATACATGATATACGGTTCGATTGGCAAGATCGGGTCTCTTTTTACGATCAATGTATATATGACAAGCGTAGAAAAAGGGACCATCGTCGCGAGTGCCTCGGTCGATTTCAGCGGTGAGATTGAAGGGCTATTGACAACGGGAATCAAGCAGGCCGTAAATAATCTGCTTTCTGCCGTAATACGTCAAAACGAACAAAATCAAA
>CAZOJL010000191.1:0-5847 GCA_964580075.1 uncultured Akkermansia sp. | reverse complement strand
TATTTATTGCTTACAATGCATCTAATGTAGTTTTATTTATGCGCGGTCATATAGGATCAGCGCGTCCAGGCCCAGACTCATCTCCTTGGGCTCAAACGGATGACCGATCACGTGTCCATCCTGGCCGTGATCAGTTCCCGCGCTCTCGCAGCCACACCCTTCAGCCCGGGATCGTCCAGCCTCTCCAGCAGCGCCAGCGCTGCCGCCACATCGGTCGTTTTTGCTCAGAGCCATTTCTTGCGACGGAAAAAGGCAAGCATGACGAGCACCACCACGATCATCACAACCCACACGCCGATGTAGCCGAAGGGGCTGGCGAGTTCCGGCATGTGCTGGAAGTTCATGCCATACACACCCACAATGAAGGTGAGCGGGATGAAGAGCGTGGACATCACGGTCAACACGCGCATGATCTCGTTCATCCGGTTGCTCATGCTCGACAGGTAAATATCGAGCGCGCTGGAGAGGGTGTCGCGCATCGTCTCGACGGTGTCGATCACCTCGATGGCATGCTCGTAAGCGTCGCGCAGATAAATCTCCGTCGATGGGGTGAGACGGGCCGATTCTGATTTCTGCAGACCGCCGACCACCTCGCGGACAGGGCGGAGGGCCTTGCGCAGGAAAATGATGTCACGTTTGAGGCGGTGGATTTCATGGACGATGCCGGGTTCGGGCTTGTTTGCCACCTGATCCTGGATGCCCTCCACGCGGTCGCTGACGTCTTCGAGAACGATGAAATAGTTGTCGATGATCGCGTCCAGAAGGCGGTACGCCAGGTAGTCCGGCCCCAGCGACCGAATCCGCCCTTTGGCGGTGCGGACACGGTCCCGGATCGGGTTGAACACATCGCCCTCAATCTCCTGAAAGGTGATCACGCCGAAGGGGCCGAAAAGGATGCTGACTTGCTCGGCTACGATCTGGCGTTCGGCTCCGCCATGGTAGAGCATTTTCACGACGATGTAGAGATAGTCGCCGTAGTCCTCCATGCGCGGCCGCTGCCCGGTGGTCATGATATCTTCGAGCACCAGCGCATGGATGCCGAAGGTGTCACCGAGTCGTTGGAGCACTTCGGATTCATGCAGACCGATTACGTTCAGCCAGCGGACGCCGGCAGACGGCGGTGGCTCCTTGCAGACCTCGTCAATCGTCAACGCGCGTTCGGTAACCGTCTCGGCGGTGTATTCAAGCAGCGAGAGGATCGTGTGATCCATACGCTTCTCGCCAATCGGTATCAGGGAGCCGGGCGGCAGTCCGATCTTGGCGCGACGGGAGTTGGCATGAAGAGCCATCGGCATATCCCCTTTCTGGCAACGGTGCTGTTCTCTCACACCCAGAGGGCGCCCCCTCCGTATGAAGGCGCGCACGTGACACGAAAGCATTGAAACGCATTTCCGTATGAAAGTGTCCCAAGAGCGGGCTGATCTGTCAAGCCACGGGAACGGTAAAACAGTAACAGTAACAAGCAACGGGTCAGTTATCCTAAGAAAGAGCAGATAACCGCAAAGAACACAAAGAAAGAGAACGGCTTACATACCTGCGCCTCGACACCCGATGGATGTGGACGTGCAACTGCATAACCGTCTTTCTTTGCGTTCTTTGCGTTCTTTGTGGTGAATCAACTGCTTCATTTAGGGTTATTGGGAGTGTGTGGGTGTGTGGGTGGGTGTGGGTGTGTGGATGTTGGGCGTTGGATGCTGGTGTCACAGTCTTGCTCTCGCGGCGTTGGCGCGGGCAGGCGCACCCGTGAGGCAAAGACGAACATCACGACCGCCACCGCCGCCGCCGCCGTGAAGACGCTGCCGTGTCCGTAACGCATCCACATCCAGCCGCCGAGCGCGGGAATGCTCATCGAGACCACATGGTTGATGCTCACGCCCAGCGATAGCGTCGGGGCCACATCTTCGCGGCGTTCCGCGATCTTGGAGACGTAGATGTCGCGCGCCATGCCGGTTGAGAAGAAGAGAATGTCGCAGATATAGCACGCATAGAGCGTCCGCAACGCCCACACCCGCTCGCCGATGCGGTCGGCAAAGCCGTAGCCCAGGCAGACGGCCGCGATCACGATGGCGTCGGCCATGAGCACGCGCCGCTCCCCGAAGCGATCGATCGCCCGGCCCAGCAAGGGCTGGAACAGCATCCCCAGCAACGCCGCCGCGATCATCAGTTGCGCGAAGATCACCGGTTTTTGGTTGAAGATTTTGACCAGCACCCACGGCCCGAAGGTGATGAAGATCTGCTTGCGCGCGCCAAACAGAAACGACAACACGTAGAAAAGCCAATAGCGCCGTTTCCAGACCAGCCGGGGGCGTTTGATGTGGGCGCCGGGCATCCGCATCAGCAGCAAAAATACACCCGCCAGCAGCGCCAGCGTCCCGCCACTCGCGAATACCCGGCCGTAGGCACGGGGATTGCTGCTCAACAGCCACCAGACGACCCCGCAGCCCACCACTTGAGCCGCGATCGCGACCCCGGAGATCTGCCCGAGCAGGCGCCCCCGTTTCGCCGGGTCTTGCGCCAGATCCATGGCGATGGTTGAGCGCACCGGCATGATCAGGTGTGTCCCGACGCTCCACAGCAACAGCGCCGCAATCATCCACCCCCAGGAGCCGCTCGAAAACAACAACCCCCACATGCCGAGTCCCGTGGCAAGAGCCGCCAACGCCGCAATCCGCGTTTCACACATGAACGCCAAGCCGGCGACAAACAGGACCGTGAGGAAACCGGGCAGCTCACGCGGAAACTCGAGCGCGCCACGCTGTGCAGCCGTCAGACTGAACCCGTCCGCCATGTAATTGTTGAACGTGGCCTCGTATATCCCGCTGGCCGCGCTCAAGAGCGCCACCGCGACCAGAAACGCCGCCAGATTCCGCCACTTTCCAAATAACCGCTGCACCACGCCTCGCCCTCCGGAATCACTCGACCATCCCGAAGCAGTCGAGTACGCGCGGTTAGTGTAGTCGAGCGGGCAACCAGAAGCAAGCCGGGCACGATCACGGCCACGGCAAACGCATCTTAAAAAATCGCCCCGGGAACATTTTTCGGACTTTCGGAGTCAAACAGGGGTGTGAGCCGAAGGAGGAACCATGAATATGAGAAACGTCAGACTGAGCATCCACACCCGCCTGCTGGTGTCCCTGTTGGCCGGGTTGTCGGTCGTGCGCGTCCAGGGCGCCTATTTGGATGACGGAACCGGCGCGCCGGTGACCTCGGAACGGGAAATCGCGTCCCCCGAGCACTGGCCGATTCCGATTCCGATTCCGATTCCGATTCCGCCTCCCAATCCCGACAACCCGTTGCGTCGCATGGTGCGGCAGATCGAGATCGGCACTCCTTTCGCCTACGGGCGATTGACCGTTTTTCCGCTTGAAATCGCCCATCCGATTGACCCGCCCGCGATCTGTTCGCTGGACGAGGCGCTGAACCGGGGCTGGATGACCATCCGCGAGCATGAGGAGGCCCGCGTGTCGTCGGTGGTCGTCCGTAATGAATCCCGCCAAACCATCTTCATGATGGCCGGGGAGATTCTCGGCGGCGGCCGCCAAGACCGCATCCTTCAGCAGGACGTGCTCCTGACGCCCGGCATGGGCGCGATTTCGGTGCCGGTTTATTGCGGCGAGCAGGATCGGTGGAAGGGCGATACGGAGTCCTTTAAGCATGCGCCCGCCATGGCCGGCCACGCCATGCGCAGGTTGGCGTCCCGCCGCGAGTCACAGGAGGCGATCTGGACCGTGATCGACGAACAACTGAAGCAGTCCGGCGTGGAGGCCCCGACACGGAGTTATCAGTCCCTCTACCGCGACGCGGAGACGGGTCGGATCATCGCCGACCGGGTGGAGCATTTTCGCCGCGTCCGCACCCGCCGAACCGTCGGCCTGGTCATCGTCAATGGCGGCCGCGTCGTCAGCGCCGATCTGTTCGGCGATGCGAACCTGTGCGCGGCGTTGTGGGACAAGATCATCAGGTCTCATGTGGCGGACACTCCGCTGAAAGATGATTGGCGCGTGGAACGGGAAATGGTGTATGATCGACCTGCCGCCGCAGTGCGGCGTCTGCTGGAGCGATGGTCCCGGGCTGACCTGTCGCGGCAGGCCACTCCCGGCGCCGGTCAGGCATACGCCATCGGAGGCGGGGAGGAGGGGCAGGTGCTGGTGTGGGGATGGGGGGGTGGCCTGGTGCATGCGGCAGTGCTTGCTCCGGGGGGATATCGGGTGCCGAACATCCGCTGAACCCCTTGGCATGAAACGCGGGAACACAAGGCGTAAGATCAGCGTCTAATCTCTGTAGAAACAACCAACCAGGACGCCCTCGACGCGGGGGCACGGGAGAACAACCCATGAAATCCATGAAACAATGCCTGCTCACAGGCTTCTGTATCCTGTCGTTTGGATCCGTGCAAGCCCTTGCATCGGGCATGCTGATCCCCAAGGATGAGTCGATTCCGCCGCTGGCCATTGAGAGTCAGCGGGTGAACATTCAGATCAAGGACGGCGTCGCGACGGCCCGCATCGAGCAGGTCTTCCGCAACAGCGTCAACCGCAACCTGGAGGCCATCTACATTTTTCCGCTGCCCGAGAATGCCAGCATCTCCGACTTCGCCATGATGATCAATGGCAAACGGATGAGCGGCGAGCTCGTGGAGAAAGACAAGGCGCGGGGGATTTACGAGGACATCGTCCGCCGCATGAAAGACCCGGGGCTGCTGGAACACATCGGCGGCAACCTCTTCCGCATCCGCGTGTTCCCGGTTCCGGCCAACGGCCTGCAGAAGATCGAACTGGAATATTCGCAGACCCTGGCCTACGACGCCGGGCTTTACACCTACGTCTATCCGCTGAAGACCGGCGAGCAAGCCTCCCGCACGCTGGCGGACTTCACCGTGTCCGTGCGGCTAAACTCGAAACTGCCGATCAAGACCGTCTACTCGCCATCACACAAGGTCGGCGTTTCGCGCAAGAGCGACCATGAGGCGGTGATCGGCTTCGAGGAGGACAAGGCGCTCCTGGACCGCGATTTCGCCCTCTACTACACCGTCTCGCAGAAAGCGTTCGGCCTGAACATGCTCACCCATGCGGTCAAGGACGACAAGGGGTTCTTCATGATGATGCTCGCGCCGTCGGTGGCGGCGCCTGAGGCGGTGATGCCCAAGGACGTGACGTTCGTCATCGACTCCTCGGGGAGCATGGCGGGAGATAAGATCACACAGACCCGCAAGGCGTTGGAATACGGCGTCACGAAGCTCAACGCGAGCGACCGTTTCAACATCATCCGCTTCAGCACCGACGTCGAGCCCTTCCGGCCTAAACTGACCGAGGCGAGCGACGCCAACCGCGCCGCGGCGCTGGAATTCATCCAGGCGACCGAAGCCCGCGGCGGCACGACCATCAACGACGCGCTCACCGCCGCCCTGGCCATGGACTTCGACCGCGCGCGCCCGGCGATCATCCTCTTCCTCACCGACGGGCGTCCCACCGTCGGAGAAACCACCCCCGACGCCATTCTGGGCAACATCGGCAAGGGCAACGCCGCCAAGGCCCGCGTCTTCGTGTTCGGCGCCGGCACGGATGTCAACACGCACCTGCTGGACCAGATCGCCGGGCAGAACGGAGGTCTGCCGCAGTACGTCCTCCCGGAGGAGGACATCGAGGTCAAGGTGTCCGGCCTTGTCGACAAGATGAGCAGCCCCGTGCTGGCCAACGTCCGCGTCGAGGTGGATACCCTCAAGACCTCCATGATCCACCCGACGGCGCTCCCCGACCTGTTCAGCGGCGACCAGATCATCGTCTTCGGTCGTTACGACGGCAGCGGCGACTCCGTGATCCGCCTGATCGGGGAGTCTCAGGGCAAGAA
>CAZOJL010000190.1:0-5849 GCA_964580075.1 uncultured Akkermansia sp. | reverse complement strand
CCGACCCCGACGCCGATGGCCCCATCTCCAAAATGAGAATTGCTGCGGTGTCTTCCATCCGCTTGACATGTGTCCGCACGTCTGGCATGCTCCGCGCCATGACGTCGCTGCTCCGAATCGTTAGAGGCAGGTGATTGGCCGATACGGGCGGTGGCGGTCGAGAAGTGATTGCTCATCACGCCACGAGTCACCCTTTGAAAAGACGCACTCAAATCGCCACAACGCACTCCCCGGACGGCAGCCTTCTGGCGCTCGTCCAGCATGGCAATGACTTTATTATCACCGTGGATCGCCAGGACCTGATGGTGAGTCGCGCCCACGAATCCGAGCTGGAGCTGGCACGTCTCGGGTGCGCCCATATTGCCGGCCATCGGACCCCCACCGTCCTGGTCGGTGGGCTGGGAATGGGCTACACGTTGCGGCAAACCCTCGACATGCTTGGCGCTCGCGCCACGGTGGTCGTCGCTGAACTGCTCCCCGAGATCGTCCGATGGAATCGCGAGTACCTGGGCGAACTGACCCATCACCCGCTCAAGGATCCGCGCGTGGTGCTGAAGATCGGCGATGTGGCCGACGTGATCCGCCAGTCGCCCGGCGTGTTCGACGCCATCCTGCTCGACGTCGACAATGGTCCCCAACCCATTACGGATGTTCGCAATCGTGAAATGTACAGTCCTGCAGGAATCCAGTCCTGCGTCAAAGCACTCCGTGCCAGTGGCTGCCTAGCCGTTTGGTCCGCATTCTTCGACCCCCCCTTTGAGCGACGTCTTCGCCAAGCGCACCTGCACGTACGCTCCTGCCAGGTTCCCGCCTACCTAGGCTCCAGTTCCTATCATTGCTGCATTTGGCTCGCCTGCAGAGATCGTAACACCGTCGCGGACGATCCCAGAACCCCTTCCACCCGGCCGATTCGCAGGTAATCAGGGTTCAGGATGCTAGGGTTCAGGCCGGAAACGCCTCCTGAAACCCGCACCCTGAACCCTCCGCATCTTAAACGGCACACTTACTCCACCTGCTTACTCGCTCCCTCATGGCTCTCGGACATGACCTCGCATTCATCAATAGAAAATCCCCCCATAAACCCGGAAGCGCCCACCGCGTGTGCAGCATGCCTCGACGCCTGGGTCGCCAAGCGTGCCTGTACAGAAGAACGCATTGAGCACGGTAAATCGTTGCTGGTTCGAGTCGTCCCCATGCTTCCATGATAAACCGATTGGACGACGCAAACGGGCGCTCTGTCCAGTCGCTCCGCCTGACGCCCCCCTGCGGCGCCTGCCGCCGCCTAAACGGCGGGCGCCTGGACGGCAATCGTCTGCTTCCCCTCGTGCGAGCGACGGGCGGCCTCCAGAATCAGCATCACATTGCGGGCGCGCGCCGCCGTAATAGCCGAGGGGTGTCCGGTCGCAAGGGAATCGGCAAGATCCCCATAGAACTGAGCGCTCAGTTCGTCACCGACATCATAGGAGCGACCGCCGCTGCTCGGCCCGACATCCTGCGGCAGCATATCCACCGGTATATCCGCTACGCTGCCGCGAATACGCATGTCCGTCCACTTGCCCCATGCGCCATCCGCCGTCAGGGTCCCGTCCCGGCCGGCGACAAACCAGCGCGGCAATGGCATCCGCGCGTTATTGCTGCCTTCGAGCGTGACAAGCAGACCCGACGGGAACGTCACGCGCATGTGGAAGTAGTCTTCCACTTCGGTTGCCCAGATCTGGGCGCGCAATTGACACGTGACGCTATCGGGCCACTGGCCGGTCAGATCGAGCATCTGCTCGACCAAATGCGGGCCCCAGTCAGCCAGGAACCCGCCGCCATAGGCCTTCTGGATGCGCCACTGGGGATTGAACTCGGGAACGCCATAGGTCGTCCACTCGGGCCCGTACGTCATGACGCGCGAATCGAGCGTCATCAATTCGCCCAGCACGCCCTTCTGCACGAGGCGCTTGATCATGCAAAAATCACGATCCCAGCGTCTGTTGTGAAACACCGTCAACAGGCGTTTGGCGCGCACGGAAGCCGCCACCATGGCATCGGCCTCCTCCAGGGTCAGCGCCATCGGCTTTTCCACCAATGCGTGCTTGCCCGCCTCCAGCGCCTCAATCGCCAGTTTCGCGTGCAGATGACTTGGCGCCGCAATGACCACCAGATCCACAGCGGGGTCCGCGATCAGCGCCTGCGGGTCCCGGTACGTGCGAACGCCGAAGGTCTGTGCCGCCTGATCCAACCGCGCCTGACTCTGGTCGCAGACCGCCGCCAGACGATAGCCGGCCATCTTTCGCAGGGGTTCGGCGTGAAGTTCCCACCCGCTGCGTCCCATCCCGATAATGCCTACGTTGATCATGAGTTCCTCCTGCGCCAGCCGTCTCAGTTTGAAATACGCGTCATGCACGCATTCAGTTTATCGGCCCGCGCCTTGTCCAGCATGCCGTCTGCATGGCCGGCATGCTGCGCCGCCCGTTCACGGGCCAGGGCGGCGGTATCTTTGGAACCTTCCTTCTGCCAGGTGAAATACGGACCGCGCACCGCCAGATCCGGAACCAGATATTCCGCGGTACGGAGCCGTTCCATCGTATGGTCCTGCATCACGTAGGATTCCCCTTGCGGGCCGATCTGCTTGATGAGATCGGCGGCAATGGTTTCCGGCGTCACGTCGACACCGGCGGCCAAACGACGGCTCATGGATGCAATCTCCGCATCCATCAGGAGCTGTTCGTCGCTGCACGTCATGCCGGTGGCGAACATGCCGCAGTTGACGATCAGGTCGTGCCCGGCGCCGACCGCCGCCATGAGGCTGAAGGTCTTTTCCCAGGCATTCTGCTCGTCATGCGCATGGTTGTCCGAATTCGGCGCCGTGGTGTGGGACGGAACGTGGTAGAACCGCGCCAGTTGGGCGGCGGCGATGCGGCACACCGTGGTCTCAATCGAGCCCACCAACGCCGCACCCGTGCGCATGTCGGTCGTCGTCCATGAATTCGCGTACATGACCGGATGCCCGGGCTTGAGCAACTGGACCATCGCCAATCCGGAGAGGCACTCGGCATTGTTCACGGTCAGCAGGCCGGCGATCGTGATGGGCGCGGACATCCCGGCGTTGGGCTCCGGCAGAAGCGCCAGCGGCACGGCGGTTTCGACGGTATCCATGATCGCCTCGCAGACGTTCTCCTCCCAGAACAACGGGCTGGTGGGTGAGAGCTGGCTGATGCCATAGACCTGCCGGTCGAAGTTTCCGCCAAAGGCGGCACGCAGCAATTCAATGCAGCCGCGATTGATCCGTTTGTTGTCGGTCGAGAAGTAGATCGGTTTGCGGCTGTTCTCGATGCAGGCCTTCACCGCGTAGAGGAGCGAATTCCGCGGCTCGAGCCCATCCTGCGGCATCACCGGAATGCCCAGCATATCCAAATGAGGCGACTGTTCGCAGAGGCGCGCAAAGCGCGCGACATCGGCCACGCGCGAAGGGCGCGTCTTCCCGCTAAGCGAATCGAGCCAAAACACGGCGTTATGGCCGGCGGCGATCTTCGGAATGCCATCTCCCAGCACAAAGGCGGGCTTGCCTTCGCGATCGAACACGGCGATCTGCCGTGGAATGCGGGCCAGGGCATCTTCAAGCGCCGCGCGCGGAAAACGCACCGTCATCGACGCGTGGTCCACCGACAAACCTTTCCCCTTCAGGAAATCCCGCAGGCGGGAACTGAACACCTTGACACCGGTGGTAGCCAGGATGTCGAGTGTTGCCGAGTGGATATCACGGACTTCCGATTCGGATAAAACCGCAAACGTAGCCAACTTCATGAAGCCATCTCCTTCTTGTTTTCGTTTCTGAAATATGCGCGCGCGCCGGCTCCAGTCCCGTTTGGATGCGAATCTATTCGAGGCGTATTCGGCGGACCCGCGATCAAATCCACAGGGGCCCATCGCCGACCGTGCAGTAAGCCGACAGCACCTTGTTGATCCCGGTGGCGACATTGCGGCAATCGCGCGCGGAATACCACTGGTTCAGGTTCACCGAGACCATGCGGTCGAACAGGTCATCCGCCACCGGACAGTTGACCGCGTCGTGCTTGACTTTGCCGCCGCGCTTCCGGTAGATCGGGCACGTGATCGCACAGTTGTCTCCTGCGACCACGTTTTGGGTCAACACGGGATACATGTAGCGGGCGAGGTGCCAATCCGGCCCCGCGTTGCGACCCCGGGTGCCGCAGGAAATGCCTTCGGCATTCAGTGCGGTGGCAATGCGCTCTGCCAGTTCCACGCGCTCAGGGAAGAAGCGGAGCAGATAGCCAACCTCCCCGTCCGGATCGTTGAGCAGTTGTGGCAGAATCTCCCGGCACGGTTTCAACTGCCTCAGAATCCGCTGCTTGACGCTGCGGAACCGTTTGACCATGCCATCGAGACGGCGCAACTGGACCACGTCAATGGCGGCTTCGAGTTCAGACAGCCGATAATTGGCGCCGCAAAACAGCTCGCCATCGTAACGTGCCGGGGCGAACCGCTCCGGCCGCCAGAGGCCGCCGCTTTCCACCACCTGGCTGGCCCGATCCCACAACCGTTGATCCTGCAGCAGCAGCAATCCGCCCTCGCCACCCCCGACGATCTTATAAGCGGCGATGCTGAAAGCGCCCGCATCCCCGAACGTCCCCACGCGTTTTCCATGCCAATGGGCGCCGCACGCCTGGGCGCAGTCTTCCACCACGCGCAGCTTGTGCTTGCGGGCGATCTTCATGATGGCGCCCATGTTGCAGACGCTGCCCATGACATGTGTCGGAGCCAGAGCCACCGTGCGCGGCGTAATCAATTTCTCGATCTTCGCCGGGTCCATGGAGAGCGACGCGTCCACGTCGCAGAACACCGGCACGCCATGGGCCATCACGACCGCCGCGGCCGTGGCGATGAAACCGATGGCGGGGCAGATCACTTCCGTGCCCGGACCGACGCCCGCCGCCACGAAGCCCGCATGCAACGCGCCCGTGCCGCTGCTCGTGGCGATCGCGTGCGACACGCCGAACACGCGCCGCGCCATGGCCTCATAGGCCTGGACCTTCGTCTCCTTCAGACCCGAAAAGTAGTTGGCCAGAAACGGGCCCGATCCCCAGTTCTCTTTCTTCAGAATGGTCCGAATGCTCGCCTGGCCCTTCTTCGAAACGCCCAGGCGATCCACCACGGACATGACCTCGTCGATGCCGATTTTGGGTTCACCCCGGCCCTCGATCCGGCTCACCGCCTTCATGCCGCCCTGCAACCCCAGCTTTTCCTTATCCAGTGCCTGACTCATGATCTGCCTCCAGCGTCAATGTTCCGCCGACCGAACGAGAAACGAAATACACCTGCCATGACACCCTCCCTTTTGTTTACAGACTACGTGTTTCCACCCAGAAACTTCCGCGTCGCGCGCAAGGATCGGGCATGATCGGCCATCGCCGGGCTGTACTCCAGCCCAAACGCCCCGGTGTAGCCGCCCGCGTCGATGCGACGCACGATTTCGCGATAGTTCAACTCGCCGTCCATCAGCTCATGCCGCCCCGGCACGCCGGCGCTGTGGAAATGACCGATCACATCGAGGTTCTCCTCAATGTTCGAGATGACGCTGCCTTCCATGATCTGCATGTGGTACACATCGTAGAGCAAACGCAGATTCGGGCTGTTGATGGCGCGCACGATGGCCGCACCCTCGGCCGACGAGTCTAGAAAATAGTTGAAGTGATCGGTCCGCGTATTCAGGCATTCGAGGAAAAGCACGAAGTTCTGTTTCGTCGCGATGGCCGCCGCTTCTCCCAGTGTCTGTTCGATGTTGCGACGCATCTGGTTCCGGGTGAGATCCGGTTGCAGATTGCCGGTGCAGGTGATCGCCT
>CAZOJL010000189.1:0-6057 GCA_964580075.1 uncultured Akkermansia sp. | reverse complement strand
ACGACGGCAGCGGCGACTCCGTGATCCGCCTGATCGGGGAGTCTCAGGGCAAGAAACGCGAGTTTGTTTATGAGGGGACCTTCCCGGCGGAACAGGCCGAAAACACGTTTATTCCGAGGCTCTGGGCGACCCGCCGGGTCGGGTTCCTGCTCGACGAGATCCGGTTGCGCGGGGAGAATGCGGAGCTCAAGGACGAGGTCATCCGTCTTAGCCGCGAATACGGCATCATGACGCCGTACACCTCCTACCTGGTGCTGGAGAACGAGCAGGCCTATGCCCAGCATGGCATTGAGCGCCACACCGACGAACAACTTCCCAAGAGTGCCGTGAATACGGCTCGTCCTCAGGCGTCGCGCCGCGGGGACGGCTGGGGGGATAAGCTGTTTCTCGGCACGGAGGAGGCGGTGGAGCGGGAGCGGGAGAGCAGGATTTCGGCGGTCCCGATGTTTGGAGCCCCGGCCCTCGATGCGACCGCAGCGTCTGGGCAGACCGCTTCGGAATCCCGTCTTCAGTACACGGCCGACGCCAGTCGGGTCGTTTCGGGCAAAGGCGACAAGATGGGAGTAGGCGGGGGCGCATCGGCGATGCGCATGGAATCCGGCGTGGACGCCGTCGCCATGAGTAAGAAGATTCAGGAATACAAGCAACGCGACTCGCTAAAAGATGATATCGCCACGGTGAAACATGTCGGCAAGAAGGTGTTCACGCTCGTGGACGGCCGCTGGACAGACAGCGCCTTCACAAAGGAGATGAAGACCGTCACCCTGACGTTCGGCAGTGAAGCGTATTTCAAGCTGCTCAAGGATAAGCCCGGACTGAAGGATTTCCTGGCCCTGGGCACAAAGGTCACGGTGGTGTTGGAGGATGGCACGGCGCTGGTGGTGGAGTGAGGCGGGTCGCGTGGCGGGCGGGTGCCGCGTGTCACGGCGGCGGAAAAGGCGGCCGCGCGGATGGCCGCCAGGCCCATCCGGAGTCCGTCCACGCGTCAGCCCGCGACACGCGCACGACGACGAGATGACGAATTATTGCCGAGGTTAGGACACAGGAAAGGATGGCTGACATGAAAAGACGGATGTTCTGGATAGGTGTATTTGCGGTCATGGCGCTGTTCACAGCATCCGCCGAAGAAAATGTTCCGCAGGAAACGAACCTGCGGATTGAACTGGACTTGGTCGACGGCTCGCGTGTCATGGGCGCGCCGGCGCTCACGTCGATGACCGTGAGGACAACGTATGCCGGGCTGAATATCCCCCTGGCGGAAATACGGGGCGTCGACATTGCGGACGACCACGAAAATGTGTCGGTCACGCTGGTGAATGGGGATCAGCTGTCGGGGGTGTTCGATCTGGGTGCGATTGCGCTCAAGACGGTCTTTGGCGACGTCTCCATCCCGATCATTCATGTGGTGCGTTTTGATGTGTTTTCCGGGACGATGCGGAAGGGGCTCGTGCTTCACTACACGTTTGACAAGAACGAAGCCGGGATCGTGACCGACCAGAGCGACAAAAAAAACAACGGCACGGTCGTGGGCGCCACATTCACCGACGGCAAGAACGGCGGCGCCTACAGCCTCAGCGGAAGCAATGATCACATCACCGCGCCCAACAGCGACAGTCTGGAAATCAAGGACAAACTCACCCTCGCGATCTGGGTCAATCTGACCTCGTTGAACCCCGGCGGATACGGCAACGAGGTGGGCTACATCATCAACAAGGGGGACGACCTCTGGTGGAACCCGGCCTTCAGCATCGGTTTTGGCAAAGGAGGAGGGGAACCTTTCTTTCACGTCTGCAACGCCACCGATCCGCAGCGGGGCGGCGGCAAGAGCGCCGGAAGCGCCGCCAAGATGGAACTCGGCACGTGGTATCATCTGGCGGGCGTGTACGACGGCGCCACCGTCAAACTCTATGTCAACGGGAATCTCGAAAAAACGGAAGCCTATTCCGGGCCGCTCCGTTCCGACAAAGCGCCGGTCCATCTGGGCGGCGGCAAGCTGTTCGGTGTTGACTGGGGCAATAATTTCACCGTCAACGGACGGGTGGACGAGGTGATGATCTACAATCTGGCGCTGTCCGACAACGAAGTCCGCCAGCTTTTCATCGCCCAAAAATAAACGACTCGGCAAACAGGAGGAAGACATGAGAAGGCACACGTTCTGGATAGGCGTATGCGCGGCCACAGCGCTGATCACGGCGGCTGGCGAAGAAACGGTTCCGAAGGAATCGTCCCTGCGTCTGGAGGTGGACCTGGTCGACGGCTCGCGTCTCATCGGCGTTCCCGCAATTGCGACCGTGCCGGTGCAGACGTCCTACGCCAAGATGGATGTGCCGCTGGCGCAAATCCAGTCTCTGAAGATCGGCGACGATCACGAGACCGCGACTCTGGACTTGCGCAACGGCGACAAACTCAGCGGGGTGTTGAGGCTCAGCGTGATTGAGCTGACGGCGTTGTTCGGGAAGACGGCTATTGGGTTGGAGCACGTGAAGCGCCTGCTGGTGTATCGCGAAGTCGAGCTGCCCCCGAGCATCAGAAAGGGCTTGGTGCTGCACTATTCGTTTGACAAGGACGAGGGCGCCCGCGCGGTTGATCGGAGCGAGAAAGAAAACAACGGCGCCATTCACGGTGCGACACGCACGGTGAAGGGCAGGATGGGGAGCGCATACGAATTCGACGGGGTCGACGACCGAATAGAGGTCACGTACGACGCTTCCCTGTTTCCGGGCGAGGCGTTCACGCTTTGCGCATGGATCTACAGGCGCGACGCCGGCACGGCGTGCAACATTATCTCGGCGACCTACAACAATCCGCCCGACAGGTATCTCTACCTTCTCAATGCTTCAGCCGACGGGAAACTGGGGTTGCACTCGTACGAAGGCGGGCCGCTCTACCGGGCCGAGTCGGAGCCGGCGCTCGCGGCGGATAGGTGGCATTTCGTCTGTGGGACCTTCGATGCCGGGGCCGACTCGAAGAACGCCAAGGTCTACGTGGACGGCCGACTGCTGGGTACGGCCGACCACAGGGCGCCTCTGCGCGGTTACGACGGCCCGCTGAACATCGGTTGCTACCAGAACCGGGCCGGCGGCGCGAGATACAGGGACCACTTCAAGGGAATCCTCGACGACGTCATGATCTGGGACCGCGCCCTGTCGGAAGCCGAAGTCAGGCAACTCTACGAGGCCCTGTAATAATAAGTTAGGAGTCGTATATGGAATCTGCTGGACCAAGTGCAATCCTCAAACTGATTCTCGTGCTGTTTCTCAGCGTGAAGGACGCGCCGCAAAATGCGGGGCAGGGGCCCGTGCTGGATAGTGTGGCTCCGGCCGGGGCCGTTGGTTCCGCCGTGCTCGACGTGACGCAGTTGCGGGCGATGATACGGGAGGACCTGGCCAAGGATCTGTTCGATGGTCGCACGCCGGAGGCGGCCTACGGCGAGGCCATTGAAGCCATGAGCGAGCGGACGCGCGTGGATCCCGCCGCGCTTCGCGACGCCATCGCCCGTGTGCACGCCGTCGGACTGTGGTCCCTGGGGATGGCCGATCACCGACGGCCGCGTTTTGTCGTCGTGTTTGATCGCGGGGACGCCCCCGACATTCTGCCCAAGCTGCTGTCCAACCGTCCGGTCGCGGACGGGGCCGACGCCAATGCTCCCCGCACCGTAATCTACGCGGGACGCACGGTCTATGTCGTAGGCCGTGATCCGCGAGAGGCGCTCTGGCTCGCCGAAATTAACGGGATGCTGGTGCTGGCTTCCGACGCGCTGGCAGCGGAGAAGTTCCTGCTTCAGGCGGGCGCAGGCACCAAAACGCCGCCGGCCGCTCGGGTGTCCCTGTCGGGCTTGGTGCCTCCGCTCCTCGCGGTGCATGCCGACGTGGGCGCCGTTGTGAACGGCCTGTTGCCTGCGATGGGAGACCATGACCGGGCTGAGTTCATGGCCGCAGGCGCATTCTTTGATTTGCCGGCCTGGCGTAACGTCACATTGCGCATGGACACGACCAGCATCGGGATCGGTGCGGAGATTGATCCGGGCAGCCCGTTGGTGGCCGCGCTGCAGCCTCCCCAAAGTCTGGAGCTGCTTGATGCGATCCCGGCGGATTCGGGACTGGCGGCTGTTGTCAGCGTGCGGGATGCGTCCAAGCTCTGGAATCTCTGTGAGGCGGGATTCAGCCACGTGGCCATCTTTGAGCGCGGTAATAATCCGCAGGAGGAGTTCATCCGCGATTTCCAGAGAGGCACCGGGCTGGAGTTCCAGCGGGACGTGGTTTCCAACCTGGTCGCGGCGGCCGTGGTGATCACCGATCCCGCCAGCGGGTTGAGGATAAATCGTGGCGGGGCGTTCTATTTCGAGGGCAAAAACCCTGCGCGTATGCTGACCCTGGTGCAGGCGATTCTGGCGAAGGAACACAGGGAGGGCTCGACGGAGCCTGAGAACCGGGAGGGGGTCCAAGTGTGGCGCACGGGCGACTCCCTGATCGCGCTGAAGGGCAAGGTAGCGCTGGTAGCCCCGTCCCCGTCTCAGGGCGAGGCGAAAGCGGTGACCGAGCGCCTGCTGACGCACTTCATTAAAGGCGGAGAGGGACTGCGCAAGATCGTGGCGACCCGTCAGGCCGGAGCCACCACATTCGCGACGCTGGACGGCGCCCGGTGCTTCCCGCAGTCGGGTTTTGATCGGTTGACGGCGGGATTGACGGTTGGTCCTGACGGAAAGAGGCTGGTGCTTCGGGTCGAGGGTGGAGGCCCCAAATTCGCCGCAGGTATTTTGCGGCTTCTGGCTGGCGTCGGCCGTACCGCCTCCGCGCAGGGCATGCAGACTCAGACGCTGAACAACCTGCGTACGGTCTGGTGTGCCTGCGTCCAGTATGAAGCCGAGCAGGAGAAGCTGCCCGCGGCGCTCACGGATGTCAAAGCCTATCTCAAAGAACCCGACGGCATCTGGCGCGATCCCCGGAGCGGACAGCTCTTCCGGCTGAATCCGGCGGTGGCCGGCCAAAAGCTGGCTTCGATCAAGAATCCCAGCGAGACAGTGCTGGTCTACGGATCTCCAGGCCCGGAGCCTCTCTGCGCCGCCTTTTGCGACGGCAGCGTCCGGATCCTGACGCCCGCGCAGCTCGAAACCGCGCTCAAGCCCACACCGCAGAAGGATTGAAAAATGAATAGCCTGAAAATGATGCTTGTGGCGTGCGCATTCGTGACCGTCAGCCAGAGGGTGTGGAGCGCTGAACTCCAGACCAACGAGGCTTTTACTGTGATACTGGAGCTTTCGGACGGTTCTCGCATCATCGGCACAACTGACATCGCGACCGTGCCGGTGAAGACGTCCTTCGCCAAGATGGATGTGCCGTTGACGCAAATCCAGGCCCTGAAGATCGGCGACGATCACGAGACCGTGACCGTGGACTTGCGCAACGGCGACAAGTTGACCGGCGTGATCAGTCTCAAACCGATTGAGCTGAAGACCGTGTTCGGGACGGTTACGGTCGGCATCGAGCACATCCAGCAGCTCCGTGTGACGCTGGGCGGCAGGGAGCCCGGACTCATCCTGTGGAACAAGATGGGCAGCATTGAGGAAATACAAAACAGCGCCGTCGGTCCCAAGGGAAACGTTCAGGGCGCCATTGATGCGTATGCCCCGGGTGTTTTCGGGAACGCGGCTCACCTGCGGGGTTCAGCCGGGGAGGTGTATTTCGACATTCCCTATCTAGAGAACAAGCACTTGGGCACCGATCCATTCACCATCGCATTCTGGGCGAAATCCGCCACTGTCAATCAGCCGGAAGGCTTCATCATGGACCAGTTGAGCCAGGGGACGATGATGATTAGATTTACGCAGCATAATGCCTCCACCATGCAAGCTGCCATACCCGCCGCGTTCCCGAACATGCATCATCAATGGGACACGGAGTACCATCATTATGCCATCGTGTTCGAATCGAACGGCCGTTCCACCTTTTATATCGATGCGGCGGTCAAAGCGAGAAGTGACAACACCGACAGTATCGGGCAGCCCTTCTCGCCAAGAATTGTCCTGTCGGGAGAGTGGAATCTGACCGACGGATACGA
>CAZOJL010000188.1:0-6074 GCA_964580075.1 uncultured Akkermansia sp. | reverse complement strand
ACGACACACATCAGGGCACGCGCGTAACTTAGCAGAACTCTGTCCTGTGCGTCAACATGAAACCGACGCCCGTGGCAATTCTAATGATGGCCGCCGCCATCGTTGGCGCTGTCAAAGCTCACGGCGTCCCCCGACTTGAGCGCGGCGATGTAGTCGCGTCCGTCCTTCAGGCGCCGGGAGCAACGCACGCCGCAGCGCCGCTGCCACGATGTCGTATGGATGTCCGTGCCGGCCGCGCCGGGCAGGCCGAAACTGGCGGCGTAATCGCGCGCATGCCGGTTTTCTTCATCGGTCCGCGCGGCGCTCAGGATCTCGACCGCGTCGGTCCTGCCGGGAATAAGCTGGTAGAAGATGTCGCCCCATTCCCGGAACGGGTGTGCATGCACGATCCCGCCGCCGTCGTCGCGCACCTGCCGGCAGTAGCGCACAATGTCCCACTCGAGGAGGTCCGGATGGGCCAGCAGCCAGTCACGGTCAAGCCCGTAGGTCAGCAGGTGGACCCATCCCAAGTGGCATTCCCAGGCAAAGAACACATCCAGGCCGAGGCGGGCGCCCTCCTGCGCGGCAGATTCATAGCCGCAGAAGAATTGGGCAATCCGCTCGGCCCAGGGCAGATCGCGCGGCACCCGGCAGGTACCGTCCAGGAAATGGTCGGTGATGAAGATTCCCTGGTACCCGAGCGCCGCGAAATGCCGGGCGAACTCGGCCCCAGACGACGATGCGCAGCCACTGATCTCGGCTGTGTGCAGATGAGGTTCGTAGAGATAATGTTTGCTCACTTTTTCCCCTCCAGTTCCTTCGCCACTTCACCGGCCAGGGCCAGCAGTTTGGCGTCTTCGGTGGCTTGCCTGTAGCGGTAGCTGAACCGCCCCCCGACCAGCGCCTCGGTCCGTTCGTCCAGGTAGCGGCTGGCCTTATCCGCGAGGTCGGCGCCGAGTTTCTTCTCCGCGAGCGCCGTCTCGATGTACAGGATCGTCTCCGCCACCTCCATGCCCTCGCGGAAGGCCTCGAACCGCTCCGTCGCCACCGGCCCGTCAGGACCGGGGTAGAGCAGGGCCATGGTGCTCCGCCCCATCCACCCCCAATTGAGTCCGCGCCCAACCGGCAGCACATAGTATCCGCCGACCGGCCGCCGCAACGGGAACAGGTCCACTCCGAAATCGCTCACGCCATCGATCCCCGAACGGACGATCTCCTCGCCGATGCCGCGGCAGAGCGGCAACAGCGACTGGTCGTTGAGACAGGCGCGATACGTACTGGTCAGTGTCTCACG
Source organism: uncultured Akkermansia sp. (assembly GCA_964580075.1). GTDB lineage: Bacteria > Verrucomicrobiota > Kiritimatiellia > RFP12 > JAAYNR01 > VGWG01. Next base: position 4,801 of record CAZOJL010000188.1, on the reverse strand, counting down.
CCGCGGCCGCGGCAGGACGACCGGCATCCCCCGGCGCAGGGACGGCCGGGGGGAGCCCCAGACGGTGCTGGCATGGCGAACCACCCTGTCGCCGATCTTCATGCCGCGGTCTCCGCTGTGACTGGAGAAGCTCCACTCGGCGCCGGGCCAGCTCCGGGCCACATCGCTGTAATTAATGGTGTCGGGGACACCCCAGCTCGTGCTGAGGCCGAAGGTCGTATGCTCCAGCCACCCGCGGGCCTCGACCTTCTTCCGGATCGCTTCGAACACCGGCTGCCAGAACGCCAGCGTCGACTCCTTGACGTTGGCCGGATAGAGCGATTCGAGTTTCGTCTTCTCGATCTTGCCCGTCGCCGGATCGAGCACCGAGACGCTGTCGGGAGACGCCGGCGCGTTCAACCCTCCTTCATACACGGTCAATCGCAAGGACCGCGGCTTGCCCACGGACTTGGCGATCCTATCCAGGTACTTGTCGAAGATCGTAAAATCATGCTTTAATGAACCGTCCGCCTGCCTGACCCAGCGCACCAGCGACTCGGGGTTGCCATCCGGGCCGTGGTAGTCCACCACCAGAAAGGCCTCGGTCTGCCGCGAGTTCACCTCGGCCATCAGCGCGCGCGCCTGACCCATCAGGTCGAAATGCCGGTCCGACCAGCGCGCCACCCCGTAGTGCCGGGCGACCTGCTCATCGGAATGACACAGGAAGTTCTGCAGCCGCCAGTCCGCCGGATCCGGCAGGGTATAGTGGCTCACCCGGACCCGCAGCGGTACCTTTGTGGCTGCCAAACCCTCGGCCGAGATGGACACCTGCCCCTCGTAGAGTCCCGGAGCGACATCCCGCGGAACTCGGACCGTAAACCAGAGTGACGCCACCGCGCCGGGAACCCACGGCCGAATGATCGAGGACTGGTCGCTTCCTGCCAACCGTGGCAACACCTCCCCCGGTGTCGCCGTTCGGGATTGCACATCCAGGGTGTAAAACCCTTGTCCCTGGGGAGCATTGCTGCTGACCGGAATCTCCGGGGGAATGGCGTCCAGCAGACCATCAAAACGGCCCGCCGCCGTCCAGGACTTGTCCGGACTGGCCGGCACCGCGTAGCGAACGCGCACGGCCGAAGCGGGGATCTTCGTGGCGGAGTTCATGCGATCGTTCTCGTCGTCGTCCTCCTCCTCGATTCGACCGATCGAGGACGAGGACCGCTTCGCTGAGGACGAGTACGATCTGGGATGCCAGACGAGATCCCCCACCGTCACCTTCAGCCCCTTGATCGCCTGGTCGGAGCCGACCGCCAGACGGCCGGAAAACACCGAATTGCGGGCCGCGGAGATCTCGATCGGCCGCAACGGTTCGGCGGGGCTGTCGCTGTCGTAGAGGGTGAGCGTCTCGCACGGCGCACCATTCCAGATCCGGATGCCCTTGCTCCGGGGCGTCGCCGCCACACCCGCGCTCGACGGCGAGACCGTCAGCTCCGCGCTCAACAGCCCGATGGGAGGCCAGGCGTACTCATTCCCGGCCTGGGTGGCCCCCTTGAGGTTGACCGGCGCGGCATGGACTTCGACGGCCACCACGTTGACCCCCTTGCGCAACAACGCGGCCGGGATCTTCACATCCTTCAAATGGCGCTCGCGCAGCTTCAGGCGATCGCGGTTTTCGGATATGTTCTCCCGTTTGGGGATCAGTTTGCCGTTGGCCAGCACCCAGGCATCGTCGGGATAGTCTTCGGCCACCCCGTCCGGATTCGCTGCGCCGGCCGGCAGATGCTGGCGCGCCACTTCCTTGCCGTTGACAGTCACCACAACGCCCCCCCAGTAATCCAGGGAGAAGCGGCAGGCTTTGACCTTCGCCGGGTCCACGATCTCGAATCGGCCGCGGGCATACACCACCGCTGTCTCATACGGCCGCAGTATGAAGGGTGAAGTCTCGCCGCCATCCACCGGACCGATCAGCCCCGGAACCGGCCATTGCGCGCGCAGCCAGGAGCTGTCGTCAAAGGCGGGATTCACCCAATCGTCGGGCGGCTTCGGCGAAAAGAACGCCGAAGCCGGCTCGGGCCCGGACAGTACGTGGACCCCACCGCCCAGATAGCCGGGGTTCTTGCTTGCTGTGGCATTGTAGGCTGCCGACTTGGCGTCAAGCTTTTGCACAACGCGACCCGGCTCGACTTCGTCCATGCCGTATCCATTGCCCCAGTTGATTCGCTTGCGGCGCAGCACCCCATTGGTATCCCGCATATGGGATGCGCCTTCCACATGGAAGTGCCGCCAATACGCGGCGTTGTCCAACACCACAACACCGCTCGCGTTGGCGCCCGGCTCAGCGGCGCTGACGCCGCCCCCCGCCACCGCCAGCCAGAGGGTGGCCAGGGCCACGGCGTTCAGTACCCGTTTCATTGCTCTGGTCTTGCTTGTCTGTTGCATAGCTCGCTCCGTTCGGGAGACTGTCCAGTGTTCGAACGTGGTTCACATGCCACTCGCCGGTTCAGTACGCCGCCTTCACAATCGTCTTGCCACTAACCGGACGGAGCGCCACATCCTGGCCCGCCGGGTCCACTACGCGATGAGCACGGCCATTGATCGCGACAGAACGGATCGGTTTCTTTTCCGGATGACGGAACCGGAGTTGAATCGTGTCCGGCGTGGTGCGCAGTTCCATCTCCACCACCGCCTCGATCATGTTTTCCGCCGGGTGCGGCCGGTACTCGACGGAAACCGTGCCGAAGGCGGTGCTCAGACGCGTGGCGCTGAAAGCCTGTTCCTGCGCAAACCAGGCGCGCGGAATGGCCCGGCCAATGTGCAGCAGTCCATCCCGCTCGTAAACGAACAGGTAGGCCAGCCACTTCATGGCGTTGGACTGATCGCTGGTCTTGAACGGTGCGCAGTTGCCAAAGCCGAGCACCGGCTGGGGGTGCTCCACAAAGGCCTGCGATTCGGACCGATAACAGGCGGCCCAGGCGTTGAAGAACATCCAGAGGTACACCTCGATCTCGTCGCGGTCGAGGTGCGGCAGCAGGCCGGCGAGCAGCGCCGGCTGCGGGCAGATACCGCCGCAGTCGAACCACTGCGTCTGCGGATCTTCCATCACGTAGCTGTACGGTGCGTTCATGTAGCGGGTATCGAGGTAGTCGTCGAGAATCCAGCCCGCCTGCTTGCTCTTCGGCGCATAGAGCCCGGAGATCAGCAGGTAGACGGAGCCTTCCAAAGTCTCGCGGATCCAACCGTAGTCGCGGCCGCGGCAGTACAGGCGCGAGGGATAGTGCGGGATCCAACGCCCGTCGCGGAGGCGGATCAGCGGGCTGTGCCGGCGCGCGGTCTCGAAGCCGACGATCAGCGAACGGCGGTAGGCGTCGGCATCGCGCCGCACGCGCGCGGCTTCCGGATGCTCGAACCGTTCCAAGGCCTCTGCGGCGCTGTTCAAGCCCCGCCACGTCAGCGCGTTGGTGCTCAGCCAGTAGAAGTAGTCGTCCACATCCTCCAGGGCGCCAGCGGCCAGGAAGCCGCGCTCCCAGCCGCGGGAATGAGGCTCCGGCGTCAACGTCTCGCGCCGCTGCCGGACAATCCAGTTCGCCCCTTGCACCACCGCCTCCGCGACGCCGGCGAACCAGTCGCGGTCGCCGGTGTGCAGGAAATGCGCCGCCAGCGCCCACAGGGCCCAGCCATGATGCTGGTCGTAGCTGTCGCCCCACTGCAGCCCACCGGCGCCGAACAGGACACCCTCGTGATCCGTGAAACGCCCCTTGAGCCCGGCCGTGCCCTGATACTTGACCCAGATTCCCAAGCGCCGCCGGACCTCGTCCGGGAGGCCCCGCTGCTGCAACTCTTCGACCACCATGACCGACTCATTGGTGCAGTTGCCATAGGTCGTTGTGCCGACCGAGGTGTTGACCAGCCCCGAGCCGTCCGGATAGCCGAGATCGGTCATCAGCACCATCGGAAGGTGCCCCGTGTAAACGGCGTTCAGATGCGGCTCCGGCGTCTGAATCTGCGCACCCTTGCGCCCTTCCGCGCGCCAGTATTGCGCCATCTCGCCGTAGCACCGGTCGAAATCAAGCGCGCGCAGCGCCGCGACGTCTGCCTCGTCAGCCAGGGCCACATACGGAATGCGCACCAGCAACTCGCACCGTGCACCGGGCGCAAGCTCCTTCCGGAAACGCACCGTATCGCCGCGCGCATCGGTCTGCATGTCCGTCTGGAAAGCCAGGCGTAACACCCGCTCGCCCTTGAATGCGCCCAGCACCCGGTCGCCTTCAATGGTCAGCGTCTCCCGCTCGCATCGCGGCAGCAAGGTATCGGTCTGCTGCTCGGCGCAATTCAGGTTCCGAGCCTCCCGGCGGTTGTGGATGCGTGCCGCCGAGTGACTGTAGGAAAGCGGCAACTCGGCGGTGGCTGGCCGGTCGCTGAGGTTCTCGAAGCGGAAACGGATCAGCGCGACCATGGTCGCGTCCGGCGCCGGTTCGCCGGCCAGCATGGCGTGCGCCAGGGGCACGGCAAAGGACTTCTGAACGGCACGCACCGCATCACGCCGGAACTGCAGATTGTTGGACATCACCGGCCAGGGATCGTTGTGACGCCCCTCCACGGCCCACCGGTCGAACCCGAAGAAAATGCGCGCATTGCCGTCATTCTTCCAGCGGGGCGTATCCGCCGCGGGCGGCTGCTGGATCAGCCACTGCGTCAGCTCGACATCGCCGCACGGCTCGATCCAGAACTTCTGCCGGGCGTGCTTGGCGCCGCAGCAGTACGCAATCGGATGGGGCCGCATCTGTCCGTTCATGGCGCCGGCCAGCGACTGCTCGGCGCGCGC
>CAZOJL010000187.1:0-6162 GCA_964580075.1 uncultured Akkermansia sp. | reverse complement strand
CTTCCTCTCCCCCTCGCTCTTAACCTGCCGCCACCCCTGTCGCTAACCGATTACGCCATAATGACTTCACTGCTTGGTGTGGGTGTGTGCCGAATGCGCGGCTCTGGTATTCCGTAAACGCGGCGAGAACGAAGGGTGTGTCCAAATGGGAACCGTTCTGATTATTGATGATGAACCCGCCATTCGCGATTACCTGGCGGCGCTCATACGGCGGCTGGGCCACGAAACCGTAACCGCGGCAACGGCCGCCGAAGGCATTGAAAAGCTCGCCAGCCCCGATTGTCAGCTTGTCATCGCCGACATCTACCTCCCCGATTCCCCGCCGGCCGAGGAGTGGATCCGCCAACTCGCCCAGGCCGCCGACGTCCGTCCGGTCGTGCTGATCTCCGGCGCCCCCTCACAGGCGTTGAGCGAGTGCGCGACCGCCTGCGGCATCACCTCCTTCCTGTCCAAACCCTTCGAGTTGACATTCATCCGCAACATTCTGAAAAAGGCGTTTGGTTAAACCGAAGCCCGTACGTTCGGAAGCGTTGTGTGAGGTTTCCGTGAGGTTTCCGTGATTGATAAAACCCGGTTGGGCATACCGTTTTTCGATGACGTGTTCGGTGGCGTTTACCGCAACCGGCAGGTCTTGTGTTGCGGACGTGCCGGAAGCGGCAAGTCAATCCTCGGTCTGCACTTTATCCACCAGGCGCTTGCCGACGGCGACCGGGCCTTGCTGCTGTCGGGCTACCGCGCGGCGGATACGCTGATTGTCGCGGGGAGCTTCGGCATGCCCTTCGCCGACGCCGTCGCATCCGGACAGCTCATGCTGCTGGAATACGCCTCGTTTATCACCGAGAAGGCCTCCAGCCCCAATATCATGCTCCCTCCGCAGGCCTTCATGGAACTGCAGGAAACGATCGAGGCGCAGTCGATCCGGCGTGTGGTCCTCGACACCGTCCTCCCCTGGGTGGCGATCCAACCGATCTCGCGTCTGGTCGAACACCTCTACTCGTTTGTCCATGCCCTCGACCGGATCGGCGCCACGGTTCTGCTGACCCTTCCCAAGCCGATCTCCAACGCCGCTTTTCTGTTGAAAAACAAACTCGACGATCTCTGTCCCGTCTCGATCGCCCTCGACCATACCAACCAGGCCGACCGGGTCATGCGCGTGCCCAAGTATCTCGGGGAGATTCAGAACCTGTCAAAACCGATGCCGTTCGCGATCCGCAGCGGCAAGGGGTTTGTCCTCCCGTCGGACCAGACCCCCGTTCCGCCCCCCCCCGTCCCGGCGGCATCGGTTGGTAACCGGGCTCCGACGCAGCCGCCTGCCAAGCCGGCGGCGCCGACTCCCACTAAAAAGCCAATCGCTTTCTCATCGGTCGTGCGAATGCCCGAGTAAAGGTAGCCCGCCATGTATACGCAATACTGGAATCTGCGCGAAGCGCCGTTCCTCAACGTGGTCAATGACCGCCTGGTGTTCCTGACTGAGCAGCACCAGGAGGGGTTGGCGCGCCTTCTCTACCTCGTCGACCAGGGACACATGGCCGGCATGCTCACAGGCCCGTACGGCATCGGCAAGTCACTCACCCTCGAGCAACTGTTCCGACACGCCCAGAAAATCAGGATCCCCACGATCCGCATCGACGCGATCCCGGACGGCGCCCTGCCGATGGCTCGCCACATCCTCCGCAGCCTGAGCATCGAAGATCCGGTCCAGACCCTGCCCGAGGCGCTCATGCTCCTGCAGTCGTACTGCCAGTCCAACAACAGCCGCAACCTCTCACGCCACCTGCTGATGATCGATGAAGCCCATTTCCTGGTATCAGGAGACGGGTTTTATCTGGCCCACTACCTGAGCAACCTCCGCATCCCCGCCACAGGGAACCGTACCGAAACGCCCCTCTTTACGACCATTCTGGCCGGCACCGAAGCGCTGCGTGAATCCATCAAGGGCTTTGAATCCCTCCGCCGCCGCATCCAGCTCGACTGGAAGCTCACGCCACTCTCACCCGAACAAACCACCGAGTATGTGCAACACCACATGCGCGCCGTCGGCGGCGATATCTGGTCGTTCTCGCGCGAAGCGCTTGACACGATCTACCGCTATTCCATGGGCATCCCCCGCAGCATCAACAACATCTGCGATACCGCCTTGATGCTCGGCTTTGCCGCCCAAGCGTCGCAAATCAACGCCGAGATCGCCGAACAGGCCTCACACGACACCGGTCTGTCCGCGTTCGCCGAACAGACAACCGACACCCCGGAGGCAACTCCATGATCGGAGCCATTCCTTTCTCAGATGTCAGTATCATCGCCGGTGTGCTGGGACTGTTCTTCCTCCTGGTCGCCTTTTATAAAAGCATCTTCCACCGGCGACGCCCGCCAACCACCCTGTTGGACCTCGACAGGATGCAGATGGATGACAACCAGCCGATCCACATCAATGACCCGTTTAAGCCCCTCTCGCCGCCCGACCCCAATCCGGAAACCCAACCCGAGTTATCCCCTCAACCGCAGACTCCCGAACCGGAAAAAGCGCCGTATGTCACCGCGTTCCGTCAGTTCACGCCGCGCAAGGATGGCGAAATTCCGATACCCAAAGACGATGCCGCGTATGTGTGGGAATAGGATCGACGTGTCTCAGTTCAGGATGTCAGGTTTCAGGCCGGAAACGCCTCCTGAACCCCGAACCCTGAACCCTCCGCTTGCACAAACCGGAGGTTTTGCAAGCGCCTTTAAGTTCATACGCCTCGCCGCCGTGGCGTCCGCGCTCCTGTCCGCTTGCCCCGCCCCAGCCGCCAACCTGCCCGTCGTCACCCCCCTCCTGCCCCCTTACCCCGCCCTGCCCGTCATGACGGGCAACACCCCCGACGCCCCCGCCCCCGTCATGACCCCGACCGGCATCCTCTTTGTCGCGCCGTTCCAAACCGGCGTCGACCGTATCTATTGGGATATTCCGCTTCCCCGCATCCGCAGCGAACCCACCACGCTCCTCGTCGAGCTGACCTGCTCCGATCCGGGCGCCCTCCGCGCCGTCTCGATCCACCTCAAGAGCGGCGGCGGGTGGTTTTCCGCCGAGGACGCCCCTCCGCCATCGACCAACCGCCACACGCTGGCTTTCCCGCGTGAGACGTTCCGCGCCGAGTCCGCCCCGGGCGCCTGGAACCGGTCCCAGACGCTCAGACTTTCGCTCTGGAAACAGGCGGCGCGCCCCGTGTCGCTCACCCTCCACACCGTCTCGACGCGGCGCGATGTCGTGGCCATCATACAGGCTGGCGACACAACCGCCCCGGGCGAGGGCGGCTTCGCCCGCCTTCTCACCGCTCACACGACGGCGGCGCTCACCCGCGCCGGCATCCCGCATACCATCATCAATGACCGCTTTGACGACGCGCTGGCGCCGTTCAAACTCGTCTTGCTGCCGTGGAGTCCCTCCCTGCAAGAGCGTCAGATCCGCTCCCTCAACCGGTTTATCACATCCGGCGGCAAAGTGATCGTGTTTTACAACACGGCGTCTGAGTTGGCCCGCACGCTCGGGATCCGCATCGACCCCTGGCGCGGCGCCGACGGTGGCCGGCAATGGACCGCCTGGGCGCCTGCATCCGCAGCCGGCCTGCCGCTCCCCGCGCGCGTCCCGCATGTGACCACCGGCATTTTGCCGCCCTACCCCATTCCCGGCAATCTCCACACCGCCCGCACCATCGCCACCTGGACCGATACCGCCGGACGCGTCACCGACCTCCCCGCCTGCGTGCTCTCCGACCGGGGCGCATGGTTCGCCCATACCCCGCCGCGCGCCTCTGCCGCCGCGTCGGCCTTTCTCGGCGCCCTCGTGATGGACCTCCTCCCCGCCCTGGACGACGTCTGCGCCGCCGAGATCCTCCGCACCACCCGGATCACCCCTCACCCCGACGCCGACCTGCAGGCGCAATCCCTCGCCCGGATGGAGGCGGCGCGGGCCGCCCGTCAACCCGCCCGCGTCGCGCGGTTGGCAGCCGAGCTCCGCGATGCGCGCGCCACCGCCGCACTCGCGTCCGGACCGACGCCCCGCGCCGGCGAGGTCCGTGGCGTGTGGGAAAACGGCGCCGGCCGCCATCCCCGGGGATGGGACGGGCTGTTCTCGGAATTGTCCCGGCGGGGCGTCAACACCGTCTATTCGCACATGCAGCGCGCCGGCCAGACCCAGGTCAACCCGGACCTCGCCGCGCCAGTGTCGTCATCCGGACGAACGGCGGGAGCCGACGCCGTGGCGTCTCTCTCGGCCGCCGCCGGGCGGCACGGCATCGCCCTGCACGCCTGGGTCACCTGCTGGACGCTCGACGGCATCGACGAATCCCGCCGGGCCGATCTCTCCGCCGCAGGCCGGCTCATGCGCGATGCGCAGGGCCGCGAACTGCCCTGGCTCTGCCCCTCACTCCCCGAAAACCACACGCTGCTCCTCGCGGGTCTCGCCGAACTCGCCCGACAGGGGGTCGCGGGCATCCACCTCGACTACGTCCGTTATCCCGAAATGCAGGGATGCTTCGCGCCTGCGACCCGGACTGCCTTTGAGAAACAGACCGGCACGCGCGTCACAGAGTGGCCAAACGACGTCCTGGCCGGCGGCGCGCTGGCCGACGCCTTCCAGACCTTCCGCCAACAGGAAATCACCCGCTTCGTCTGCGCCGCATCCGAGACCGTCCGCGCGATCAACCCCGCCATCATCCTCTCGGCGGCGGTCTTCCCCTCGCCCGCCGCCGCCCGGATGCGCGGCCAAGACTGGCCGGGCTGGCTGCGCGACAAGATCCTCGACACCGTCTGCCCCATGGCCTACACCGAAAGCGCGGCCGCGTTCGCCGAAATGCTCGACGTCTGCATCCGCGAAACCTCCGATCCCGCCACGCACCTGATCGCCGGCATCGGCACCGGGGCCGACGAAAGCCAACTCGACGCCCTCGCCACCGCCGAACAGATTCTGGCCGTGCGCGCCCGCCCCCTCAAGGGGTTTGCGTGTTTCGCCGTCGACGACGAGCTCCTCGGCCGCATCCTCCCGCCGCTGCGACTCGGGCTATAAAAATATATTTTTATTTTTTGTGGAAATGAGCCTTCCTGTTTTCTTTAAGGGGGTGGAACGGCCGAAGGTCGGCCGTACAAAACAAAACCCAACAGGAGGGCTATCATGAGAGCACCACACGTCAACCACATCTGCATCGCCGGCTGTCTGACCCAGGATCCGGTGTTGCGCAAAGTGCCGTCCGGAACGTCGGCCGGCGACTTCCGGCTCGCCGCGGACGACTCTTACACGGACAAGGAAGGGAAAACGGTCGGACAGACCTGTTTCCTGACGGTCAAAACCTGGGGCAAAACCGCCGATCTGGTGCATCAGTACGTCAACAAGGGAGACCCGGTGCTGGTCGAAGGCGTTCTGGCCTTCGAGACCTGGGAGAGCAAGACCGGCGAAAAACGCAGCCGTCTGTTCGTCCGGTCGCACCGGGTGCACTTCCTCAAACCGCGGCCGGCCGGCAGCGAGGCGATCCCGACGGCAGATGACGCCCCCGGCGAAGCGGCGGCGGCGCCGGCGGCGGACGGGACGGAAGATGCGGACGTCATGCCTTTCTGACACATGATCACGAGGTGTAACATGAATGATACGGCTTATCAAACGTTCCAGGGGCGGCTGGCGTTCTACCATCCGAACCAGACGGGCAAGGGGAGCGCGGTTCGCTTCGAGCTGCGCCCGGCGCGGCGCGGACGCGAGGGGTATATGTTCGCCGAACTGGCGCGGCAGAAGAGCGCCGCCAGCCGTCAGAACGGCGCGATACAGGGCGCCACGTTCGACTGGGAGAACCGGGTCGCGGTGAAGCTGGGCTTCACCGACGTGTGCGCGCTCCTCACGGTACTCGAAGGGCGAACTGCGGCCGCCGGAGGGGAAAAAGGGCTGTTTCACCAGACCGAGAGCACGACCACCGTGATTGGCTTTCGGCGGGTCGAACAGCCGTTTGCCGGATACGCGCTGGACGTCTCGCGCAAAGAGAAGGGACCGACCGGTTCCGAGCCGGTGCGGCTTCGGATCGGCCTCTCCGAAGGAGAGGGGTGCGGCCTGCGGTACGTGCTGGCAACCGCCGTCTTCCACCTCTGCTTCTATGAGGCAACCGTGTGGCCGGCAGACGCCGACGGGGAGACGCCCTGACGTCCTCC
>CAZOJL010000186.1:0-6214 GCA_964580075.1 uncultured Akkermansia sp. | reverse complement strand
GGGACGGGCCTTCCGTCCGTCCGCATCTGTAATCCGGATTTCGTGTTCACACCCCTCACGGCCGGTCGTCGACGGCGGGCCTGACCGTCTCGATCTTGTTACGGAGGCCGGCAAGATCGGGGTCGAGCGTGGCGGCACGGCGCCAGAAGGAGACGGCTTCTTCGCGGCGGTCAAGGGCGTGAAGGACATCGCCGACGTGGTCAAAGATCACGCTGTCTTCCCGAGGGGCCAGACGGGCGGCCAGGAGGAGCTGCGTCAGGGCGTCGCGCAGGCGGCCCAGGCGGAAGTAGACCCATCCGAGCGTGTCGAGATAGGCGTGATTGCGCGGCTCGTGGATTAACGCGCGCTCGATCCACACGAGCGCCTCGTCGTGCCGCTCGTCATTGACGGCCCACATGTAGGCGAGGTGGTTCATGATGGTGTGGGCGTTGGTGTAGGTGGAAAGGGCTTCGCCGAAGACGGCGGTGGCCTTGTCATCCCGCTCCAGGTCGTCCAAGGCGGCGCCGAGCAGGAGATAGTAAGATTCTGACGGCCAGATATCCGCGTGGCGCGCCGCATCACGGCCGGCGAGGAGGGCGTCAGCGGCGGCTTCGGGTTGATCAAACAACGTCCAGGCGAAAGAAACGGCGAGGGCCTGTCCCAACGGCTGCCGGGCTTTGGGAATGGAGGCGGAGAGGCGGGTGACGCCGTTGGTGTCGGCTTGTTCGTAGAGCACCATGCCGATGCGCTGCGCGGCTGAAACAGCGTCTGGTTGGATTTTCAGGACATGCCAGTAGGCACGGAGCGCCCGGTTGGTGGAACCGGCGCGGCACAGCGCGTCCCCGTAAAGGGTCATGGTAGCCGCTTGCTCGTTCGCATCCGATGCCGTGTCAACCATGATTTGGATGACCGGCAGGGCGCGTTCGGGCGTCTTGGTTTCGAGGAGGAAATGACGGGCCCAGAGGGCCGGGGCCCGCGCCACAACCGGGGGGAGGTTGGTGGCGGTTGCAAGCTGGCGCAAGAGGCGAACCGCCGTTCGGTCCTGACCGGCCTTGAAGCGGTTGCGGATTTCACCGAGGGTCGCGCCGGCGGACGCTTCGCCGCGCCCGCGCAATGCGCGGACGCGCGCATAGGCAGCGGCTGCTTGCCGGTAATCTTCCGACACTTCGGTTATTTGGCCGAGTGTGAGCCAGGCATCGACGGAGTCCGGCTTGCGCCGGACCTGTGCCTTGACCAGCGCAAGCGCCTCGTTTGTGCGGCCGCCTTCCATCAGGCTGATGATCGCAAGGGAGAAAGGCGGTTCGCTGTCAGGGTCGAGCCGGTGGGCTTGCGCATACGCGTCGCCAGCGGCGGACGAGACCCGGCCGGAGTCGGCCTCCAGCAGCAGGCCCTCGGCGTAGTGGGCTAGAGCGGATGAGAACGCCCCGTCTTCCGGCAAACCAGGTGGTGGTAGCGGACGACGGGGCGGACGCAGGGATCCGCATCCCGCTGAAAGCATCACCAGAACGCATGCTGTCAGCCGTGCGGCAGTCATTGGGCAGCGCCTTACTTGTTCTTGTGGCGGTTGGACTTCAGGCGCTTGCGATACTTGTGCTTGGACATTTTCGCGCGGCGTTTCTTTTTGATTGTTCCCACGTGTTGCTTCTCCTTGGCTTCCAGGCGTGCGGACGCCCGCATGGCCGGGCATGCCCGCATTCATGTTCAGACGATGACCTTGTTCAACGGCAGTTCGATGATCCCCTCCGCGCCGGCCCGGCGCAAATGGGGAATAATGTCACGCACCACCTTCTCATCCACGACCGTTTCGACAGCGTGCCAGTTTGAATCGCTGAGCGGCATTACCGTCGGGGCATGCAGCGCCGGCAGGATGGCCATGATCGTGTCGAGTGCTTTGGCAGGCGCGTTCATTTTCAGGAGCACGCGGGATTCGGCCGCCAGCGCGCCGCCGAGAAGCAGCGCGAGCTGCTCGACCTTGGCGCGTTTTGCCGGATCCTGCCATGCCTTCTTGTTGGCGATCAGACGGGTGGTGGATTCCAATACCACGTCGACGATGCGCAGGTTGTTAGCGCGCAGCGACGAACCCGTTTCGGTCAGCTCAACGATGGCGTCAACCAGCTCGGGGGCCTTGACTTCGGTGGCGCCCCACGAGAATTCGACGTCGGCTTCGACGCCGTGTTTGGCGAGATAGCGTTTGGTCAGCCCGACGGCCTCGGTGGCGATCCGCTTCCCCGCCAGATCTTTGGGCGTTTTCACAGATGACTCCGCCGGAACAGCGACCACCCAGCGCACCGGGCGCATCCCTTGCTTGGAGTAGATCAACTCGGCGACTTCGACGACGTCCGAATTGTTTTCGTAAATCCAGTCGTATCCCGTGATGCCGGCGTCCAGCACGCCGAGTTCGACATAGCGGCTGATCTCCTGCGCCCGGATCAACCGGCAGCTCAATTCCGGATCGTCCACGCTCGGCATATACGAACGCGAGCCGACCGACACGGAAAAGCCGGCCTTTTTCAGCATGTTGAACGTGGCCTCTTGGAGGCTGCCTTTGGGCAGGCCGAGAATAACGGGCATCAAAAACCTCATTTGCAGAGAAAAGAAGCACACATCATAACGAACGACCGAGTGGATGGCAACAGCAATATTCCGGTTTCAGGTTGATTCAGACCGAATCAGATCGCAGGGGGGGGAGGCGCCGCGATCCAGGCGCGGATCACGGCGGAGAGCGGTTCCACGGCGGCGACGGTCACCAGCACGTCGTCCGTCTCGCCGGGGATCAGGACGCGGTCACCCGGTTGCCTCCCTTCGAGGCATTGGGCCAGCCTGCTCCTGCAGGAGATGATGTTGAGCGCCTCATCGCGATCCCACTCGCCGAGAATGGTGTAGGTCCGGCTGGAGGTGTCGGGAAAGGTGATCGTGATCGTGGAGCCCATTCCCGCCTTGTCGGTGGGGGCGTCTGCGAAATCGGATCCCTTGACCTGCTTGAGGTCGCCATCCATCTCCGCCTGCCGCTGCAGCAGCAACCCCTGCTGGTGTTTGGCGGACTGATACTCGAAGTTTTCACGGAGGTCCCCGTAGCTGCGCGCCGTGGCGATGTCCTGGCTGTTCTTGGGCAGCACGACTTCGATCAAGTGGCGGTAGGCGAGCTGGCGTTCCGCGAGCGAGCGCCACGACGTCAGCCGGGTTACGACCGACGCTTGCGCGGTGGCGCTGGTTTTGCGGCGCGCGGCGAGTTTGGGCTCGATCTTGATCATGTGGTTGAGCAGGTGGCGATGGGACGCCGGATCCCAGGCTGGCGAGGCTTGAATCCGCTCAAACATCGCCTGACGCTGGAGGGGGTCCATCGCGGTGAACGCGGCGTCAAAGCCCTTGACATTGTCAAACACGAGCCGAATGGTGTTCTGCATCCGCAGGGCTTCGTAGGCGCGCTTCTCCTCGAGCAGGCTGATGCTCTGCATCAGGAGGTCGTACAGCGAAGGGAGGTTCCAGTTGGCGAACGCGTCGCGGTTGCGGAGCGCCCAGGTGAGCAGCACCGGATGGGGCGTGGCGGATCTGAGAATGGCGCGGCAGAGCCGTTGCGCGTCGCCGTCAACAGCGCTGCCATACAGGATCTGCAAGACTTCGCACGCGAGGTTGTAGGGGAGGCTCGGCAGCAGGCCGGTCATGCGCCGCTGCGCCGCCACGTCGTCCCGGAGGAGGTACCCCGCCAAGTCGGATGCTTCGCGGGCGGATATCTGCTCGGCGGCTTTGATAAACCGGTTGTCTTCCCAGAGGTGGGCCTTGAGCGGCGTCGCCTCGGGTGTGGCAAGCCCCAGCCGTTGAACGGTGATGGCCAGGCGGGCGTAGGTGCCCGGGTCGGTGTTGTAGGCTCCCTTCAGGCCGAACGCGAGCCGGTCGGAGAGGACGTCGGTCGCGGCGGGGATTTTGTCGGGCATCTGCGTCTCGAGTTCGCCGATCAGGGTGAGGATGCGCGCAATGTCCCGTTCGCGACCCAGGGAAGCCATCCAGGCATCGCCGTAATTCTGGGCATGCGTACGGATGGTGATGGGGTCGGCACGTTTGGCGGGAATCTCGACCAGAGGGTCGCGCTTCAGTCCTTTGCGGGCCCCGTCCCAGAAGGCTTTCCACTGGGTCGGGGTCACGATGCGGGAATCGGTGAGTGTTTTTTCGAGCTTGGTTACGGACATCGGGCCGAAATTGCGCAGCGCGAGGCGGACGATCTCGTCCGGCCGCTCGCGGCGCAGGGCGTCCAGTTCCGCCGGGTCCTTGTGGCGGCGGACGAGCAGGTGGCTGTCATCCACCAGTGTCAGCGCCTCGGCGGCATAGGCGTAGGTCATCTGATGGCCGGGTTTGCTGACGAAATCGATGGTGATCTTCTTGTAAAAATCGTCCAACTTCTGGATGACACCGAAGCCCCAGGTGCGATCGCTGCAAAAGACGCCGGGCTGAAGGGCTTTGAGCAGCTCCAGCCGGCGGAAGGATTCGATCGGCGACACGTCACCAAAGGCGACGCTGTCGACGAAGGCGGTGATGGTGCGGTCCTGGCAGATTTTGTGAACCGCCTCTCGGCAGGCTTTTCCGAATGCGCGGTCGTCCGCGTGATCGGCGGCCTGTGCGCGCTGGTTTGCAAGCAACTCATGAACATCGGGGGTCGTCTCGGCGGGTGTACGATCCATAACGCTTCTGTCCTCCAGTTCGACAAAGATCAAAAAAGGAGCATACATGATAACACGTTGCGGATGGTTTGAAAATGTTGAAAATGAGGCGGCGCTTGCATTCGGGTGTCCAAGGGCGGTATTCTGCTGGCTGGTGAACGGTGAGGAAGACAAGAATGCGACATCAATCAGCACGCATGGGAGGGAGTATGCCTGTTCCGGGTGGACAAGGGCGGTTTGACGGGGTGATGGCAACCGGTGTGTTGGCAGCGGCGGGGCGTTATGACAACACCTGACATGCGGGGGATAACGCGTGACCGGACCCGGCAGATCCGGCTGGGCGGCGTCGCCATCGGCGGCGGCGCGCCGGTGAGCGTGCAGACGATGACCAACAGCGACACCCGCGATGTGGTCGCGACCGTCAGACAGATCCAGGAGGCGGCCCAGGCGGGGGCGGATATCGTCCGCGTGGCTGTTCCCGACACCGACGCGGCTGCCGCGTTGCGGGCGATCCGACGGCAGGTTCAGGTGCCGCTGGTCGCCGACATCCATTTCGACTATCGTCTCGCCTTGTCGGCCGTTGACGCCGGGGTGGACGGGCTGCGGATCAACCCGGGTAATATCGGCGGCGCCGAACAGGTGCGCGCGGTGGTGGACGCGGCGCGGCCGCGAAAGATCCCCATCCGCATCGGGGTCAACAGCGGCTCGCTGGAACGCGACATCCTGGAACACCACGGCGCGCCGACCGCCGAAGCGCTGGTCGAGAGCGCGCTGCGGCATGTGGCGCTGCTGGAGGTCGCGGGATACGCGGAGATCAAGATCTCGGTGAAGGCGTCCGATGTCCCCCGCACCCTGGCCGCCTACCGGCTGCTGGCGGAGCGCACCGCCTATCCGCTGCATCTGGGCGTGACCGAGGCGGGGACGTTCCTGGCGGGAACGGTGCGATCCTGCGTGGCGATGGGGGCCCTGCTGCTGGAGGGATTGGGCGACACGATCCGTGTGTCGCTTACCGATACGCCGTTGAACGAGGTGAAGGTGGGGGTGGAGTTGCTGCGCGCCGCCGGTCTCCGGGCCTCGGGCGCAAGCGTCACGTCGTGCCCCACCTGCGGACGGACACAGGTCGATGTGGTGGCCGTGGCCACCGCGGTGGAGCGCGAACTGGAACGCCACTATCGCGAGCAGCCCGACGCGCCGCGTCCGCATGTCGCCATCATGGGCTGTCTGGTCAATGGCCCGGGTGAAGCGCGCGGGGCCGACATTGCCGTGGCGGGCGGAAATGGCAAGTTCGCCCTCTACGTCCGCGGCGAACAGGTTGCCGTGATTCCCGAGCAGGAAGCTGTCGCACGGGTGGTCGACCAGGTGAAGGCGTGGCCAGGTTCGCCTTGACGCCGCCGCGTCAGTCTGGCACAATCACGCCCCATGAAAAGACCCCCCGTGATGCCGGTTGCGAAGAACCGGCGGTCTGACACACGCGCAAAAAAAGGCTCCCGTATGGCAAACAAAGCAGAGGCTGTCGGCGCGAAGGGATGGCTTTCCTATCGGCCCGAAATCAAGGTCTTGGATGTGACGATCCGTGACGGTGG
>CAZOJL010000185.1:0-6255 GCA_964580075.1 uncultured Akkermansia sp. | reverse complement strand
GGAATGACGCAGGATATGTGCCATAATGGCATTGAAGGTGGATGCCGGGTGTGAGCATGGGCATGGGCATGGGCATGGAGATTGTGGAACCTTTAGGGATGGTTGCACGGATACAAAGCATCCGATTAGCGTGGAACAAGGGCGTTCTGTGGCATGTCTGCCGGAACAGCCTCGCGTCGCGTGCCCACAAGGGGGTGCGTTCTGGAGGTGGCACCGGGCGGAGCGTCTGTTCGCTGTCGACAGTGTCGATAATATCGACATTATCGATAATATCGACAGTGTCGATTCCTTTGGCCTTGCCCGCCTTGGCGGCCGAGCCGGTGCCGGCCTGGCAGGTGGGCGAGGCGTCGATCCGGTCGGTTTTCACGCGGGGGGCGCAGGATGCGTTTGCCCTGTGCGTCATTCCGGCCGCGGCGGGGGGGCAGCCGGTTGCCGCCGTGAAGGCGGAGTCGGGCGGCGCGCTGCGGCCGGTGCGGGTCGTCTGGGCCGACGGTTCTCGCGTTCACGTGTTGGTGGACTGCCAGGGGCTTGCGGAAAACGCGGTGGTTGCGGTTTACGGCATGGCGGGCGAGCGGCGGGTCGTACCGGAACCGCAGGGCCTCGTTGACCCCGCGCCGATCCGGGTCGCGGCCCGCCACACGGTCGGCCAAGACCCTCCCGCGACGTTCGATGATCTCAAGCGGTTGGTGGTCCGCCCGGGCAATCCGTCGGCGTTCTTCGCGTTTCCCGGTTTCGATGTCATTGCGGCGGGTATCGGCAAGTACGCCAAGGGCGCCGGATGGGACAGGCCTTTGTCGCTGCTGCGGCTGACGACGTGGATTGTCGTCCCGCAGGATGGTCTGTATGTCTTTGCACTGACGGGTGACAACGCCGCGTGGCTCCGGATTGATGGGGAGGAGGTCGTGGGGCAGGCTTACAGCCTGGGCAGACCGTCCTCGCGGGAGTGTCCGCCGCTCATCCTTTCCGCCGGGCTGCACCGCCTGATTGTCGACACCGCTGTGCGCACCACCTACAGCCTCGACGTGTTGTGGCGTGCGGCTGATACCAATACGCTTCTGCCGACGCTCGTCACCGGCGGAGCCCTCACGGAGGGGCGTCTGGAGCGCCGTGAAGACGACCTGCACGTGTTCGCGCGCGCGCAGCTTGGCCTGCCCTACCGTTTTCAGGGCGTTCCGGCTCACTTCTGTCCGGTGACGCTGCAGGATGAGAGCGTCTGCTGGTCGGGGGGCGATCTGACGTACGCGTGGCAGATCAATGGCATTCCCGTGGGCCACGACCGGCGTGTCGAGACGGTTCTGGTCGCGACCAACCCGGTGGCCTTCGTGGCTGAACTCACGGTCCGTCGCGCCACTGACGGGGTCAGCGGATCGGCGTCCATCATCCTCCCGGATGAAGGGGTGTCGGCAGCCGAGTACCGAATCTCCTCCGCCTTGATCGGGGCACCGGCGGTCTGCTACGGCGAGGATCCGGTCGTGCCGGAAATTCATGTGCGGGCCACCTCTCCGGATGCCACGGCCTTCGCCCTGCGCGCGGTGGTGATCGGCAGCGACGGTTCTCAATCCATCACCGAGACGCCGCTGATCCTCGTCCGCTCGTGGGGCCGGGTCGCGTTGCCGAGGGGCGTGGCCGACAGTTTCCGCGAGATCCGTTGGCAGGTGCTGCACGCCGGGGTTTCGGTCGACGGCGGACGATGGGTGTTTGACGTCCCGCCGTTTGAGAGTCTTCCCGATGGCGTGGACGGTGTCTCGCTCAGGCGCGGGGGATCGGGCGTGACCTTGATCGCGCGGCGGGCGTCACGGGGCGAGACCGCGGAGTTCAAGGGGTTGCGGCGTGGACAGCGGCTCCTCTTCCTCGATGGGTTTATGGTGTCCGCCGGCTTGGCCGACCGGGTGCCAGCGGAAGATATGGACCGCGCTCTGGCCAACGGTCCCGCGGGCGTATCCGTGGCGTATCAGAGGATCGGACTGCAGACGCTTGAAGCGACAGACGACCCGCGCGGCGGGGCGCGGCTCGCCCCGCTCGCCTCCTTGAGGGGGCTGTTGCCGGTTGACGTCTCGATCCTGGCGCCCGATCTCTCAGGCGCGCGCGACGGGGAGACGCCCGAAATCTTTGAACGGCGGCTGGCCGGTTTCGCCGGTGCACTGACCGAAGCCGGCAAGACACAGGTAATCTTGGTCGTGCCGCCTGCGTTTGACGTGCTTCCAGGCTGCGGCTGCGCACCGGGCCGAACCCCCTGCGCCCATGCCCGGGCCGGCCGCCTTTACGCAGAAATCGTCTACCGGGTGGCTGACGCCTACGGGCTGACCGTCGCCGACCTTTACACGCCGTTTGAGCTCGACGGGGATGATCAGCCGCTGATTGTCGGCGGCGTCCTCACACCGCGTGGCATGCGCAAGGCGGCGGAGGTGTTCCGCCGGGTTCTTTATCCAACGGATCGATAATATCGATACTATCGACATTATCGATAATATCGCTATTATCGAAACCATGACTGACCCCACCCCATCCGCCCCAGACCTCGCCCGCGAGCCGCTGGCGTTGGCGAGGCTGCATCCCGAGTGGAGCGCGGCCCAGCCCGTGACCCGCGCGCAGTGGCTGACCCTGGTGTTACTGGCGACGGCCCTCGTGGCCGGGCTGCGTGTGGCGCCACTGGCTACCGGGCGGGCGCTGGTTTTCTGCTGCACCGCTTTCTATCTGATCGTCACCCTTTACAAACTTTGGCTGATCCGGGCGTCGATCCAACCCGGCGCGTCACGCGCGTTTTCGGCGGCGGAGATCGCCGCCGTCGAGCCGCGCGACTGGCCGCTCTATTCGATCCTCGTGCCGATGTACAAGGAGCCGGAGACGCTGCCGCAAATGGTGGCCGGTTTGCAGGCGCTCGACTATCCGGCCGATCGCAAAGACATCCAGCTTCTGCTGGAGGCGGATGACAGTCAGACCGTCTCTGCCGCCCACGCAATGATCCTCCCGCCCGGGTTTCGCATCACCCTGATCCCCGTATCGCATCCCCGCACCAAACCCAAGGCGTGCAATGTCGGCCTGCAGTATGCGCGCGGCCGCTACCTCGTCATCTACGACGCGGAGGACAAGCCCGAGACCGACCAGCTTAAAAAGGCCGTTCTGACTTTTGAGCAGGCGGACGGGCGGACCGCATGCGTGCAGTCACGCCTCAACTATTACAACCCGCGGCAGAATCTGCTCACCCGCTGGTTCGCGGCCGAATATTCGGCGTGGTTCGATATGCAACTGCCGGGCCTTGCGGCGTTGCAGACGGTGATCCCCCTCGGCGGCACATCCAACCACTTCGTCACAGCGGTGCTGCGCGACCTGCTCGGCTGGGACGCCTACAATGTGACGGAAGATTGCGATCTGGGAGTGCGCCTCTGCCGTGCCGGTTATACGACCTGCATGTTGCAGACGACGACCTGGGAGGAGGCCTGTTCCAACCTCCGCTTCTGGATCCGGCAGCGCACGCGCTGGCAGAAGGGGTATATCCAGACGTGGTTCGTCCACATGCGTAGACCGGTCGAACTGGCGCGCAACATCGGCTGGCGCAACTTCATCCACTTTCAGCTTCTCGTCGGCGGGGTGATCTTTTCGGCTCTGGTCAACCCGATCTTCTGGACGCTGGCCGTGGTGTGGTTCGCGGTCCAGCCGGTCGGGGTGGCAGCGCTGTTTCCCGGGCCGGTTTTTGCGGCGGGGACGTTTTGCCTGTTCGTGGGCAACTTCGCCTTTGTCTATGTCAATCTGCTCGGGTGTTACAAGCGCCGGTACGACTCCCTGCTCCTGTGGAACCTGTTGACCCCGTTTTACTGGATGCTGATGAGCTACAGCGGCTGGCGCGCGTTATTCCAGTTCTTTCGAAATCCGTTTTATTGGGAGAAGACCCAACATGGTCTCATTCAGAAACAGACTTCATGACGCCGTGCCCGCCGTGCTGCTGGCGTGCGCGGTCGTGGGGGTTGGATGGATGACGGCCGGCCCGGGCGGGAGCACGGCGCTGGCGGTGTGCCGGGAAGTGGTGGCGGGTTCGGATCAGGGGCGGCAGGCGCTGGTGGGGTCCTGTTGGTTCAGCCCGCTCGTGACGCTCGTCGTCTTGCCGTTTGCCTGGCTGCTGGGTGAGACGCCGGTGGCCGGTGTCTTGGCGGCGTGGGCGGCATGGACGTTTGCCTTCGTGATTTGCGGTCGTATTGTGGAGCGGCCGCGGGCGGGTATGGCCCTCATGGTGTTGGCCGCATGCGGCATCACGGCTGTCGGCTGCGGGGCGTCGCCCGCCGCCGCCGTGCCTGCGGCGCTGACGGTGTTCGCGCTCCGTTCGGCGGCGCTGTGGAGCCGTGAGCAGCGATTGCGCGATCTCGTCAGGCTCGGCGCGGGTCTCGCCGGATTGATCCTGTGCGGCTTTCCGGTCCTGGGCGTGACGGTCGCGGTGGCCCTCGCCATTCCGTTGGGCGCGCTGGCCGGTTCGGATACCCGGCGTCGCATTCCTGCCGTGCTGATCCTGGGCTGGCTGCCGATGCTCTACGCGCTTTCCGTGTGGGTGTTGATGAACAGATTGATTTTCGGATCGTGGCTGTTTTTTGTCGAAAGCCTGAGCGTGGGACAGGTTTTGGGCTGGAACGGCGTGCAGTGGATGCCGGACCGGCCGGCGGAGATCGCGGCAACGGCCGCCGCCGCGTATGCGCTGGTGGCGGGCGCGCTGACCCGCAACGCGCGCGCGGCCGCTCTCGGCGTTTTGGCTCTGCTTTTCTGGGCATGGCTTGCGGTGCTGCGCGGCGGGTCGGCGGCATGGGCCGATGAAGCCCCGCGGGCGGTCTTGATGGTGTCGGGCGTGATGGCGCTCTGGCATCTCCGACACGGAGGCGCCGTGATGCGGACGCCCCGGGTGACCGCCGGTGATGTGGCGCTCTTCGCGGTCGTTGCAGCGATCGGCGTGCGGGGGCTCCCCCCGCATGCGGCGGATCCTGCCGCCGGAATCGTGGCACAGGTTGCTCGCGACGTCCGGGCTCGCTCCCCGCACGCGCGGGTCTTCGTGTGCGGCTATGCCGGGCTTGATCTGCTCACAGGCGCGTCCGACGGATGTCTCGAATCCAACCTCGATCTCTATGTCAACGCCCTGCGCCAGGATTACTATGGGCAGAACCTCTACCTGCTCGTCCCCGAACCCGTCGGCGCGGCAGCCGCCGAAAACGTCCATATCCGCCATCCGTCGCTCTACGCATCCGGCGGGGGGCGGATGCTCGTCTTCCGCAACTACGGCGCCTGGCGCCTCTTTGAGATCGTCGGCGCGCCAACGGAGCAGCAGTTGGAGGCGTGGCGAATGGGAGAAGCGGGGCGATAGCAGCATCACCCCCGGCAAACACGCGTCAGGCATCGAATGTAGCCAGGCCGCGTTCCCGGAGGCTGAGGTATCCGGGCGTAGCGGGACCGGGTGTTCCGATGACCACGTGATCGAGCACCCGGATGCCGAGAATGCGTGCGGCTTCAACCAGGCGCTTGGTGATCGTGATGTCTTCGGCTGAGGGCGTCGGATCACCCGACGGATGGTTGTGCGCGAGGATCACGGCGGCGGCGGCGTGGCGGACGGCGCGATTGAAGACCTCGCGCGGATGCACCGGGCTGGAGTTGATGAGACCGCGGGTCGCTTCCACCGGCCGCCCGATCAGGCAATTCTTGATATCGAGCAAAACCACCCAGAACACCTCCTGAGTCTGCCCGTGGGCGAGGGGAGCAACCAGGCGGTAGACCGTCTCGGGTTCGCGCACCGGAGCGGGTTTTTCGCCCGGAGCGTGACCGGCGGCGCGTCGGCCGATCTCGAGCGCAGCGACCAGCTCCATCGCTTTTACGGGGCCAATCCCCTTGATCCGGAGCGCCAGCAGCTCTTCGTAGCTCATCTTGGCCAGCGCCGCCAGGCTGCCCGCCCGGATCAGCAGTTCGCGGGAGAGCGCGATGACATTCTTATTGGGCGTGCCGCTCCGCAATAAAATCGCGATCAGGATTTCGTCCGCAACGGCTGTGCCGCCCCTGCGGACGAACTCTTCGCGCGGACGCAGTTCGGAGGGAATGCTCTTAATGGGGGTCGAGCTCGCCCGATAAGCGGCTGCGGGGTCACAAACAGTTGACGATTGCGGGTCCATGGGCCTCCCAACATTCAGTGACACGATCAGCTATCCACGCGGCCGATTCCAACCCGGTGGTGTCAACCCAGACGACGCGCGCTTGATGACGAAACCACGTTTCCTGTCGCTTGGCGAGCTG
>CAZOJL010000184.1:0-6526 GCA_964580075.1 uncultured Akkermansia sp. | reverse complement strand
TTTCAACCCCTCGCTCAACCCCCAGCCTCATCCCCCTTGATTTGGAACCGCTGGCGTTTGCCCTGTTGCGTTGACACCCCCACAGGGCATGACGTACAATCGTACCCATAACTGCGTTTCTGACAGTCACGATGGAGACCCGAGACCCGAAACCGCTGTGTCGCTACACTGAAACGCGCCAAGGAGAGAACAACACCATGAACCGGGCATTCAACGGACTCGGACTGCATCTCGGGAACCTGTCGCTCCTGTCGGCGGCAGAAACGCGCTCGATCTCGGCCGAAAACCCCACCGGCGCCAAGGGGCAGGGCGGGCGCCATGTGGATCCCAACCACGGGTGCTCGCGCGATCTCGGCCCCGGCTGGAAGGTGCGTCCATGCGTCGGCGTGCCGCCCGGCGAAACGCTTGTGCTGGCGGATGTCGACGGCCCCGGGGCCATCCAGCAGATCTGGATGACCCCGACCGGCAACTACCGCTTCACCATCCTGCGCGTCTACTGGGACGGCGAGGAGACGCCGTCGGTCGAGGTGCCGATCGGTGACTTCTTCGCCAGCGCCTACACCAACTTCAACACCTTCCGGCCCATTGACTCGCTGCCGGTCTGCGTCAACCCGGGCAACGCATTCAACTGCTACTGGGAAATGCCCTTCCGCAAGCACTGCAAGATCACGCTGGAGAACATCGGCTTCGAAGCGATGACGATCTTCTACCAGATCAACTACACGCTCACCGACGTGCCGGCCGACGCGGCCTATTTCCATGCGCAGTTCCGGCGCACCAATCCCCTGCCCTGCAAGGATGTCTACACGATCCTCGACGGTGTGCGCGGCCAGGGTCACTACGTGGGCACGTACATGGCGTGGCAGGTGAACAACAACGGCTGGTGGGGCGAGGGCGAGATCAAGTTCTACCTGGACGGCGATCTGCCCGGCGGGGTGGTCGGACGGAACGTCAAGGAGCACGGCGGCGAGTGTTACCCCACGATCTGCGGCACCGGCACGGAGGACTACTTCTGTGGCAGCTACAACTTCGAGGACAAGGCCACGAAGACCTACCGCGAGTTCACCACCCCTTACGCCGGCGTCCCGCATGTGGTCCGTCCCGACGGCTGCTATCAGGCCAACACCCGTTTCAGCCTCTACCGCTGGCACATCATGGATCCGGTGCGCTTCAAAGAGGACCTGGGCGTGACCATCCAGTCGCTCGGCTGGCGCGCGGGCGGTCGCTATCTGCCCAACCGGGACGACATGGCTTCGACGGCCTTCTGGTACCAGGCCGAACCGCACGCGCCGTTTCCAACGCTGCCCGACCGCGACGGGCTGGAGATTATCTGAGTGACGCCGTGATGAAACCCCGAAAACAACCTGCGCCGTGGAGCATCGAGCAGGGCGAACGCGATGCCTGGGCCGCGCCGTACCGGGGATGGCACTATGCCGCGGAGCCCGTAATTCCCTCGGACTTGAAGATTCCGGGTCACGAGGAGTTTCACAACTTCGACGTGCCGACCGTGTATCAGATCCCGGGAGAGACCGGAAAATGGTTCATGAGCTTCATCGGCTTCAATGGACAGGGCTACAACAGTTTTGTCGCCGAGAGCACGGACCTGGCGCACTGGACGAATCCCCGGCTGGCCATGGGGTTCGGCAGGGCGGGAGAATTCGATTTCGGCGGCTGCGTCATTGGCGCGTACCTTTACGAATCGTACGACATCCGAGCCCCGCGACTGCTGAAGCGGCGGCACGGCGCGTACTGGACGCTGTACGGCTGCTATGCGCAGCAGGGCGCCTACGAGCTCGATCCGGGCTACGAAGGTGTGGCCTGTAGCGGCGATGGTCTGTCTTGGCGTCGGGCGAAGGAACGCTACATCCTCTCGGTGCACGAAGCCGACGTGGGCGAATGGGAGAAGCACTGCATCTACCAGCCCTGGTTGGTCGAGCACGAGGGCCGATTCCACAATTTCTACAATGCCAAACACATGCCGGACTGGATCGAGCAGATGGGCCTGGCCATTTCTCCGGATTTGCTGAACTGGACGCGGTATTCCGGCAATCCGATCGTGCGCGTACGCCCCGGCGGCTACGACGAGACATTCTGCTCAGACGGCAAAGTGTTCCGCGACGGCGATCACTGGGTAATGTTCTACTTCGGGGTGGGCCATGGCGGCGCGCACATCATGGCCGCGTTTTCACGCGACCTGCTGCATTGGACGGCGCATCCCGAGCCCCTGTACCGGGCCGGAGGACATCCCGGGGGACTGGACGCGACCTGTGCCCACAAGATATCGCTTCTGTACGAAGCGGGAAGCGACACCTTCTACCTGTACTACTGCGCGGTGGGGAATCGAGGCCGATGCATCGGCCTCCTGACAAGCAAGAGCCGGACGACTCCAGCGCCCTGTCGGGCGGCTACCGAGCCGTCCGGCACACAGGCTTCGCCGCACGCGCGTCACACAACGCGTTATGACAGAGTGTTATGACAGTTGACTATCCGACCGCACCGCCGTTGCGCATCACCTGTGTCATCTGGGACTGGAACGGGACCCTGCTCGATGATGTCCACGCCTCGGTCTGTGCCCTGAACACCCTCATGGTCCCCCGCGGCCTGGGTCCGGAAACGGTGGATCATTACCGTGATCGCTTCGGCTTCCCTGTTCGCGCCTATTATCAGGATGCCGGATTTGACCTGGCCCATGAGGACTGGGATCAACTGGCGCGAGACTACCACGACGCCTACCTGGCGCAGCCCGGACGAAAACTCTTCGATGACGTCCGCCCCGTCCTGAACACATTCGCCGCCTGCGGCATCCGCCAGGCGATTCTCTCGTCCTGCGAACAGTCCATCCTCGAGCGTTTGCTCGGCGAGGCCCGCCTGACCGGGTGCTTCTCCCGCATCTGCGGATCGGACAACCTGAACGGCCTCTCCAAGGCGGAACGGGGTCGCGCCCTCGTCCGCGATCTCGGCGGCGCCGGCGCCGCGACACTTTTCGTGGGCGACACGCTCCACGACCATGACGTGGCCGCCGAACTCGGCTGCCGGTGTGTCCTCGTGACACGCGGACACCAATCCAAAGCGCGGTTGCTCTCCGCCGACCGGCCGATCCTCGACCGTCTGGACGATCTTCCCCGCCTCATCGCCGGGGGAACCTGCTGATGCCGTTCACGATCACCACCACCGACCGCCTCCCGCCGCTCGCCCGCGATGAGCAGTTTCTCGACGGCGCCCTGCTGGTTCGGTCGCGTTCGGGTCTGCATCCCACCGAGCGCGCGCTTCTCGAACGGCTGCCAACGCTTCCCCGCGCCATCTCGCGCGTTTTGGTCGCAGGCAACCGCACCGGCGTCCTGCCCGCCACCGTCCGCCACCTGTTCCCGCAGGCCACCGTGCTGGCTCATACATTCGACATGCATCACCGTGCGATCATCCTCCGCACCCTCGCCGGAAGCGGCACCGAGGCGGGAATTGCGTGTGTCGCCGCCGCCGACATTCCCGCAGACGCCCCATTCGACGGCGCCGTCCTCCAACTCTCGCGCCACGCGATGCCGACCGAACTGGTGACCGATCTTCTGGAGCAGGTTCACGAGCGGCTCGCCGATGGGGGCGTTTGCCTGATCGCCTTCGAGGGCGACGCCGAATGGCTGCGCGCCCAACTCAAGACCGTTTTTGGCAAGACGCCGATCACGGTGGCCGACGGCATGACACTGGCCTGTGCCATCCGCAAGCGGCCGCTTCCCAAGCGCCGTACCTTCTCGGCCGCTTTCGAGGTTTCGCTGCCGGGTGTCGCCCCGTTTACCGTGGAGACCCGTCCCGGGGTCTTCGCCCATCGCCGCCCCGACCCCGGCGGTCTCGCCCTCGCCGAGGTCGCCGCCCGCGAGGTGACGCCCAGCGACCGCGTCCTCGACATCGGGTGCGGATGCGGCATGGTCGGCATCGCCTTGGCCCGCGCCGCTCCCGGCCTCCCGGTCACCTTTGTTGACAGCCACGCGCGCGCCGCCGCGTGTGCGGCCGCCAACGCCCATGCCAACGGCCTCATCGACCCGGTCGTCGACTGCACCGACACGGGCACCCGCCACACCGGATTCACCCTCGCCGTCGGCAATCCACCCTACTTCGGTGACTTTGCCATTGCCGAGCTCTTCATTCGCAACGCCTACGACGGCCTCGTTCCCGGCGGCCGCTGCCTGATCGTCGCCAAACAGACCGACTGGCATGTCGCGTTCATGACCCACCTGTTCGGCAACGCCGAACCCATCCGCCGCCGCGAGTATACCGTCGTGCGCGCGGTCAAGAAGCTGGAGCCCTGAACCCTGAAAAGTCTGACACAGGAGCTCCGGCTTGCTTTCTCAACGGTTTCATGGCACTTTTAACGCATGTCTGACGACGAACTCTTCGATTCGAGCACGCTTGAAGCGGCGGACGACGCGGAACCCGGAATCGCGGGCGCCGCGGATGCCGCGGCGGGCGGCGCCTCGCGTCCGCCGCTGGCCGCCCAGATGCGGCCGCAGACGCTGGACGAGGTCGTCGGCCAGGATCACATTCTCGGGCCGGGCAAGCTGCTGCGCCGCGTGATCGAAGCCGACCGCCTGCCCAATCTCATCTTCTACGGCCCGCCGGGTAGCGGCAAAACCTCCCTGGCCGAGGTGATCGCCAAGGCCACGCAATGCCGCTTCGAACGGACCAGCGGCGTGATCTCCAACGTCGCCGTGCTTCGCGCCCTGTGTGAAAATGCCAAGCGCCTGCGCGCCCTGCGCAAGACCGTCCTGTTCATCGACGAAATCCACCGCTTCAACAAGGCCCAGCAGGATGTGCTCCTCCCCTACGTCGAGGACGGCGCGGTGACCCTGATCGGCGCAACCACGCACAACCCGCAAGTCTTCATCAACTCGCCCCTCACCTCCCGGTCGCTCGTGTTCGAACTCAAGCCCCTCGACGAACCGGCCATCGTCCGCCTGATCGCGCGCGCCCTCGCCGACGAGTCTCGCGGCCTCGGCCTGCTCCCCATCGTCGCCGATCCCGATGCCGTCGCCTTCCTCGCGAGCATTTGCGAAGGCGACGCCCGCCGCGCGCTCAACGCCCTCGAAGTCGCCGCCCGCAGCACGCCTCCCGACGCCGACGGCGCGATCCGCATCACCCGCGCCGTCATGGAAGACTGCGTCCAACGCCGCATGATCGTCTATGACCGCGATGAAGACGGCCATTACGACACCATATCCGCCTTCATCAAAAGCGTCCGCGGCTCCGACCCCCACGCCGCGATCTACTGGCTCGCCAAGATGCTGGAGGCCGGCGAGGACCCTCGCTTCATCGCCCGCCGCCTGATGATCCTCGCCAGCGAGGACATCGGCAACGCCGATCCCCGCGGCATCACGCTCGCCGTCTCCGCCACCCAGGCCGTCGAGTACGTCGGCATGCCCGAGGCGCGCATCATCCTCGCCCAGGCGACCACCTACCTCGCCACGGCGCCCAAGAGCAACGCCGCCTACCTCGCCGTTGATGCCGCGCTGGCCGACGTCCGCGAAGGCCGCGTGCTCGCCGTTCCCGAGCACCTCAAAAACCTCCACCTCGACGCGGTCGGCCACGACGACGCCGACCACCCCTACCGTTATCCGCACGCCTTCAAAGACCACATCGTTGAACAACGCTATATTCCGGCCGACACGCGTTACTACATCCCCACCGATCAGGGCTACGAAGAAACCATCAGCAAACGGATGGCACGGATCGCCGCATCCCTCGCGCGCTCAGGAACGCCATGAACAAAGACGAGATCCGCGCCGACATGTTGGCCCGCCGCCGGGAAGTAGACGACCACACACGCCGCCGCGCGGGTAAGGAAATCGCGCGCCGTCTGCTCGAGACCGATGCGTTCGCCCGCTCGTGGCGGTTCTGCTGCTACCTCAGCGCGCGCCACGAAGTCAGCAGCCGCTACATCCTGCGGGCGGTGTTCGATGCCGGACGTGAGGCGTGCGTTCCCTGCTGGGATCCGGTCGCCGGAACCTACAGCCTGTTCGCCTACGATCCGGGAATGCCCCTCGTCACCGGCCCTAATGGCATTCGCGAACCGGCCGTTCGCATTCCGATCATCCCATGGAATGTGGACTGCTTCATCATCCCCGGCCTCGCCTTCGACATTCACGGGGGACGCCTGGGTTATGGCAAGGGGTATTACGATCGCATCCTCGCCCGGGCGGCTCGCACCGTCCGTATTGTCGCCGTGGGCTACGACTGGCAGGTCGTCAGCGATCCCCTCCCCCTCGAACCCCACGACATCCGCGTCCACATGATCATCACCGACCAGCGCCTCATCACCTGCGCGGCGCCGTGAGGACGCAGATCGAAAGATTCGAAAGATTCGACCGAATCGACCGATTCGATTTCCTCGATTTTCTCGACTCATTCGATTCCCTCGAAAAATCAAACCCTTGGCTCATTGCTTCTCTCCTTCCAGTTCCCTCACGCCTCGGCACTCCGGATACCCCGTGCATCCCCAGAATTCCTTCCCCGCGTTCTTTCCGCTTTTGGCTTTGCGCCG
>CAZOJL010000183.1:0-6536 GCA_964580075.1 uncultured Akkermansia sp. | reverse complement strand
AGCAGATTAGGGACGGGCCTCCCCTCAGCACAAAGTCGACAATGATCAAGACAAGGATTATGACAGCCGCTATCGGGATCCAAATCGGGATCGGGACCGAAATCGACGAGAAAGCAAGGAATTCGACCCCGATAGCGACTCCGATAGCGATAACGATTTCGATTTCGACTGTACGGATGTGCCATAATTAGAATTAGAATTGCTGGCGGTTTTTCTAGTGTACTCGCATGATGGGTACGATATACTGCTACGACAAAGGAGCAAGGGATGATCAACTTCGGCGTGCAATATTATCGGGCCCCGTTTCCTGAGAACCGCTATTGGGAGGACGACCTGCGGCGGATGAAGGATGCGGGGTTGAACACGGTTCAGTTGTGGATCCTGTGGTCGTGGGTGGAGTCCCGTCCCGGGCATTTTGCGTTCGATGACTACGACCGGCTGGTGGAGCTGGCCGGCAAGCACGGGCTAGGTGTTGTACTCAGCACGATTGCCGAGATCCAGCCGTACTGGATCCACCGGGAGGTGCCGGGCAGCGAGATGGTGAACCAGTTCGGCCACACGCAGGTCAGTCAGAACCGCGGCGAATGTCATTTCGGGATAACGCCGGGGGGTTGCACGGATCATCCGGGCGTGTGGGAACGCATGGCCGCGTTTCTCGCCGCCACGGCCACGCGCTATGCGAAGCTGCCGAACCTGCGCGGTTGGGACTGCTGGAACGAGACGCGCTGGCGTGAGGACGCCGACGGCATCGTCTGTCACTGCGCGCATACCCGCCGCGCGTTTCACGCATGGCTCGAAGAGAAGTATGGCTCTCTGGACGGGCTCAACCGGGCCTGGCAGCGCCGCTACGGCGGCTGGGACGAAGTGTTGCCCGGGAAGGGATCAGGCCATCCGTACACGGAGATGATGGCGTTCTCGCACTTCCTGACGGCGCGCGCCAACCGCCTGGGCGCAAGACGCTTTGATGTCATCCGGGCGATCGATTCCCAGCATCCGGTTACCCTGCATGGCCCCTGCCCGTGCAGCGAACTGGCCTGGACAGCCACACCCCTGGACCGGGGCAATGATTGGGCCTTCGCGGATCACCTGGACGGCGTCGGCTGCTCGAGTTTTCCGAAGTGGTTTGGCGTGGACGACGCGGATTTCGGTCTGCGCATCGACCTGGTCAAGAGCGCGGCCCGCGGGAAGAAGGTCTGGCTCAGCGAACTGCAGGGTGGCCGCGCCTCGCAGGGGTTCGCGGTCCACCAGCCGGTGGATGCGTTGTCGCAACAGCGCTGGGTCTGGAACGGCCTCGCTTCAGGCGCGGACACCATCCTGTTCTGGTGCTGGCGGGACGAGGTGTTCGGGTGCGAATCCGGCGGCTACGGGTTGATCGGGCTCGATGGCCTGGCCGAGGAGCGGATGGCCGGGATGCGGATGACCGGCGAGGTTATTGCGCGGAACCAGGCGCTGCTGGACGGCTATCAGACGTCGGAGCCCACGGTGGGGGTGTTGTTCAGTCCCCAGTCCTATTACCTCCAGTCGGCCCAGGCCGGGGATGCCGGCGCGGTGGCCCAGGCGTTTCACGGGTATTGCCGCGCGCTGGTCCGGAAGTCCATCCCGTTTGTCGCGGTCGAGGAGGAACATTTCGACGCGCTGGACAAGTTGCAGGTGCTCTTCCTGCCGCGCACGCTGGTCCTTACGCCGCAGGTGGAGCAGGCGCTGGCGCGGTTTGTGGAGCGGGGCGGCACCGTGGTCACGGAATCCGAATGCGGGGCGTTCACTCCGCAGGGCATCTACGGTTACCCGTCCGAGCGAATGCTGGCGCGACTGACGGGCGTGGCCGAAGTCGGCCGGCGCCAGTTGTCCGCCGATCAGGTCGCGGCCGAACTGGATGGCGCGCCGTGCACGATGGGGTTGGCGCAATGGATCACGCCCTTGGAGCGCGGGCGCGGGCGGGTGCTGGCCGATCATGCGGACGGCGCGCTGCTGCTGGACGTCCCGGTCGGCAAGGGCAGGGTCGTATTGGCGGGTGCCTATCTCGGCGAGGCGTACCGGGCAAAGAACACGCCGGGGTTCGAGGATTTCGTGGCCTGGGTGGTGCGTACGGCGGGGGTGAAGTTGGAGGTTGAGATCATCGAGCCGTTGCCGACGGATACCGCCTTCCTTTACACCAAATATGGCATGAGCCAGGGTCGGCGGATGGTGTACGTTTTCTTTCAAGAGCAGCACGCACAGGCGCACCTGCGCTTCCAAGCGGGCTTCTTCAAGAGCGATCGGCTTACGGACCTGATTTCCGGCCAGGACCACGTGCTGACGCCGGGGCCCGGCGGTTCGCGCGAACTCCGTCTGCCCTGTCCGCCCTGGCGGTTCGCGGCCCTGGTGGAAACGGAAAAAACCTGAGGAACAACAGTGAAGCAACACTCCATGCACATTAGAGAAGGAGGGGGGTGACATGACGGACCGACTGGCGATTTCATTTTGGGTCTGGGGACTGTTCGATACCGTGCCCAACGGCTTCTTTGACGATCTTGAGGGACGGATGGTGGAACTCAAGGAACGGGGGTTCAATTGTATCCGGCTCGAGTCTGGCGCAGGGTTGTGCCACGACAAAGTCGGGCGCCCGCGCGGAGAACTGGCCTTTCAGGAAGCCTTGCCGGGGCACGGGCGGCTGATCCGCCAGATGGAACGCTGCTTGGCGGGGCGGTGCGATCCGTTGAAACGGTTGATCGAGCTATGCACGCTGGCGAAGCGGTATGAGGTGAAGGTCATCCTGTCGAGCTGGTACTACCTGCACACGTTCTGGTTCACGGACGAGGCCATCAATGCAGAGCTGATGGATCTCCCGGCTGAGGAGCGGTTCATGCACTTCGCTCGGGCGTTGGACTTCATCCTCAACGAACTGGAGCAGCGGGGCTTGCAGGACACGATTGCCTTTGCGGAGATATTCAATGAGGCCGACGGGCTGGACTTTGTCGGGTTTTACGGGGAGAAGACGCAGCCGAAGGAGCAATTGAACCTATGGCGGAGCTGGCACGAAGACGCCTTGGAATTCGTGAAGGCGCGTCATCCCGGCATCCGGTTCGCGCTGGACACCTACACGCCGTACGTCAACCCGGAACACGTGCCGCGCAACATGCAGGTCTGTGGGAGGTGGTCGAACACGCGGCGCGCGCCTATCGGGAACACGGTCTCTGGGGGGCGGTGGCGCGGACCAATTCCGGCCCGGAAGATCCCACGTGGCATGAATATCCCGACCGGCTGAGGCGGGTGAATGAGGTGTTTCTCGGGGGATAGCAAAAGGAGAAGAGAAGATGGATGCGAGAGTTCGCGGTGTTGGCACATTGTCGAAGCATTTCCGCGGTGAGATCACCATGATCGCCGAAGCCGCGCCATCGGAGCCGGCGCGTCAGGACGAGCTGACGCTCTTCC
The DNA here is from genome assembly GCA_964580075.1 of uncultured Akkermansia sp. Taxonomy (GTDB): domain Bacteria; phylum Verrucomicrobiota; class Kiritimatiellia; order RFP12; family JAAYNR01; genus VGWG01. The sequence goes on along the minus strand of CAZOJL010000183.1, from coordinate 3,125 downwards.
TACGCATGCCCGGAGCTCCCATCGACAATAATGTCTGTGAACGCCTCTTGAAGACAGCCATCAGGCACCGTGACAACTCTCTGTTCTATAAAACGCTCAATGGCGCCAAGGCCGGAGATTTCTTCATGAGTGTCATTCAGACCTGCCGTCTCAACGGGAAGGATCCGTTCCATTATCTCACGACAATACGCCGTTACCTCAAGCTCGTTTCCATCAATCCTGCGATCTGGATGCCGTGGAATTATCAGGCGACAGCCGCAGGCGTTGGCCCTCCCTGAACTGAACCGCTCCAGCCATCAACCCTGTCGTTACCCCAGTTGCCGCAAAATATTGCCGCCCGCACCGCTGCCGAAAGGTCACGAATTGCCGGACCTGCCGGTCGTCTGAAACGGGTGGGGGCGCAGCGAGGGCGGCAATCCCTTGCCGCCGAGGAATACGGATTGCCTCAGGAGCTGAAATGAAAGTCACATACGACCTCTCTTCGCGCTGAGCACGGAGCCGTTCGAGGAAGGGAAAGAGGCGAACGAATCGAGTTGATCGACTGAATCGATTCGCTCGCCTCATGCGATCCGCTCGACCAAGATGCATCGAGGCGTTCTCTGCCGAACGTCAACCGGAGCCGGGGATGCCGATCGGTCGCGTGGATTCGCCCAGGACGAGCGGGGCGGCAAGGGCCAGGTGGCGGCGGGGTGCGGCGGGATGGGTGAGGCGCCAGTAGAGCAGGCGGACAGCCTCGGCGCCGATGTCCTCGATAGGCATGGCCGCCGTGGTCAGGACCGGGCCGTTGTAATCTGGGGAGGGGAGGGTCTTGTCGAAGCCGATCACGCTGACATCCTCCGGCACGCGCACGCCGCGCTCGCGCAACCGCAGGATCGCGGCCTCGGCCATGTAGTCGTTGTAGGCCGCCAGCGCCGTAAAACCGCGCGGGCCGGGATCGCCGGGCGTCAGGGTTATCAGCAAATCGTCGATCAATGCCTGGGTCTTGGCCGCGTCCATGAAAAAGGGGCGAACCCGCAGGCACTCCGGCGGCATCGCGCCGCCGGCGGTTTCCAGGCCGGCGCGCAGGCCGAAGAGCCGCTTGCGGGACATGGCCGTCTGCGGGCCGATGTAGGCCACGCGCCGGTGTCCCAGTTCCGCCAGATGCGCGCCGAGCCGCAGGCAGGCGTCGAAGTTCTCGACGGTGACCACGTCGGCGCCGTCCGGTCCGGAGAAGAGGAACACGGCTGGGACGGGCGGAGGGAAGGGCGGGTGCGGCATGTGCTCGTTGCCCAGCGACAACACCACGCCATCCACCTGCCGCCTGTCCACCACCAGCGGCCAGGCGTCGTCGCTGGGCGACAGCAAGGCGAGTTCCGTGCCGCATTCCGCGGCGCCCAGGCGCATCCCGGTCAGCAGCCGGCGGTTGAACGACGTTTCCTGCCGCTCGCCGCCCGTCTCGATATCGATGGTGGCCGCCATGACCCGGAGCAGATCCGGGTTTTCGGACGCGCGAACCGCCGGCAGCGGATAGCCGTATTTGCGGGCCAGCGCCAGGATCTTGCGGCGCAGTTCATCGCCAACCCCCTCGCGGCCACGCAGGGCGCGCGAGACGGTCATCGGATTCACGCCGGCCAACTGGGCCAATCGACGGACGGATACGGACATGGGAGCACTCCTTGGAGGGGCTAGGGGCTAGGGGCTAGGGGTTAGGGGTTAGGGGTTAGGTGGCCTTGCAAGGGACGGGCATCCCATCAATGTGTTGGTTGTTGAGGCGTTGGTTGTTGGTTGTTGGGCGTTGGTTGTTGGGCGTTGGGCGTTTCTCATCCATTCACCTTCGGCGCGGCGGGACGCCGCTGCCCTACCGATTGCTTCGCGCCCGCACCGATCGCCGTCCGTTTAAGGAAAGGCGCTTCGCGCGAGGTAGGGCGACGGCGTCCCGCCGCGCCGCTGATGATGGAGAGGCTGAAGGAAAGGCCCGTCCCGAATGGCGCTCAGTTAAGGGTCTATTGCCATCTTAATCGTAATCTTAATCTTAATCGTAATCTTAATCTTAATCTTAATCTTAATCTTAATCTCCTGGTGGAGAATGGATTACGATTACGATTACGATTAGGATTAGGATTAGGATTAGGATTAGGATTAGGATTAGGATCGGAAGCATCGCTTAACTGAGCGCCATTCAAGCGCCATTCAGGCCCGTCCCTTGCGGGGTCCTTGCGGGGTCTCTTTGCGGCTGTTGCCCGACTTCTGCAAGAGCCTTCCCTTTCTTGATCCTTTGATTCTTTCCGATCACCCCCAAACGGCGATAATGTAGCGCGACACTTTCTGCAATGCAAGCTATTTTGTTCTCGATTCGGATTGCGCCGTTGTGGTACTCTTCGTCCTAACGAAATGCAAACGTGTGATCGTCGTGATCGCGTTGAGTTGTCAGAGGGTGGAATATGCGTAGCGCGACGATGGGCGGGAGGGGCTAGGGGCTAGGGATTAAGACCGGTCAGAAAAAACGTAACCGTTGACGGTGCTGTTCATGACCAGAGAAATTTTAACCGCAAAGAACGCAGAGAACACAGAGAAAGAAGTTGATCTTGGTGTTCCGTGTGTTTCCGTGTGGTGAATGATTTCTGCGTTGTGAACGGTTGCAAATTTATCAACCGTGCAAGATCATTCGCAAAGGAGTTCGTGCCATGGGCATAATCAAACGTCGGGAATCCATTCTTGATCCAGATCTGGCGAAGAAACTTGTCGCCGAAATCGTCTCGGAAATACGTCGCCCGAACCGCTCGTCCCGCCCCGTGGGCGCGCCCGTTATCATTCAGGAGGAGAGCGGCGGCGTCCCTCGATATTCGCACTGGTACGTCATCTGGGACCGCTTTGCCGACATCGACACGGAGGCGCGTTCGCGCGTGATCATGGATGCTGTCGAAGAAAGGTTCGGCAAGAATGAAGTCCTGCGCACCTCACAGGTTATGGGGTTAACACCGGAAGAACCCCTGGCCCGTGAAGTCTTTCCGGAAGAATCGGCACAGGCTGCCGTACCTACCACCGCCGTTCGCGAAACCCCGGCCCGTTACGGCACGCGCTGCACGCCCTCCCGCAAGACAAAGACCTGAACATGTGCGCAAATAATGCGCCGCAAAAAACGGGGC
>CAZOJL010000182.1:0-6556 GCA_964580075.1 uncultured Akkermansia sp. | reverse complement strand
CGCGAGTGGGGTAAGATGGCTGAAATGGGATTCCGAACCTGTCCGGAGACATTCGGTTGGACGCGCAGCGTGGCCCACGCCTGGAGCGCGGCGCCCGCTGTTTACCTGCCGACCCGCGTCCTGGGCATCCGCCCTCTGGAACCCGGATTCCGCGTATTCTGCGTCGATCCCTGTCCTGGTGACCTGGCGTGGGCGCGTGGTTCCGTGGCAACACCCTACGGCCCCATCCACGCAAGCTGGACGCGTCACGCCGATGGAGATCTGGAAATAACCTGCACCGCTCCTCCGGAATGCCGTCGGAGCGAAGCAGTGGCAACGGGCACGATGACCGGGTGACGCCCGGCTCAAAGGAGTGTATCACATGACAATTTGCGCACATCCTTCGCTACCGATCCTGCTGGTTTTGCTCATGCCCGGGCTTTGCATGAGTTTGGCGCAGACGAAAGACGCCCCGACGCACGGGCGTCCGTTTTTCATGCCGGAGCAGGAGCGGGCGCGTCTGCGCGAGGTGATCGCCGGCGGGGAGTGGGCGAACGCGGATTACGCGCGCATTCAGACGGAAGCCCGCAAGGGCAACGGTCACCTGGCCGCGTTTCTGTATGCCTTGGACGGCGATCCGGCCTACGGGCCCATCGCACAGAGGTGGCTGCTGGGCCTGTTCGGGGAAAAAGGCTCCGTGGTCGGGTCCCGACGCGGCGCGCTCGCCGATCCCGAGTTCTTCAAGGGGGGGGTGCCTTGGCTGGGCGATGTCTTTTACGATACGGATTTCAGCCCCTATCTCGCGTTCGACTGGGCCTACAACGGCCTGGAACCGGAGGCGCGAGAGACGATCCGGGAGGGGATCGCCACATTCCTGCGTTTCAAGATGCGCTGCATGGACCGTTGGACGCAGACCCCGAACCTGGTGTTGAAGCCCACCGCCACCGTTGCGTTCGCCGGGCTGGCCATCCAGGATCGGGAAGCAATCGCGTGGGGATTCCACCGCAAGCCGGAGTCTTCGATCGGCGGGTATTTTCCGGTGCTGAACAATATCCTGAAGGACGGCGGCGCCTGGCACGAGACCCCCACCTATCCCATCGTCCATACCGATCTCTATTGCATGGCCATGGTCTCCCGCTATCGTGCGCTGTACGATGGCAAGGACTGGTGGACGGCCCAAGCGCCGAACGGCGGCAGCCCGAAGGGGCTGATGGACTACTATATCGACACGGCCTATCCCATCGAGCGGACCGGTCACGGCCCCGGCCAGATTCGGGTTGTCACCTACGGCGACGGCTCCAGCAACGCGAACGGCGACCTGTTCCTGGCCAATCCTGCCGGCCCGGGAATTGACATGGCTCAGGCCCTCGTCGCGGTGTATGACGTCTCCGGAGATCCTCACCTGGCGCCGTTTGTCGCGATGATCCCGGACTACAAACCCGCGCTCATGAGTCGGCGTCCGCTTCCGGAAGAGATCGCGTTCCCCGCCGCGCCTTCGAAAATCTGGCCCGACTTCGGTCTGGCGATCCTGCGCGCGGAGGAGTCTCCGGCCTACTGGACGAACGATGCGCCCGTGGTGTTCCAGATCATGACCAAAGGCTACGGCGGCCACCAACATGCCGACAAGTTCGGAATCATCCTGCACGGGGCTGGCCGCCTGCTCTATCCGGACTACAACGCGATGCAGTACGAAAATCCCGACATCGGCTGGTCGCGCAACACCATCGCGCACAACACGCTCATGGTGGATGAAGGCGATACACGCGGCGTGCCGCCATCGGCCGTTCGGCACGCCTTCACCCCGGAGGTGAAATACCTGGCGACGTCGGCAGCCGGCGTCTTCGAGGGGGTCGAGCAGACGCGCGCGTTGCTGCTGACCCGCGAGTACCTGCTGGACGTGTTTCAGGCAAGCAGCCCCACGCCCCACACCTACGACTATCTGCTTCACAGCTTCGGTGTGCCGCGTCCGGTCCGGCCCGAGCGGTTCAAGCCATCAACGGCGCTGGACGGGCGATTCTGGCTGGTGAGCGATCGGCAGGCCATGACCACCGACGCGTCGTGGGCGCTGGACTTCGTCATCAAAGAGGAACCGGGCAGCCGCAAGGGACAGTTTGGCAACGCGTGGTACGATCACGTCGCCGCCGTGCGTGTCACCATGGCCGCCGAGCCCGGCACGTGGGTCACGCGCGGCACCACCGGTACGGAGCTGGAGAAGCGCGTGAAACGCCCCTGCGACACGCTGGGCATGCTGGTGGCGCGGCGGGCGGGCGTCCGTCAGACGGTCTTTGTGGCGGCGCACGAGCCGTATGCCAACGCGGTCGTGCCGACGATCATCGCCGTCACGACGCTGGCGCGGTCCGACCGGGCCCTGCTCGTACGGGTGGACACCGCGAACTACACCGACTACGCCGCTGTTTCCTTCGGACCGCAGTCGGACGCGCCGGAACATGTGCTGGTGGCCGACGACGAGGCGAAGACGCGCGTCGCGTTCACGGATTACGGCTACCTGCGGGTCTATCCCGACGGCACCATGGCTGCCCGCGGCGGGTGGACGGGGCTGCGTCTCCCCGCGACGAAAAGCACGGCGACGAAAAGCACGCTCACCCTCAATGGCAAACCGGTGCCGGCCGCACTGCAAGACGGATGCCTGACCTATGGCGTCATCCCGCCGTCAGCCGGATCGGCGCCCGTCGCCGAAGTGGAGTGTCCGCTTGCCATCCAAATCACCCCGGCGGTGGCGCGACTGGCGCCGGCAGGACGGCGCACGCTGACCTTCTCGGTGAAGAACACGCTGAAGAAGCAAGTGTCGGGTTCTCTTGCGTTCGAGCTGCCCGCCGGCATCACGATCGCGCCGGCCTCGCCTGCGTTCGCGACGCTTCGGCCGGGGAAGACCGCACCGGTGTCGGTGACCTTCATCGCGGATGCCGGGGCCAAGGCGGAAAAAACAACGGTCCCGTATCGCGTGACCTATCGCGCGGAGGGCGCCGCGCCGATCATTTCGGCCGCCCGGCCGGTGACGTTGACGGTCGGTCCGGTCCTGCACGCTGTTTATCAGTATCCGAAAACGAACGTCTTTCAGGTGGATGCGCCACGGTACACGATCCAGCATGACATGTTCAGCGGCCTTTGTCGCTACCTGGCCGATGACGACGACACCGTGCGGCTGGACGGCGATCCGCTTTTCACCTTCAGTAACGGGGAACGGGAGGTTCTGTTTCCGGGTACCCGCCAGGCCTTCGTCTGGACCGTCGAAGCTCCAGCCCATCTCAAAGCTCATGCCTACGATATTTGCCAATATCATGTCAGTTTTGGATCCGACCGCATCACCGTGAGCATGGACCCGGTGTGGACGCAGTTCGATCCGACGCACTTCACCGTGCCAGGCCGGTGGGGCTCTCTCAAGGGGAAGCCCACCTGGGCCCGGATCGTCGCCGTGGATGCCGACGGCCGGGAGGTGAAGGCGGAGCCCGGCACGGAGCTGAAGCTGGCGGCCGCGGAACTCGCCTTTCCCGGCGCAAAATGGAACCTGGCCTTTGCCTTCACCCCGCCCCAGCCGGTGATTTTCAACGGAACCGAGCTGCGATTCCCCATCGGATCCCTCAACGGGGATGCGTGGTCCGTGGGCTTCTGCAAGCCGGGCGAGTTGGACGATTGGCGCAAGGGATCCGCTCAGGAGTAGGAAGAAATGAAAACGTGTCGACATCTTGCTGCCTTGGCGTTTTTGGCGCTGACCGGAGCCGGTTGCCGCAGTGTGGGCCCCGGACTGCCCGGGAATGGCGGCGCTGACGTCCCCGCGGTCGAAGCGCTCCGGGGCGGGAGGCTGCAGGTGCTCATCGAGAACACCCGGTGTTACGCCAGCCTTCCGCGCAGCAACCACCGGCCGGCTTTTCGGATCGTGCCCGTGACCGAGCGGAAGCACCGGGGGAAGTTCTTCTGGATTCTGGACGGCGCGCAGAAGATCGGTCTGCTGAACCTCTCATTCGGCGAGATCGAGATGTTCCGGTTTTTTCCGCCAGCCGCCGGCGTGCGGGTCGAATACGCGATGCCGGAGTTTCACGGCTGGGAGACGTTGCAGGGCCCCCGCATTTCGATCGTGCCGCAGGGAACCTGGTCGGGCACGGGCGAGATGGACGGCATGCAGACCGGGGGCGATACGCTCCGCCTGTGTTACCGCGAGACGTTCGGCGACACGAGCGCCATGGTTCACCGGTTCACGCTCCGCTTCGACCCCGTTCTGGGCTACATCTGGGACTGTGCGTTCGAGATGCGGATGAATACGCCCCAGCTCTTTGAATACTCAAACCTGCTCCCCGACGCCGTGGCGGATTCCCGTGACGAACGCAAGCGCTACCAGAAGTGCCTGTGGACACGGCGGGACGGCACGGTGTGCGCCATGTACCAGAACCCGCGCTCGATGATGCAGGCATACGGCCGTGAATGGACCGACCTTCCGGAGGACGGCGGTTTCGTGGGTTTCGTGTCTGAGCCGGATATTAACCCCTTTTTGGAAATTATCCGTTCCGATCCGGCCACGACGTTTGTCACCTGCAGCGTTTGGTACGACCAGCATGTCAAAGCCCTTCCGTCGGAAAAAAAGGGTGACGACGGACTCTACCACGTGACGGCGGCCTACCGTCTGCTGAGTCTGCCGCTGCCGGTGGCCAAGGAACTGGAAGACGCCGCGCGCACGCCGTTGCCGGAGTCCAAAGGGGATGGACCGATGGGGTTCCGCCAGGGTATCATCAACGATTTCGAGGCGCTCGTTCCCGCCGGTACGCTCTTCAATGGCTGCATCTGGGGACACAGCGCCAAGTACGACAGCACGATCGGCCACTCGGGTACGCATTCGCTCAGGCTTCACGGCGGCGAAACTGCGCGTCCGATCCACGGCGGCCCGCTGTTGCACGTGACGGCAGGCAAGCGGTATCGCCTGAGCGCCTGGGTTCGCACGCGCGGCGTGACAGGCAAAGGCGCGTCTTTGCGACTGCAGAAGAAACTGGATTCGATCGATGCGCGGTACTCCAAGCGCCTGACCGGTGACACCGATTGGACGCGGTTGGTGATCGAGTTCAAGCCTTCGAAAGGCGAACCGTTCGCCGTGCCGGGCCTGGTCATCGAGGGCGGGGGCATGGCCTGGTTTGACGACATTGAATTAGCGGAGGTACAACGATGAACAATCGGGCCTCACCGTACGGTCTGAATGCATGGAAACCGGTCGTGGCCGCGGCGGCAGTCGGGATGTTCTCGGCGCCCGTGTTTGCACAGGAGTCGGCAAAAATGATTTTGCCGGCATCGGATCTGGTGAATGCTTCCAAACCGTACGTGTTGACGGCCGAACTGGACGGAGGCATCAGCAACGGGATGATGAAGGTCTCGTTGCGGCTTGAGCGCCATGAGGAGGGGCTGGTTGCCGTCCCGATCGTGTGCGCGCTCGAGGCGCCGGTTCCCGAGCCGACCCTGGTGGCCGCCGCGTCGGCGAAGGCGCCACGCCAGGCGCGAAGGGTCGAGATCCGCATCGGGGCGGCCGATCTGGCCGAGGGCGAATACACGGGCGAGGTGACGCTGGAGGTCGGCGCCCGGCTTCAGAAACAGGCGATCGGCTTCTTCCGCATGCCACAGGACAAGCCGGCGGAATTCCCGTTCGGCGTCTATGCGGTGGATTTTCCCAAGACACCGGCGGAAATGGAAGCGCTGCTGCGCGAAATCCGCTCCACGGGTTTGAACATCATGGCGCTGGGTCACATGGGCGAGATCGGAGGGCGTGGTCCCAGTTTCGACCGGGCCGCCCGCATGGGACTTGCGTTCATGCCCTCCGTGAACACCTCCGGGGGGGGCGGCGCCGATATGACGATGCGCCTGGCGAACGGCGAGAGGGGAGGCCCGTGTCTCAACAATCCCGAGATTCGCCGGTACTCGGCCCGGCGGCTCGCTGCGCTCGTTCGCGAGTACCAAACGCATCCCGGTTTCAGCGGCAAGGTGTACTACGGAGACGACTTCACGTTGCCGCTGGTCTCGAAGGACGGCACTACCTACATGGCCTGCTATTGCGACTATTGCCGCGGGCAGTTCAAGGAGCTCGCCGGCTATGACCCGCCGATCGCCCCCACTAACACGGCCGGGGGAATTGTCCCGGCGGACGACCTGTGGCTGCACTGGATGCGATATCGCTGCGGCGAGATCTTCGGCGGATTTATGCGGGAAATGGAGAACGCCAAGAACGAGGCCGGTCCCGATGTGGAATTGGGCCTCATCCATGGGTGGTCCGGGCAGCCGTTCACGCGGGTGGATGTCGGCGTGTACCCGCCGCTCTCCCAGCCCGTCACGGCGGTCTCCAGCTACAGTTACCCCAACCTGCGGATGCAGCGGAAAGATTTGATCTCCCACTTCGAGTTGGCCCGAATGGGCCACCGCGACAAGGACGTCTGGATGCTGGGCCTGTTGGCGATGTGCAACACCGTGGCCTCGCCGTCCCAGGTGCGGCAGAACTACTGGAACCAGATTGCCGGCGGGTACACGTTCATTTCGTTCTTTTCCTGGTACGATCTGCTCAAGGCCCGGAGCGCGGGCGAAACGAACC
>CAZOJL010000181.1:0-6574 GCA_964580075.1 uncultured Akkermansia sp. | reverse complement strand
ACATCCGTACAGTCGAAATCGAAATCGCTATCGCTATCGGGGTCGAATTCCTTGCGTTCTCGTCGATTTCGGTCCCGATCCCGATTTGGATCCCGATAGCGGCTGCCAGTGTTAGAATTGCTGGCGCCTGTCGCGTGGGCTGTTGACAACGAATATCGCATCTGTTATATTCATTCTGTCTCTTCAATAAGGACCCCCGCAAGTATTGGGCGCGAAGATGATAGAACGGTATGTGATAGGACAAAAGCCGGGCGATGACTACGCCGAGCGCATCAAGCGCTTGCGCGTGGAAATAGGGCTTACCCAGCAGGCGCTGGCGGATCGCCTGGGCGTCTCTTTCGCGACCGTCAATAGATGGGAAAACAAGCAGACTAAGCCGTCGCGCGTCTACTGGACCCACCTGAAGCAGCTTGAGATGAGTGTGGGCGAGGAATCCGCACCTTACGGCAAGCCGGAAGAGATGCCGTCCGCGATCCTGGACTTCACCGCGCAGCCGGAGGTCGTGAAGGTTCTGGCGGAGGGAGAACGCCTTTCCTTTGGACACCTGATGAATCCCGCCTTTGCCACCGAGATCTCCAGCATCGATCCCCTGCCGCACCAGCGGATTGCCGTCTACGACCACATGCTCAAGCAGCCCCGACTGCGGTTCCTGCTGGCCGACGACGCGGGCGCGGGCAAGACGATCATGTCCGGCCTCTACATTCGCGAGATGCTCTCCCGCAGGCTGTTGCGCCGGATTCTGATCGTCACACCGGCCGGTCTGGTGGGTAACTGGCGGCGCGAGCTGCTGACGCTGTTCAATCTCCCGTTCCGCATCGTCACGGGTTCCGATGCTCGTGCGGACAACCCGTTCCAAGGCGAGGCGGGCGACCGGATCATCATCAGCATCGATACGCTGTCGAGCCCGCGCATGTTCGCGCGTCTCCGTGAAGCGACCGTGGTACCCTATGACCTCGTCATCTTCGACGAGGCGCACAAGCTGGCGGCGGACCGCAGCAACGATCTGCGCGTTCGCAAGACGGATCGCTACTGCCTGGCCGAAGCGCTCGCGGGCATTCAATCCCAAAACATCCATTGGCGGCTGGGCTGGAGCGCCCATCACCTCCTTCTCCTGACCGCCACCCCGCACATGGGCAAGGACTATCCGTACTACGCCATGTGGCGGTTGCTCGAACCCGAGATGCTCGCGACCCCGGACGCGTTCGACGAGTTCCCGCGCGAACGCCGGCAGTCGCATTTCATCCGCCGCACTAAGGAGGAGATGGTCCACCTGGACGGCCGACCGCTCTACCCGAAGCGCATGTCCGACACGCTCGGCTACGAACTCAGCCAGGGCGAGATCAGCGAGCAGAAACTCTACGACGAGACCACGGACTACCTGCGCTTCGTCTACAACAAGGCCAAGCTGCTGAATCGTGAGGCGGCGCGACTCGCCATGGGTGTGTTCCAGCGGCGTCTGGCCAGTTCAACCTATGCGCTCCTGCGGTCGTTCGAGCGCCGGATGGAGAAACTGAACGCGCTGATCGACGATATCCAGGACGGAAAGATCACCACCGAGCAGATGATGACCTTTCAGGCTCGCCTCCACGAGGACGACCTTCTCGACACCACCAGCGCGGACGATGAAGGCGACGAGGAACACGGCGAAGCCCACGAGGCCGCCGAGGATCGCCTTCTCCAAGGCGTGGTCGCCGCATCCCTCACTGACCTGCTGGCCGAGAGGGAGCAGGTCAAGGAACTGCTCGACCTTGCCCGCAAGGTCCATGACGGCGGGCATGAATCCAAGTTCGACAAGCTCCGGGAAGTCCTGACCGACTCCCGATTCAGCGGCGAGAAGTTCATCGTCTTCACCGAGCACCGGGACACGCTGGAGTTCCTCGTGCGGCGGCTTGGCGGCATGGGTTACACCGGTCAGATCGCCCAAATTCATGGCGGGATGCAGTACCTCCAACGTGAGGACGAGGTGGAGCGTTTCCGAAAGCCGATGGACGCCGGCGGAGCCCGTTTCCTCATCTGCACGGATGCCGCTGGCGAAGGCATTAACCTCCAGTTCTGCTGGATCATGATCAATTACGACGTGCCGTGGAATCCCGCCCGCCTGGAGCAGCGCATGGGCCGCATCCACCGCTATGGCCAGAAGCACGACCCCGTCGTCATCATGAACCTGGTCGCCCCGTCCACCCGCGAAGGCAAGGTGCTGAAGGTGCTTCTCGAGAAACTGGAGAAGATTCGCAAGGAACTCCAGTCCGACAAGGTATTCGACTGCATCGGGCGCATGTTCGAGGGCGTGTCCATCAAGCGTTACATGGAGCTTGCCGTCACGGAAGACGCCGACGAGGTGGCGATGCAACTGGACGGACGACTGACCAAGGAACAGATCGAGGCCGTGGCCAAGCGCGAGAAGTCTCTCTACGGAACCGGAGGCGACGTGGTGAAGGAGCTCCCGCGCCTCCGCGTCAGCATGGAGCAGGAAGTCTATTTCCGTCTGATGCCGGGATACATCCGCCAGTACATCCAGCAGGCCGCGCCGTTGGTGGACATCGAGATCGACGGCGACATGGACGGAGTCTTCTCGCTCCGATCCCTCCGGTTCGGAGCGATGGACCCGTTGTTTCCGGTTCTGGAACTGTACCCCGATAAATCCCGCGACAACTTCTCCGTTGTCCGCCCGACAGATCGCAAGGACGTGATCTGGCTTCATCCTGGCGAACCCGTATTCGAGCGGTTCCACGCCCTGACAACGGAACGGCTGTCGGACGTGGGCACACGCGGCGCGGTCTTCATCGACCCATCCGCCACCAAGCCCTACCTCTTCCACATGGCACTTCTCTCGGTGGTGCGCCGCGCCGACCCGGAGTTGCCCGACTTCGCGCAGGAAGAGGTCCTCGAATGCCGCCTCGTCGGGATCTGCCAACAAGAAGGCGCGGAGATCTGCGTCTGCCCCGTCGAGCATCTTCTTCTCCTGAAGGGCGGACACGGACTCCCCGCTTCGGCCCAACGGCTGGCCGTGGCGGCCACCGAGCAGAAGGAACTCGCCCGCGCCTATCTGGCGGAACGCATCGCCCGCGGGATGGCCCTCGAACGCAAGAAGGCCCTTGCCGACAGCATCCCGGAACGTGAGGGGTTCATCCGCCGGGGATTCGACTACCAGGAATCGGAATTGGCCACCGCCCGCGCCAAGCATTCCGACAAGGCCCGCAGCGGCAACCGCAAGGCGATGGAGGCGTTGGACGAGGTCAAGCGACAGCAACGCGAACTTTCCGCGCGCCGCCAGAACGCCCTGGCCGTCCTGCACCGTGAACCCGACCTGATCGCGCCGGGCGAGGTCACCTTCGTCGCCCATGCGCTTGTCGTGCCGTCATCCGACCCGGCTGACATCGAGCAACACGACAAAAATATCGAGCTGGTCGCCATGCAGTTGGCGCAGGCGTTCGAGGAAGCGGCCGGGGCCAAAGTCCTGGACGTCCACACGCCCGAACTCGCCCGCCACGCCGGTCTGCCCGACAATCCGGGATTTGATCTGCTTTCCATTCGCCCCGACAACGAGAAACGATCCATCGAGGTCAAGGGCCGAGCCACGACCGGCGACATCGAGGTGTCCGCCAACGAGTGGGCCAAGGCCTGCAACATGCGTCAGGACTACTGGTTCTATGCCGTCTACAACTGCGCCACGCCCAACCCGCGCCTTGCCCGCGTGCAAGACCCGTTCGGGAACCTGCTGGCGAAGGCCAAGGGAAGTGTGTTGGTTGGCCACTCGCAGGTCATGGAAGCAGAGGTGGCCACATGAGCACCACTCCCTCCACAGCGCCACGGCATGCCGCCACTCCGTCCATAGCCTCACGGCATGCCGTGAGGCTGCGCATGCAGGGCTGGGATTTCACCAGCCCCGGCTGGTATTTCCTGACAATCTGCACGAAGAACATGCGCTCCGCCTTCGGAACCGTCGTGAACGGGAAGATGGTGCTGAACCAGGCGGGCCTTGTCGCCGACCAATGCTGGCGCGAAATCCCGGACCATTTCCCGCGCGCCGTCGTTGACGAACACGCCGTGATGCCGAACCATTTCCATGGGTTGCTGCAACTCACGGCGGCGGGCTGGGATATCAATGGCCTCACGGCACGCCGGGAGGCGTTCGGCAAACCCGTGGCGGGGTCGGTCCCGACCATCGTGCGGTCCTACAAGGCCGCCGTGTCGCGGGCGTTGGGCGAAAGCTTCTGGCAGGGGCGCTTTTACGAGGTCCGGGCGCGTGACGATGCGGCCCGGTCCAACATTCGGCGGTATATCCGCGACAACCCGCTCAACTACGATGCCGTGATGAATTGCGGTGAGCCGCAGTATTTGGGCAACAAGGCGCTTCTTGAAATGCCCAAGGTGGGATTTCTGGCCTCGCGCGGACAAAACGCTCCGCACGGCAACCTGCCGATCAAACCCGGCGAAGCAATCATCTCAGGCTTTCTCTCCCCTATGGAACGTGCCGTGTTCGGGGCCGGCCTGAAGCACAAACACCCCATGATCTGGGTGAGGCCGTGGGGGATCTCTGTCGATGGCGACACGGCATGCCGTGTCGCTATTGAAGAGGCCCGCCTGCTCGTGCTCTCCCCCTTTGACCCCGCCCTCAATGCGCCCAGCGCCCGTCGCGCCGTCTGGTGCAACCAATACGTGCTCGCCCACTGCAACCGCGCCGTGGTTGGCCACCTCAACCCCGACGGCATGCTCGCCTGCATCCTGCACGAGGCCGACCCAGACAAGGAGGTCATCCGCCTATGAAACCGATGCTCTCGCACTCCCCGTCCATACGTCCACGGCATGCCGTGGACGTTGCCGCCATGGCCAAACCTCCCAAGCCAGCCGTTCCCGTCGCCACGGACATCGCGATCCGCATGCGTTCGACAAATGGCGGCGAGGTTCCTCTCTCGTACTGGGACGTGTGGTACGCCTTGCTGGCCAACGACAGGTTTGAAGGCGATCTTGACCGGCTGGGGCTCGAACTGCGTGGATTGCGTAAGGGCATGTTTTGCTCAGAAGACGCCAAACGGAAACTAAGCCACCTGCGCGATTTGCAGCAACGGTTGACAGATGCCGGTCTTGGCGTGCCTGAGATCCTGGCCTCCATCCCTCCGGAATTGGCGAAAGCCGAAACCCGCCGGGCGCATGGCCGGATCATCAAGCACAATCAACGATCATATGAGCTTTCGGATCCCATGCGCATTCTTCCGGCCGAAAGATTGTACGATCTTGCGCTTCGTGGAAGATGGTCGTCATTTCCGATCTCGCCCGATGCCTACTACGAGCCGCTTCGCGCCAGATTCAACTGGAGGCGCTGCTATGAAGAGGATGCTTCCTGGGATCTGGCCAAGAAGCTGGATGCCGAAACCGCAACCGCGAAGAAGTTGGCAGGCAAGGGCAAGTCTGCGGAAGCCCTTGCCGTGTTGCGCAGCGCGATGACCGTGGCCCTGGAGCTGGTACAGATCGCGGACGATTCCTTCGGCTGCATCGGCATGAGTTTCCAGATGGCTTTTGAAGACTACCTCGCCTTTCCCCGCCACAAAACTGGCATTGCGCCGGAAGCTTTCTTGACCGACCTGCTCGAACTCATCATCTTCGAGGACGTGGGCTTCACCTACGGTCACACCGATGGTTTCTTCGCCGGGCTTTTCGCACAGGAAGTTGATTTCTGCCTGACCTATCTGCGCGGCAGGATTCCCGCCCTGCTGGTGCTCGATCTGGACCATCAAGCCGAAAAGACGCTGACGCTGATCGGACAGGTCGCCGCAGAACAGAAACGGTTCGAGTTGTTCGAGGCGCTGGCCGGCGAAATGCAATCCCGCGAATGGCAACGCATTATCCGGCTGGCGAATGCGGCCGTAACGGCCCGCAAGCGCGACCTCGCCGACCGCGTCTTCCAAGCCGCCTTGGCTTCCAAAGACGGCGCCCACTTCGATTATCTAACCAAGAAGCACACTCAACTCCTGCATGGAAAATGGAGCCTCGACCCGTGAAAGTGAACCCACGATGAACACCCTCATCCATGCGTCCACGGCATGCCGTGGACCCCGCCTCATCGAACACGCCTTCCCGCTGAAGCAGGCTTCGCTGGATTCTGTCCACGAGAAGAACGTGCGGCATGGACATATCTCAACTTTGCACATCTGGCCCGCGCGGCGACCGCTGGCGGCGTGCCGCGCGGCGCTGATCGCCACGCTCCTGCCCGATCCCGGAACGCCGGAGGGGCGTAAGGAACTGTGCGAGAAGATCGGCGGTAAGCTGGTCAAGAAGATCGAACGCAAGAAGATGCCCGACGGGAGCATCGTCGAGCGCGAGAAGGAAGAGACCGAGGGCGGCATCCTGCACTGGGGCCGGGAGACATCGAACAAGGCTGACCTGGACTGGTTTCGGGCGGAAATCAAGAAGGCGTATGGCGGACGGGCCCCGAAGGTCCTCGATCCGTTCGCGGGCGGCGGGGCCATCCCGCTCGAAGCCATGCGTCTGGGGTGCGAGGCGACCGCCGTGGACATCAATCCGGTGGCGTGGTTCATCCTGAAATGCACGCTGGAGTACCCGCAGAAACTGGCCG
>CAZOJL010000180.1:0-6584 GCA_964580075.1 uncultured Akkermansia sp. | reverse complement strand
AAAGAAGGGGCAGGGTTCAGGGTTCAGGCAGGCCTCTGGCGCGGTGCCGCCAGAGAGATCAGAGCGTGAGACTTGGTGTCAGGTGGGAATGGCGCTAAGTTAAAGGGCTATTGCCATCTTAATCGTAATCCTAATTTTGATCTTAATCGACTGGTGGAGAATGGATTACGATTAGGATTACGATTACGATTAGGATTAGGATTAGGATCGGAAGCATCTCTTAACTTAGCGCCATTCGAGCCAGGTGTCCGGTTTCGGGTGTCAGGGAGGCAGTCCTTGTTCATGCAAAAGCGGGGGACAGGGAAATCGTATCACTGATTCACTGTTCCCGATTTTTTCTCCGATTTTTTCAAAAATTACAATCCTTGGTATCCGGGTCAGAATCTAGAAAGTTGTTGCAGTGCGAAGTCAGAGAGGCCGCAAGGGACGGGCCTTTCGTCCCCCATCCCAATCATGCAAATTATGTAATCCTGTCTGAAATTGCGTGGCTGACAGACATGCATGTTTGACATGATTACAAGATTCAGAGGATAGGAGAGGCGCTTGCAAAACCTCCGGTTTGTGCAAGCGAAGGGTTCAGGGTTCGGGGTTCAGGAGGCGTTTACGGCCTGAACACTGGGGCATCCTTAGTCCTGTTTTCCGGCGCTTCACAGGGCTTTGCAAGCGCCTCAGGAGAGCGGAGAAGCCAGCGTGAAAGACACCCACCCATGGAAAACGGAGAAAATAGTGTTGCGCTTATTGGCTGGCACCGGCATGGCTATCAGGTTCTCCGTGCATACCGCACTGGTTTCGTCAGCTTCTTCAGCTTCTTCTCGCTCACCGCCTGCTTGAGCCAGATCTCCAACTGCGCCTTGGAAACCGCAAGCCGTGTCGCCAACTCTGCCGCCGCCGCCGGCTTCGACAAGGCCGCCTCGATCACAGGCAACACAGCCTCGTAAATTGTGGCAGGCAACACGCCACATGCAACCGGGGGTTCCACTGGTTTCTTTTCCTCTTGTGGCGACGTTTCTCGCACCATTGCCGGCATGCCGCGACCGATCACGGCTTGAGTGAACAACGGCAGATCGCCTGCTTCTGGTGGAACCGCTGTTCCGGCCGACGCTTTCTTTAAGAGGCCGGCCGGGAATTCGTAACCAGCCGTGCCAGGAAAGGCAACCCCGCCCAGTTCGATCAATTTGCGGTTGCCGACTGGCACATGTCCGGTCAACCGTACAAACACGGGGCGCCCCGGCCTCCGCTTCAACTCCTCAAAGGCTCCCTCCCAGGTCCCGCCCTTTTTGTGCTCGGCGCTGACAACCAGCCCATAGTCGGCCAGGGCGTAAATCAACTTGTTTCGTCCCATGGCATTCCCGACGGTGAACCCGGCCTCGGGATGATGCGGAGAAACAAGCAACAAACGGCCGTCGGCCAGTGCGTTGCGCGCTTCGCGTGTCACGCTTCGCCGCAGAAGTGTATCGGCAAGAACCCCGATGACGATTCCGCCTGCCTCCAACGCGCTCGCCATGGCAATCTGATCAACACCGCGTGCACCGCCAGACACAACCGGCATGCCACCACGCGCACACCAGGCCGCAACATCGCCGGCAAAAGCCTGTCCGGCTTCATCCACATCGCGAGAACCAACGATGGCCAGACCGCCCCCTTGCAATAACGCCGGATCGCCCGCGCCGAACAACAACGGCGGCGCCTTCTCCTTGAGGTGTTCCTTATAACGCCGGGGGTATTCCGCATCGCTTCGGCTGACTACCCACAGGCCACTTTGATTCCACTGTTCGACGGCAAATCCCAACTTGACCCCGCGCTGCACCAAGGCGTTCAATCGTTCCTCGGAAATGCCCGTGTCGAGTGCCACATCGTGGATGGCAGTACCCGCCAGAAGATCCGCCGGCCGCATCGTCTTCGCCAGCAACCATCGGACGATCTGGTTGTAATCGCCCAGGCTCAATGGCTCAAAGTTACACCCGCTGCCGAGGTGGCCGCACAGCAAAAGGATCGCCTTGGTATCTTCGCTCATCGGTTTCATGCCGCACCTCAATCCATTCGAGGGGAGTTCAATGCCAGCGCGAGCGGAAACACCGCCGCACAACCCGCCTGCCTCAATACAGCCGCCGCCACAGTGAAAGTCCATCCGGAATCGGTCATGTCATCCACCAACAGACAGGGGCCAACTGGCACGCTACCGGGCTCGACCAGAAAGACCCCATCCAGGTTATGAGCCTGCTGGAAACTGTTCTGCATCTCTTTCTGCGCCGGATTCGCCTTTGCCTTCTTGATGCAGGCATGGAACGGCAGTTTCAACGCCGCCGCCAATCGGCGGGCAAAGTCAGGGACCAACTCCGGCCGATTCAAAGACGGGATGCACGCCATCCACTGCGGTGCGGGTGCTGGGTTCCATTGCCGGATCATTTCGACGCAGGCGCTCACGAGTTCATCATCAAAATGGTTCCTCTCGTACTTGCCGGCTGCCACCATTCCGCCCCACCCGGCATCGCGCCAAAGGCAAAGCGCCCGGCCTTCCTGTGCGCCAATAGCATCGCCGATGCGGCCAGTAAACCCGTATGTAGGCAGGGGATTGTCACTCGGCCACTGTTTCCGCGGCGTCAACGGTTGATGGCTGCGTTTCAGGAAGATTGCCGCACGGTTGGCAAGATCGTGATCGTAGGCCGGATCGAGCAATGGAGCGCCCCGGCAACTGGCACATTTGCCGCATGGCTTTGCGTGCGGGTCGTCCAAGGCGCGCGACAGGAATTCCATGAGACACCCGGTGTGCTTCATGTACATCTGCATCTGGGCCTGTTCGTGCCGGCGAACACCTGAAATCATCTCCACATACGCTTGGTCAATCTTGTAACTCTTGGCTGCCGCCGTGGCGTTCCATTTTGTGCCGATTTTGGTGATCGGTGAAGGGTTCTCGACTGACAGGTACTTCAATGCCTTGTCCAATTGTGACCGTTTCAGGTTCAACCGCGATTCCAATTGCGGCACGGATAAGCCGCCATCCGCCTTTTCCAACTCGCCAAGAATCGAGTCTACGTGCCGTTGTGGCGGAAATGCATTTCGGATAAAGAAGTCAGCAATCGGATCGTCCTCTTCGCCGTGCAGAAGGATGCCGAAGGCCTCATCGACGGCGCGCCCGGCACGTCCAACCTGCTGGTAGTAATGCACCACCGACCCCGGCCGCTGGAAGTGAATCACAAACCCGATGTCCGGTTTATCAAACCCCATCCCCAGTGCCACGGTTGCGACCAGCACCTTGACGTTGTTCTTGAGCAAGTCCTGTTCAAGACCTTCCCGTCCAGACGCACCATCCTCGCCATCGGCAACGTCGGCATGGTAGGCCTTTGCAGAAATCTCGTTGATCCGCAACCATTCTGCGACTCGTTCTGCGTCCCGTTGCGTTAACGTATAGACAATTCCGCTGCCCGGCAGGGTTGGGATCGTTTTCGCCAACCATGCCATCCGGGCCGCCGGGCTTGGCATCACGATGTTTTGCAACTTCAGACTCTCGCGCACCAGTGGACCGCGAACCAAATGGATGTCTTCCCCAAGTTGCGAGATCACGTCAGCAACGACACGGTCATTCGCCGTGGCCGTGGTGGCCAGAACCGGCACGTTGCTAGGAAACAACTGGAGCACACGCACAATGCGCCGATAATCTGGCCGGAAGTCGTGCCCCCAGTCCGAAATGCAGTGCGCTTCATCCACCACAAACAAACCGATCCGACCGGAGATGGGCTCAAGAACGGTGGAACGAAACTTGTCGTTAGCCAACCGTTCGGGCGACACCAACAGGATATCGACACGGTTCGCCAGCAACTCCGCCGCTATACGGTTCCAGTCATCAGAGTTGGTGCTGTTGATCGTCTCCGCCCGCACTCCGATCCGCCGCGCCGCCTCCAACTGGTTCCGCATCAGAGACAGCAGGGGGGAAATCAACAAACTCGCCCCAGCCCCGCCATCGCGTAATAGACGGGTGGCAAGGAAGTACACCATGCTCTTTCCCCAGCCGGTACGTTCCACGACCAAGAGCCTGCGACGGGAAAGCAACCCCTCGATACTCTCCCACTGCCCAGCCCGAAAATCAGCATCCGGCCGGCCAAGCGCAGTTTGTAGGTATGTCCGTGCTTTCTCTCTCATAACACCAAATCGATCACCATCGGCAAAACCTGGAACAAAACGGGACACAGGGAAATAGTATCACAGATTTTCAGAACCTTGTGAAAATAGTGCCTGTTCGATGCTTTAAGGGGAAGAAGACAACCCATCAGCGAAACAGTGACGCGTTCGCATCATCTTCGATCAGAACATGGAAGGGATAGCCGCGACGGGTGTTCGTGATCGAACAGACAATGGCAAGTCCCGTTTTTTGGTTGAACAAGTCATTGCTGACAACAAGTGCGGGGCGCCGTCCCCGATGTTCCTCTTCCAGCCTCACAGCCTCACAGCCTTACAGCTTCACAACCTTACAGCCTCACAGCCTCACAGTCTTCTCCCCTTTTCAGGATCACCCGAGCCCGACAAGATCGAGCATGAACGCATAGGTGAACGCGAACTGATTCAACTTGCGGATCCGCCCGGAGATGCCGGCGTGACCCGTCTTCATATTCGTAAGCAACAGGATTCGCGCCTCTCCCGTATCGGCATCGCGGAGTCGTGCCACCCATTTTGCAGGCTCCCAGAATGGCACTTGCGCGTCATTGAATCCCGCTGTCGCGAGCACATCGGGGTGTGCGCCATCCCGGATGTTCTCGTATGGGGCATACCCCTTCATGTAGTCCCAGTCCCGCTGCACATCCGGATCCCCCCACTCGCCACGTTCAAAAAGAGTCCACGGCAAATCGGGATCCGACATCGCATTCAGCAGGTCAAAGAAGCATACCTCCGCCACCACGCCCTTGAAGAGGTCCGGCCGCATGTTCACAATCGCCCCGATCATCAGGCCACCGGCACTCAAACTCTCGGCGACAATCGCATCCCGCCTCGCGATGCCGGCGTCGACAAGAAATTCAGCGCAGGCGATGAAGTCTGTCATCGTGTTCATCTTGCAGCCGCGCCGCCCGGCATCATGCCATGCACGGCCGTATTCGCCACCCCCTCGAATATGCGCCATGGCATACACAAAGCCCCGGTTGAGCAACACGAGTTTTGATTGATCGAAGTATGGCGGAATGGTCGTGCCGTACGCGCCGTATCCAAACAGCAGCAGCGGCGCAGCACCCCGCTCCAGTGTATCCCGGCGGGATACAAGGGTAATCGGAATCCGGGTGCCGTCCAAAGCCCGCGCCCATCTCCGGATCGTGACATAATGCTCCTGACGGTAGCCGGGAATGTCCTCTTGCTGCAGCAACGTCCGTTTTCGCGCGATCATGTCATAGTCGAAGAAGCATACCGGTGTCACCAGGGACGTGTACCCGAACCGGACGGTGATGCCCGCGTCGTCAGCGCAATCAACAAACCAAATGGAAAACGAAGGCTCCTCGAAATCCACCTCATGCGATGCGCCGCTGACCCGTTCCCGGATGCGCAGCCGCGGATTGCCGTCGTGTCGCTCGATAATCGCCAATCGGTCGCGGAACACCTCTACCGACTCGATTGGACAGTCGTTCCCATGTCGCTCCAGAACCCGCCATGCCGCCGTTCGATCGCCGACCTCGTCCACTTCATAGATCGTGCAACCAATTCCCTGCTTCCACTCCGTAACAACCCGGTAATCTCCCGCCTCATCGACGTGGTACTCACACCCCTTCTCTCGCTTTTTAAAGAGGACGAACTCCCCGTCCGGGTCGTCGGCATTCAGCAGCAGGGACTCGTCGCTGTCATCCGAAAAAACGGTGACCCGCACAGAACGATTGTTCGCGGTCTTCGTGAGCAGACACCGATATTGCCCATCCGCCTCCTCATATAACACCCGATCTTGTTCCCGCGCCTGTCCCCGCACGTGCCGCCTCACCCGAAACGGGCGCAAGGTTTTGGGCTCCAACTCGGTGTAGTAGACCGTAAGGCCGTCATTGCCCCACACGAAATGGCCGTCCACGTCACGCAGCTCGTCATCCGCCCAGTGACCGCATCGCATGTCATAAAACCGAATCGTGAAAATCTGTCGGCCCGTCTGATCGACCGCCATACCGAGCGTGGCGCCACCGGGTGCAATCGGAGTGTCGCCCAGTACAAAACACGCGCTGCCGCGAGCCAGCTCATCGACATCGACGAGCTTGTCCTCTGGCGCACGCCCATCCGCCCGGCGGCGAAAGAACGACATGAAGTTATGCCCCGGCTCATAGCGCCACTCGTAAACCCAGGGCGGACGGGAAACCGGGGGCGTGCCTTCGTTCGGCGGCACCAGCCGATTCAACTCACCCAGCAGCTCTGTCTGCAATGCCTGCGTGTGCGCCATCTCTTCAACGGCGTAGTCATTGTTCGCTTCGATAAACCGTACGACGTCCGGATCGCCACGCTCCCGCAGCCACGCATACGGGTCCACCAGGCCCTCGCCGAAACGCGTCGTGAGGTGAGGTCTTTTCTCCAATGGTGGCGGATTAGCCCTGCGCATCCACCCGACCTTTCGCTTCGCCCCGCACCCGGTC
>CAZOJL010000179.1:0-6703 GCA_964580075.1 uncultured Akkermansia sp. | reverse complement strand
TGGCATCGGCTGCGGGGGCATCGGCTGCGGGGGCATCGGCTGCAGGGGCATCCGGAGCAACGACAGGGGCATCCGGAGCAATGACGGGGGCGTCCGGAGCAACGACGGGGGCGGGAGACTTTTTCGGCGTCTCCGCGTCCAGTTCACGGGAAATCATAAAGCCCAGATACTCGTTCTTGATCCTCCGCCGCCAGAGGTCGTTCTGGTCTTCGACCGATGCGGGCCAGGCAGCGTCCTTCCGTTTCCAGTTGTAGGTCTCGTCAACCGAGAAGTCCATCGGGCGGGCCAGAACATTCGTGACAAAGTCAAACCGCTCGGAAAGCCGCTCGCGAAAGACGGCAAAAACGTCGAAGGCGAACTGCACGTCCCCGCTTTTCAGCGCATCGTCAAGCGTGAACAGCATCGGCTCGAAGCGCGCGATATCCTCCTGCCGGAAATAGGCCCGGTCGTAATCGATGGCCGTGAGCAGGTTGGTCCAGACGCGCGCCGACATGGTGTCGTCAAACCGGTGTTGTGACAGGTGTCCCCGCTGCAACACATTCACGATCTGGCGTGCGACAGACGAAAAGTGAGGCAGTGGCTGAAGCGAACCGTTGCCGGTCTCCCCGGCCACCGCAAACGCGACACACAAGAACGCAGCACACAAGACCGCGGCAACCCCACCCAATAACCCTTTTCGCATCAGTCGCTCCCGTGGTTGGCTGTGACGGCCGTTTGACCTGCTCACAGCGCCTGTTTCAGTATCTCGACGAGCCGGATGCGGTCATCGTCAGAAATCGGGGTGGCCGTGTCGGCTGCCACCGTCGCATAGAGCCGGCCAATCCCGCAGACCGTCACATCGCCAATCAGGGTCAGCCCGTCCGCAAAACCGCTTCCGGCGAAGCACAGCAACGCACGCACCGGAGGGACGCTCGGCAGCCGCCGCGCGAGATCGGCAACGACCTGTGCGGTAAGCCGTCGGATCTGCTCGACCGGATCATGCGACGGGGGCTCCCCCTCGAACAAGACGTCCGACGCACCGACCTCGACCCGGCCGTCCCAGCATTTGGTCTCGACCACCCACACACCGGCCGGGCCCACCACGACATGGTCGATGTCTCCCGCCCCGGAACACCGCGCTCCTGCGTCACCGTTCACACCGTGAAACACCGTAAACCCATCGGGCAGGGCGGCCAGGACGGCCGCCACGCGCTCCTCGCCGCGCGCACCCTTGAAAAACGCGCGCACCCGTCTCACGCTCCGCGCCGACGCGACAACCAACACTGCCGCCGCCGCCAGCAACGCCGCGCCGGCCGCGACTACCCGCTGACTGACCAGCAACCCGACGGCCATGCCGGCCAGCCACACGCCGACCAGGACCGGCCACAACGCGCGCACCAACCCGGTCGACCGCGCGCGGTCACCCGGATCCCCGTAAACGGCCGCTTTTCCATCCCCTCGTGTTATCGCGTGTTTCATCAAACTCCAGAGGCGCTTGCAAAACCCTTGGAAGCACCGGAAATCAGGATTCAGGATGCCAGGGCTCAGGTCGAAAACGCCTCCTGAACCCAGAACCCTGAACCCTCCGCTTGCACAAACCGGCGGTTTTGCAAGCGTCTCCCCATGCAAGGGTCTGATTATCAACCATTAAGGCCCCTTCTGGCAAGCCGCGTTTACTCGCGCGTCAGGCGACGTTCGAGCAGGGCTGCCACAGCAGCCGAAACCTGGTAGATCACGTCATGTCCCCGCACGCTGACATAACGTCCTCCGTCCGCCGCAACCCGTCCCACCAGCACACTCCGCCGCACCGCCTCGGCGGACGCGACATCCACCGTCAGTTCCAGCCACGGCTCGGCCATGCCGAACGCAGCCGCATCCTGCGCGCCCGCGCCCAGCCGCACCACATTTTCGGCCCGCCAGTTGCTCAAGATATCCGCCCACTCCCGCAGCACCTCGGCATCCGCCGTGCCGGCTCCGGCGACCCATTGCTCGTCACCTTTGCCCCCCTTCCGTTCGACAGTCTCCTGCCGATCCGGGCCCTTCACCGTAATGCGGCGAATGGTGTGCGCGGGCAGCGCCAGGATCGTCCGATCGGCCAGTTCCAACACGCCCGATTTGCGGATGATCTGCGGCGGCATGTTGCTCGACGCCACCACAAACACCGTGGGCAACGGCGTAAACGTGAGATCATAACAATCGGCATTGTACACGGATTGCGCCACCGACACCCGCTGGGTCACGCCATCGGCAAAGACGGCCTCCACCCTGCAGAGGGGTTCACTCGCGACCGGCGCATTCCCCGTCTCGGGATCAACCAGCCGCTCCGCTTCAAGCGCCAGAACCCCCGACACCAACTGTTCGACGGTCGGCCCGTCGGCATCGCCCTGAATCGGCGCCTTCATCCGCCAGAAACCGGTGCTCCCCGCCTCGCGGCGTTCCAGTTCCACCGTTTCGTCCGCATACTGCATCGTCAGGCGGCGAAGGCCGCCCGACGACACGTCAAACAGCCGCAAACTGCGCAGCGCGCCGACACCCGCCGGCAGACTGCGCAGGGCGCAGTTGCTCACCGCCACCACGCTGTTGTCGCCGGGGGTCAGCGCGTACACCAGCCCCGGACTTCCTTCGACCTCCCGTCCAAACCGGATCCGCGCCCCGACCGGATTGCCGCTTTCCCACACCTGGGCCTGAACCGACGTCTCATTGTCGAGCCCGTAAAACACGAGCCGAGCTCGCAGATCCCCGGATGCCACATCGGTTCCGTTGGTTCCCTCCGCCAGGATGAAACGCTCGATCCGGGCGGATTGGAGTCCCGCGATCGCGTCGCCCACCGCCCGTGACGAAGCCCGCCCGGTGATCGGTTGAACCAGTTGCCAGATATCGCCGTCACGCACAACCTTGAGAAAGGGAACCCCCGGCCGGCGGATCTCCAGAGCCGCCACCTTGCCGGAGGGCTCCCGCAGCAGGGAGCGATCGCGCCAGTTTTCCAACGAAGTCGGAAAGGCGTCGAAGAGCGCGCGGCCGGTCACGCAGACCGCGTCCCCGGAACCTTCGACCGCCGTATACACCTCGTCTCCCGACGGGGTGGGCACCCCAAAGGAAGCCTCGGCTCGAAAAAGCGGTCCGAGGACCACCACGCGCCCGACAGGCGGCGCCAGGCCGAAGTCGGTCAGGGTCAGATCCCGGCGGCGGAGGTCGCGCAACGGCAACCGGTCCAACACGATCGCTCGCTCCAGCCGATCCAGAAAACGCATCACCTCCACCGCATCGGCGCCGGTGGCCACCGGTTGGATCAGATTCCACTGCATGCCGACCCGCTGCGCCTCCAACCGGAAGCCGTCACGCTCCACGACCAGCGAATCCACATCCCCAAACTTCATCGGGAAAAGCCGTCCGGGTTGTCCGGCCGCCGCAGCCGGAGGCGCCTGCCGCCGCGATGAATCGGCGAGCCGCAACACGGTCCACGAGACGCCGATCGTCGCCAGCAACACCCCGATTATCCTGATTCTCGACACACAAAACCCCGCCTGTAAACCCCGGGCCGTCAGCCGGCCATACGCGATCTGACCACCACGCAACACCCGACACCCAACACCACGCCGGGGATGATCCCGACCACCCAGACAATCACCCGCATCCAGCCCGCACGGTCCAACCCGCTGGCCAACGCCGCATCGCCGCCCAGCGACGGCAGCGCCGCCGCGTCGATGCCCGTGAGCCAGTTGAGTATATTGATCAGCAGGTCACGGTTGGCGTTCAACCGCATTCCCAACATGCCGTTCGACAAAAACGTCGCCTCTCCCACCGCCACCACCCGCGTCGGCCTGAAGCCCAAATCCGCCGACGTGCCACCGCCCCGCTCCGCCGCCGCCGCCACCGCGACCGGCCCGGCGATATCGACACCCGGGTCAAACCGGGGCGGCGTCTCCATCCCCGTCTCCCCCCACCCGTCGTCTGCCGTCTGCGCCAGCGTCGTCACACGAATCCGATCCGCGGCCTGGGAGTCGCCGAAACGGACCGTCTCGATGCACCAGGGCGCCAGAAAGACCGTCGCGGTATTGCCAAACATCCGCGTGATCGGATGGTCGGCGTACGTCGTGATCACCCGGTCGCCCCCCGAAAGGGTACGCGTGCTGACCGCCCGAAACGGCATGATCACAATGCCCCACCGCGACAACACCTCTTCGAAGCCGGAGCGGTCGCGGGAGGAGGCCAGATACAACAGACGACCGCCTTTGTTCAGGTAATCCTGCACCCAGCCCGCCTCTTCGGGAGCTACCGCGTGTTGGGGTGCCGCCACCACCAGCGCCGCCGCATCGGCGGGCAGCCCCTTGGTCTCCCACAGCCGGATGTTGCGCAATTCATAGCCATTGCGGATGATCTCCCGCGCCGCGTCGGAGTACCCGGTCTGGGGATCGTAATCGTCCGTCTCAACCTCGCCATGACCGGTTAGCCAATAGACAACCTGGCCTTCCCCCCGCCCCAACCGCTCGATCGCGGCCGCGCACATCGACTCGCCCGTAAACAGGAGCGTTCCCGCATCGGCGGTGTCCGGCGCCGGCGTCATGAACGCGTCGACACCCACCACGAGCCGCTGCCCCGCGCCCTCGAATACCAGCGCATTGGGCGTCACCCCGACGTCGATGAGCCGCCGTGCCTCGCCCAGATCCCGGCGCGGATCGACGATGGCAACGGTCAGTGGCTTGCCGCCGGCCGACGCCGACGCGGCCTGCATGCCACGCAACAGTCTGACGGCGGGGCGCCGCGCCGCATGCCCGACCTCAATGAAACAGGTGATCCGAATCGGTTCGGTCGCGCGTGACAGGATCTCGCGTGTCCGCTCCGAAACCCGCCCGCTCCCCTTGATCGGCAAATCCCACACGGCGTTCAACCGAATCGCCACGCCCGTGAGCGCAACGGCCGCGGCGACCGTCAGCACCGCCGCCGCCACGCCCGTCAGCCACGCCATCAGCCGCCGTGTGCCAACCCGCTCTGTCTTGCCATTCCCCATCCGTTTAGCCCGTCCTGATCTGCCGCACCTCAAGGAGCAGCGTCGTTAGATAAAGGAAAACCCACGTCGCCGCGCCGTAAAACACCACCGGCGCCAGCGCCATCAAGCCGCTCGCAGCATCGGCCGCCCACGCGGTGGCAGGGAACCCGACTACGGCAACGGAAACCCCGGGAAACCAGGCGGACACCGCCGCTTCCACCGCCAGCGGCACGACCAGACAGACGAACAACGAGCAGGCGGCCGCAGGCGCCTGCTGCTCCCAGGCAAGGGAAAAGAAGATCCCCACCGCTGTCCACAGGGCCAGTTGGAGCGTCAGCACCGCGAGACCGATAACCAGCGGACCCGCCGCAAGTCCGGCCGCCAGCAGGGGCGAAAGCCGGGGCAGCACCGCCGCCGGCCCCAACACGGCGAGCGCGAGCCCCGCGAGCCCCACCAGAAAAGCCGACTGGAACTTGCCCAGCACCACCTGCGACTCCCGGATCGGCGCCGTCAGAAGCGTCTCGAGCGTCCCCGAAGCCCGCTCCACACTGAAACTGCGCATCGTGGCCAGCGCGCTCAAGAAGGGGAGCCAGAAGGCGACGGAACCGGCCCACAGCGCCGGAACCTGAACAAACCCCCCCTCGCCGCGACGCAACGCATCGACCAGCGACCAGCCGCTCGCCGCCAGAAAAGCGGCCACCTGGACATAAAACGAAGCCGACGCAAACGCAGTTCGCGCCTCCCGGCGAAACAAGATCCCTCCCGCCGTCATCCACCACCTCCGGGCAATGCCGTAAGCCCTGTGTCTTCGTCCACGCCAGCCACCGTCCGGGAAAGCGTCTGCACCCATGCGCCCCGATCACCCTCGGCCGCACGGCTCGCCAAGACCAGCCGCCCCTCCCGCAACACGAGAAACCGGGTGCAGATTTCGGCCATCCCCGCCACGTCATGTCCGGTCAACACCACCGCCGCCCGCACCGATGTGGCCGCCACCGTCTGCCGGAGCGCGTGGGCATGCGACACGTCGAGCCCGGCGAACGGGTCGTCCAGCAGCAACACCCTCGGCTGGGCGATGATCGCGTCGGCCAGCCCGACCCGGCGCCGGAACCCGGCCGATAACGTCCCCACGGAGCGGCGGATGACGTCGCTCAGGCCGCAGGCCACCGTCACATCCTTGATGCGCCGCGCCGTCCGCCGCCCGGTCAACCCCCGCAACCGGCCCCGGAACGTCAGATAGTCGCCCACGCGCATCTCATCGTAAAGGGGACACCGCTCGGGCAGGTAGCCCAGAATACCGTAATACGCCACTTTGTCGGCGAACACGCTCCGCCCGTCGAGCAACACGTCGCCCGACTCGGGCTGAAGATAGGCCGCCAACACCCGCATCAACGTCGACTTGCCGGCCCCGTTCGCACCCAATACACCCACGATCTCGCCCGGTGCCACGTCGAACGAGACACCGTCAAGAGCCGTTCTCCGGCCAAAACGCCGAACAATCTGTCTAATCTCAAACATCACGGAGTGTCACACCAGAGGCGGCGGTCACAGCGTCGTACCGGGACCGCTCGCCTTCCTGAGAGCCTCACAGGAGAAGCCCCAAATCAAGGACCGCATGATACATCCACCCACCCGCTCACGCAAGCTCAGACAACGCCCAGCAATTCTAACACTGGCAGCCGCTAATCGGGATCCAAATCGGGATCGGGACCGAAATCGACGAGAAAGCAAGGAATTCGA
>CAZOJL010000178.1:0-6779 GCA_964580075.1 uncultured Akkermansia sp. | reverse complement strand
GTGTTCCAGCTGCGGGCGAGGCCGGCTTTCAGGTCTTCGTACTGCGTACACATACAAACCCCTGTCGCTTTCCTGCCTGTCATCGAACCGGAATTTCCACAATCGACACCGATCGCCGCGGAAAAGTGACGCGCACCTGGCCGTCGGCAATCACGACCGGCTGGCTGCGTTCGGTCATCCAACCCTTCCGGGTGGCCACCTGATCTTCCGGCGTCCCTTCAAGTACATGTTGCACGGCCTTCCCATCGGGCGGAGCCAGCGCGGCCAGATTCAGTTCCGCCTCCAGATCGCTATCAAAAGCGCGGTTGATGACATGCACGAAAACGGCCTCGTCGCTCCGGGTTGCCACCACATCCAGCAGGGTCACCCGCGGCCGGGGATGTGGCCAATTGATGCTATAGGGTTGGTTGGTAAACGGCACGTTCCCGGCTTGTAGCGCCAGCAAGCGATCGCCATGGTGCAGGTTGTAAAAGGTCGTCGCTGCGCCCTGTGCGTTGTAGTGCGTGGGCATCTTCCCGGTCGGATCCACGCGGATGGCGGCGATCCCCCAGGAGTGCCCCACGAGCATGGACTGGTTCGCAATGTGAATCACGTCGGCATGCCGCAGCAAACCGTTCAGAAACCCGGCGCAGCCGATCGCGGCCGCATGACGCCAGTCCAGGCCGTCACCCAGACTGACTGCATCCTTGCCACTCCACCCGTTCCAGTTCCATTCAGTCGAAGCGATTTCATAGCCGTGGGTGGTCAACCCGCTGCCGAACCCCTGGCAGTTACCCGCGTCGTCGAAGAAGCCCGGCATGGTGGCCCAGGCCAGCCACCAGTCAGACGGCTTCATGGATTCGCGCGGCACAGGCTTGCCATCCCGCTTCGCGTCCATGACGCTGCCAAATGGCGAATAGAAATGGTGCGTGAGATAGCGGATGCGCTTCTTGATCTCCGTGTCCGCATACAGTCGCGCCTCCACGCCTACCCCGGTCTGGGCATCTGCAATGAACTCGATGCTCGGATCCACCGCGCGCATGGCATCCACGTACGCGATCAGGCACTCCCGATACCACGGGAGCAGCATGTCGGCCTTGTCCGTACCGAGTGCCTTCTTTACCTCCTGCGGGAACTTGCCGCACCACCATTCGTTGCCGATCTGGAAGATTTGTACGCCATACGGCGCCGGGTGCCCGTTCTTCGCGCGCAGGGCCGGCCAGTCTGGCATGCCGTCAGGGAGCTTCGCGCCCACCGGCGCATTCGCGTAGGCGACCAGTCCCGCCGCGTGCCGCGCCGCCTCGGCCAGCGGCTTCTTCTTCGCCAGCGCGTCGAGGAAGTTGACAACCAGAATGCTGTCCCATTTGAGGTCCGCAGCCAGGCGCAAGTATTCATCGTAACCGAAGCGGTTGGTAACCTTATGCCCCTGGTGCCCCGTGGACACCGGCCGCTCCGGCGCGCGGCCGGGGACGTTCGACACCATGTCGTTCCAGTCCATGTAGTCCACATCCGTGCCGCCGGGGAAACGCACGATCGGGATTTGCATGGCGCGCAGCATCTCCACGACGTCCGCCGACAAATTCCCGTTCGTGCCGGCCGCGATCTCCGGCCCGGTCTCGCCCCAGCTCGGCCGTTCGAGGAACTGACCGAAGAGCCGGCGATCCACCGTGTGCAGTTCCCGGGCTTCCACTGTGATCCGAATTGGCTTCATGGGTTCCTCGCTCCTGGCAATTGACGCGGCCAAGATCATTCCGCCAACAGCCGCAACCCAGATTCGCATCCCGGGGCGTATGGTTGAACGGATCGCGCGGCCCCGCCCCGACGGTCCTGTTATGTAAGCCGCATCACTCATTGTCATCCTCTTGCTGGACCAACGGTCCTCAGTCCTGGCAGCCTGTGGCCACCACGCTGTCAGGCGAACTCGAGACAGCGCTTGCGGTAGTGCAAGTAGTTTTCGAAACTCACTTCCTCCGGCACACCGTGGTCACAGGTTGGTATATAGCCGCCGCGCGCCTGCATGGCCGGGAAGATGCGATCCACCATCGCATCAATCGCCTTGGGCCCCTGCGCGAGCACACGCTTGTCAACCCCGCCCGACATCACCAGCCAGGGGTATTGCTTGCCGATTTCGACCACATCGCACCCGGACGCCACTTCGAAGGGACTCATCACATCCACGCCAATCTCCCGATAAAGCGGAATAACCGGATTGCAGTAGCCGTCCGTATCGATCTGGAAGAAGACATGCCGGCGCTTATCGATGTTCCGGCGCTTGATGTTGGTGTAAAGCTGCTGGTAGTAGGGAAACAGGAATTCCCGGATCATGTCCGGAGAAATGAGCGAGCCGTGGTTGTAACAGATATCTTCCCCAAAAAAGAGTTCGTCAACAGTCACGAACTCCTGATGGCGTGCGGCCGCCGTGTCGGCCACGTCAAACCAGGCCCGCATGCAGTCATGGATCAGTTCCGGTTCGTCGTAGAACTTGTAGAGCAGGTCGCCGGGCCCAATCAGGCTCCGCAGGTACATGTAGCCGCCGGCGACATGTTGGGTGACGATCTGTCCCTCTGCGGCGCCGATCAAGGCCCCTTGGCGGAGCTCTTCGATTTTGGCCCGGCGTGACGGTGTCTTAGGATCCAGCCTCCATTTGCACGTCTCGATCCAGGACTTCATGTCCTTGACCGGGTGATCCACATACTCTGGCATGAATCCACTCCGACGGCCCTTGAAGCAAAGTACCGCGCGGCCGGCATGATCCTGCACCAGCTCGTAGTCGCCGCGGTCTTCCAGCACCTTCTCCTCGAAGGTGGGCGCAAAATCCGCCTCGCACCAGCCGGCGCCCCACAGACCGCACCCGGCGTTACCCTTCTGGTATTGAAACAACTCCCACATCCGCCCCCACGGGTCGTCTTTCGGAAGGTGCCCTTCGCCAATCCACCGGTCCAGGCAGTAGAAGCCGAACTCCTTCTGCAGGAACGGGGCGCCCGGCGTGATGGCATACGTGTCGCGAATCTTACGGGCCGCCGGCGACATCCGGTCGCGCGGCACCATCGAGTGAACCCCATCTTGACTGGATTCGTTCATGTTCGGTTCCTTTCCGGCGAACACACGAGCGCAGGCTTTATGCCGGCTCTGCCTCGCGCATCCTGAGTTAGTTCATAGATTCCAGCTATGAAGTGTCAGGACTCGTCGCCAGTTGCGCTGGGCCATGAGCCGCCGATTCGGCCGCTATGGAACAAAATCGTTTCCTTCTCCATCGAGTCCGCAAGAGCTTTCGGGTCGCCGCGATACAACTCGCTATTCTCCGACAAGACGCACATTCCGATCTGTTTGGCCGGCAGCAGGCGGCAGATCGCGTCAGCGGTATCAAGCGCTTGGTGCCATTTCTGGCCCATCGCAACGGCATCTGGGGGCTGGCCTTCAAAATCCAGCGTGTTCACCTCTGCATGACTGTAGTGCAGCCGACCGGCAATCGCCAAAAGGGATCGGGGATTATAGCCAGGATCCTTTCCGCAGGCGGCCCAGATCAGGTAGCCGAAGGGTTGGAGGCGCTCGTCGCAGTTCAGTACATCGATCCAATCTCGGACCTCCACGCGCCCGACCATGGCCAACACCTTGTTCGTCGCGAGGTCAAAAGGGTGAAGGGTCAGTCCCATAAGAGCATCCTCCATGAGCGGAAAGAAGCGGTAGGCGCTATCTCTTGTCCACTGCATGGCCGTGCTCTCGCCGCTTTTCGAAACTCTTGCGTCGACGAATGACATCGCTTCGCGCCGGGCTGTCACATCATAGCCCGCGGACTTCAGCGTCTCGCGGTCCGATGCCCAGGTGGCCGCCAGCGCTTCGCCGGTGTCATGAAACAAATCGATATCCCTCGACCGTCGCGGCGTGTCGAGCAGAAGATTCAGCGCCACGCCGCCGGCAACGTAACTTTCGCCCTTCTCGCGCCGGTGGACAGCAAGCAGTTTTAGTATGCCGCTTTGGAATGGGGTGATAGCCATGCTTTGATTTCCTCTGCTCGTTCATAACCGACGCGGTCGCCGTATCGTTCGATCAGATCGAGCACTCCAATAATTTCCGACGTAGTCTTCGGAACATAGTCCGGACGCAGAAACCACAGGCAGCGCTCACGGTATTCCTCAACAAGCGTGGGCAGATTGAACATCCGCCGCGCTTCGCGCACACGCACCATGTCGCGGGCGGTTTCGGAGGACAAGTTACGGCGACTCTTCGCCCCGCCTTTGCGTCCAATCGCCGCGAGATAAGCGGTGACTTCTTTTGGCACTGGTTTCATACGGGCGACATCATAAGCGGCTTATCTTGACAACGCAAGCGGAAATGAACGTTGCAACTACGCTCCGACCACGACCCGGATGGTGGCTTCGCGCCCGGGAGGCAGAATCGGGATCAGATTGCCGGCCACCGGCTTGCCGTCGACGTACAGTTCCTTCACTCTCTTCGAGACGCCATCGGGTGCTTCGATCGTGATCGTGTAGACGCTGCCGCGGTACGGGCGCTTGACGGTGATCTTCGGCCAGATGGAGGGCAACCGGGGATCCACGCGCAGCCCGTCGAATTCCGGAGTGATCCCGGCAAAGCCCTCAAACAGGACCCGGTACATCCAGCACACGGTGCCGCTGTTCCAGGGGATGCCCGTGCGACCGAGCTGGCCGGAAGGCGCCGTGTTCGTGTAGGAGGCGTACACATAAGGCTCGACCGTGTGCTCGGCCCATTTCTGGCTCATGTAGGCCGGAATCAGCTTTTTGTAGAGTTCCAAGGCGCGATCCTGGCGGCCGATCCGGCATTCCGCCAGCATGGCCCAGGTCACCGCGTGGTGCCAACTGCTGCCGTTGTGGTGATGGCCGGGGGCATAGCGCGTGATCATGCCGATCCGCTTCTGAATCTTCGTGTAGGGCGGTGCCATCAGGGGAATGCCCACCGGCGTGTCCATCAGTTCCTCGACCGCCTCCATGCTCATCCGGGCCCGGTCCGCCGGGGCGACGCCGGACAGAATCGCCCATGTCTGCGGATTCACCCAGATCCGGCCCTCCGCTTCCGTGCTCGAGCCGATGACGCCGCCGTCATCATCAAACGCCAGCACGTACCAGCGGCCGTCCCAGCAATGCGTGTTGATGGACTCGGCCAGCGCGCGCGCCTGCGCGAGAAACCGCGCCGCGTCATCCGGCTGCCCCGTGCGCATGGCCAGCTCATGCATATCCATCAGGTTGTGGTGATAGAACAATCCCATCCAGACGCTGACGCCGGTGGTGGCGGACCCCACCAGGCAGTCGTTCCAGTCGCCGCACTTGGTGAGGGGAAGTCCGAACCGCCCGCTCTCCTGCCTGATGTAGTCGATCGCCCGCACGCAATGCTCGTAGACGGTTCCCTCGCCCCCATCCGCATAGCTGAACGTGTGGTCGAGCCAGCGATAGTCGCCGGTCTCGCGAATGTGCCGGGCGGTCAGCCAGGTCAACCACAGCGGAAGGTCGGAGTTGATGCTGCGGTGATGGAACGAACCGAGAAGATTGACGTCATGACGCATGCACCCATCGCTGAATTGCGTTTCAAGGACCAGGGTCAGCCGCGCCCTGGCGCGCTCCGGATCATACGCCGTGACCGCGCCCATGTCCTGAGCCGTGTCGCGCACGCCGAACCGGGAGTAATACCGAGTGAACATGTTGTAGCGGTGCCAGTTGTTGGCAAAGCGGGTCATCTCCATGTCCGGCAATTCGATGGTCATCCGGCCCAGGTAGTCCGTCCACCACTGTTTCAAGGCGGCAAACGCCGCATCCGCCTGAGCAACCGTTCCGTACGTGGCCCGGATGCGCTCGGCATCGGAGGGATTCTTGGCCATGCCCACCAGAACGACCAGGTCTGCGGATGCACCCGGCGCCAGGGTGATGTCCAGTTGCAACACGCCGCAGCTATCCAACCCCTTGTGCATCGAGTTCCGGCAACTCCCGGCCTGGATGGCCTCGGCACCGGCAGAGAAGCTCCCGTCTCCTGTAAACGTCTCCAGCACGCAATCAAAGCCGGACGGGGCCGGGCTCGACGCCATGAAGCCCACGCGATCCCAGGTGCGCTCGAATTTGTTGTAGGTGCTGCGGTAGTCAACAAACGGCCAGTGATTGCATTTGCCGATGATCATGCTGTCGGCAAAATACACATCATCGAAGCCCGTCTCATAACCCGCCATGCCGAATCGCCAGAGCACGCACGGAAACACGCGCAGCGTGCGTGGCCGGTTGCCGGTGTTCTCCAGGCGGATCTGCCAAATCTCCGTGGTCTCGTCCACGGGCACGAAATAGGTCACGCTCCCGGCAATCTCGGCGGTTCTCGAGTGCAGCCGCATATAGCCGAAGCCATGCGTGCATTTCCAGTCTGCGGGCTGCCTGGGCGAATCCACGCCATTGACGGTCCAAACGGCGCCGTTCTCCTGATCGCGCACGACCACGAGGCGCGGATTGTTGTCGGGGCAAAGGCTATCGTTCGCGGGAGACCGGTCGAATACCGCCCCAGCGCCCGTTTGCGTAAAACTCGACTTCAACTGGTCGGTGAAGATCAAGTTGCGCCAAGGATTCTTATGGTCGCGCTTGGTAAAAGAGAACTCTTTGCCGTCATCCGAGAAGGTCCAGAAATCACCGCGTAATGACATTGCTTACTCCGTATTGCTGTTTCGTGTGCCCGCGCCACCGTTTCGTGGACCGAAAAGATTAGCAGGAGATGCAGGGGGGTACAAGGCGAATACGATAAATCTGATGTTGCATATCCCAACTAGTCTGTTAAACTAGTTGCATGAAAACAGA
>CAZOJL010000177.1:0-6843 GCA_964580075.1 uncultured Akkermansia sp. | reverse complement strand
AGGCGGCTGATATCCGCCGCCGTACGACAATCGGGTTGCGCAATGACGCCCACCCGGAAACCCGCATCGATCAGGACGCGGGCGATCACCGCCGTGCCCGAATGCGGGGTGTCTATCAGCGCGTCGCCGGAAACAAGCACCACGTCGAGTTCATCCCAGCCGAGTGCCAGCATCTCAGCACGCGTGCACGGAATGTCCATGGTGTCAGTAGCCCGGTGCCAAAATCCGGTTGCCCGGTCCGAAGCGCACAACCTTCGGCTGATGGCCCTTGGCCTCGTCAGGGGTCATCTGGCAAAACACCATGACGATCAGCCTGTCGCCCACCGAGCCGAGATGAGCGGCCGCGCCGTTCAGACAGGCGACCCCGCTGCCGCGAGGACCGGGAATGGCGTAGGTCTCCAGGCGATTTCCATTCTCCATGACGGCAATGAGAATTTTCTCAAAGCTTACCAGCCCCACCGTGTCCATCAAATCCTCATCGATGGTCAGGCTGCCCTGATACTCGAGATCGGCTTGCGTGACGCGCAGGTGATGTAACTTGGCTTTGAGCAGCGTAATTAACATAATGGGGCCCATTGGGGGTGAAAGTGGCGCGCATTCTAGCGGTTTTGCCGATTCAATGCAAGCACAGCCTGATCAAACTTGCATTTTGACTCGATTTGACACTTGCGTGTTTCAGGCATTGTGGCGTACACTGCCCGCGATGTGTGTCTTTAACGCTCGTTCGGAGTTCTTCGGGTATGCCAAGTGATGATGCCATTGAGGTGATGGGCACGGTTGTCAAAGTACTGCCGGCCACGATGTACCGTGTCAAACTGGACAACGGGCATGAAGTGCTTGC
This sequence comes from uncultured Akkermansia sp., assembly GCA_964580075.1. Taxonomy (GTDB): domain Bacteria; phylum Verrucomicrobiota; class Kiritimatiellia; order RFP12; family JAAYNR01; genus VGWG01. The sequence continues at coordinate 6,002 of CAZOJL010000177.1, read as the reverse complement.
CCACATTTCGGGCAAGATGCGCAAGTTCTTCATCAAAATCGCCGCCGGCGACAAGGTGACGCTTGAAATATCGCCCTACGATCTGAGCAAGGGTCGCATCATCTACCGGCACAAGGCCTGATCCGTGGGCGCATGGCAGTTCTGATGAGGGTTACTCCTTAATCGTAATCTTGATCTTGATCTTGATCTTGATCTTAATCTTGATCTTGATCTTAATCTTAATCTCCTGGTGGAGAACGGATTACGATTATGATCATGATTACGAATCAACGACCCCATCAGAACTGCCATGCGCCCCTGATCCGTCGTCCTGTTGCTATTCAGTTGAAAGCCTAGGTCAATCGGTATACACTCGCATCCATGGAGTTGACGCCGACACACCCCTTCCCCGATGTCACCCGCACCTCTCCACCCGAGCGAAAGGTGGCTCTGTTCCGTGCGTTGTTCAACGGGCGGGACGATGTCTTCCCGCATCGTTTTGAGAGCGTGCGGACGGGGCGCTCGGGTTACCAACCGATGTGCGCCAACGCTTGGCGGCGCGGGCTGTGTGACAAAAAGGCCATTTCATGCGCCCGCTGCCCCAACCGCCAATTCGTCCCTGTTTCCGACATCATGATCAAGTACCACCTCATGGGCGCCGATGAGCAGGGGCGTCCATTCGTCATGGGCGTCTATCCTTTGCTGGCGGACGATACCTGCCGTTTCCTTGCCATCGATTTTGACAAGGCGGCGTGGCGGGAAGATGTCACAGCCGTACTGCGCGCAAGCCGTGAGATGAACGTGCCGTTCGTTTTGGAACGCTCGCGATCCGGGAACGGCTGTCACCTGTGGTTATTTTTCACACATCCGGTTTCGGCACGGCTGGCACGTGAGCTGGGGTCCGTCACGCTGACTGCTGCGTCAGATCTCCATGCGCCTTTGAGTCTCGATTCCTATGACCGCCTATTTCCCAACCAGGACACAATGCCCCAAGGCGGATTCGGCAACCTGATTGCACTCCCGCTTCAGAAACACGCGCGGACACAGGGCAACACGCTGTTTCTTGACGACACCTTCACTCCGCATGACGATCAATGGGCGTTTCTGGCGCAAACCCGCCGCTTGTCGACTCAGGAAGTGGAGACCGTGGTCTCGCAAGCGCGCGGTCGAGGCGGCGTACTGGGTGTCCGGTATCCTGTTGACGAGGAGGATGATCAGCGTGTTCTTCCAAAATCCGTCAGGCCCCCGCTCCGTCTCGAGGGAGATCGACCTGCATCTATCACAGCTCATCTGAGCGACCGCTTGTATGTCGAGAGCAACATGCTGTCAGCTCCCCTACTGAACCGCATCATTCGGTTGGCCGCCTTCCAGAACCCCTCGTTTTACACTGCTCAGGCGATGCGGATGAACACGTTCGGCATTCCGCGCATCATCTCCTGCGCCGAACTCGTTTCGGGGCGCGTCGTCCTGCCCCGGGGCTGTCTGGAAGAACTTGAGTCCTTGCTTCAGACATCTGGCATCGGGCTGATTCTGCATGACAGCCGCTGCTCCGGGGAACGGTTGGATGTGGCGTTTGTCGGCACGTTGCGGCCGGAGCAGCGGGCGGCGGCGCAGGCGATGCTTGCAACCGATACCGGTGTATTGGCCGCAACAACGGCATTCGGCAAGACGGTGCTTGCGGCATGGATGATCGCGCAGCGAGGCGTCAGCACGCTGGTTCTGGTACACAGGCGCCAACTTCAGGAACAGTGGGTCGCACGGCTCTCGTCTTTTCTCGGCATTCCCGAAAAGAACATCGGCCGATGGGGTGGCGGACGTAAAACGCTCACCGGACGGATCGATGTTGCGCTGTTCCAGAGTCTTCTCCGAGTAGAGGGCGAGGACGACTGCGTCGCGCGCTACGGGCATGTGGTTGTCGACGAGTGTCACGCTGTATCGGCCGTCGGATTTGAGTCGGTCGTTCGCCGAGCCAAGGCGCGATATGTTCTGGGCCTTTCGGCGACGCCATTCCGAAAGGACGGACACCATCCGATCATCTTCATGCAGTGCGGCCCGATCCGTCATCGGGTCAGCGCAAAACAACAGGCGGCCCGACGGCCATTCGTCCATCTGGTCAAGGTTCGGCCCACCACTTTCCAGCCGTCATTGGAGGCGTCTGAGGAGGCCGTCCCGCGAAAGCGGTTTCGACGCTATATGGACGAGCTGTGCAGGGATGCCGGCCGCAACGCCAAGATCTGCGACGAGATCGCATCAGCCCTTCAAGCCGGTCGCTCACCGATCATCCTCTCAGAGCGGGTTGAACATCTCACCTTGCTGGAGGCAGGGCTAAAACACCGGCTTCCCAACACGACCGAGTTCTTTTTGCTCAAGGGCGGCTTCGGCCGCAAGAAACTGGCGGATTTGAAGGCTCGGATGGAGGCCGTGCCGCGGAATAAGCCGCGCCTGATCTTAGCGACGGGACGGTATTTGGGAGAGGGCTTTGACGATGCCCGGCTCGACACCCTGTTTCTCGCGTTTCCTGTCTCGTGGAAGGGCGTGGTCGCACAATACGCCGGGCGCCTGCACCGGCTTGACGACGGCAAGCACGAGGTCCACATTCACGACTATGCCGATCTGAACGTCGGCATGCTGGCCAGGATGTTCGACCGGCGCTGCCGCGGATATGAAGCGATCGGCTACCGCATCCTCCTCCCGGCTGGAGCCATGGCGGGCTGGCCGCCCGAGGTCGAATTGCCTGTGGACCCCCTCTGGAATGAAACCTACGCCGCCACAGTCAGACGGCTGATCCGCGACGGGGTGGATGTGCCACTGGCCGACTTGTTCGTATTCGCGGCCAAAACCCTTACCGACGGAATGACCGGTGTCTCACGGGCACGAAGCGCAGGCGAGGCGTTTCTTTTCCGCCGCCTGGAGACCTTGAAGGAAACCGAGGGGCTGTTTGCGCTAAACCGACCGCTGCCGATTCCATTCGGGGAATCCGACACGATGGAGGTTGATCTGCTGTGCGGGCGGTTTGCGTTGGCGATCGAGGTGGATGGCGCACAGCATCTATCTGACGCAACGGCCTACCGGCGTGATCGCATGAAGGACATTCTCCTGCAAGAACAGGGCTACATTGTCCTCCGCTTCCTCGCCGAAGACGTCGTCCAACGGCTGGACCGGGTGCTGGACACCGTCCTGCGTGTCATCGCCCGCCGAAAAAACGCGTCGGCAACACTCCCGATGTGAACGGATGCCTGTCCGTTGAACCTAAAACCGGCAGCCTGAACCCTGAACCCTCCGCTTGCACAAACCGGAGGTTTTGCAAGCGCCTCTACTGCTCACGGCTCCTTTTGGGTTCACGGATGATCGATCAGCGCGCGCAATTCCGCGAAGGTTTCGACCACCCAGGTGGGAGGCACGCGCGCGTGGGCGAGGTCGGCGCGGGTCGAAATGCCGGTGAGGATCAGCACGGTGCGCATCCCGGCGGCCGCTCCGGCGGGAATGTCGGTCTCGAGATTGTCCCCGACGGCGATCACGTCGGCCCCGGCAAGCCCCATCTCCTTGAGCACCATCTCGAAGAGCGGCCGTTCGGGTTTGCCGATCACCAGGGGGGCCACTCCGGTGGCGGCTTCGACCGCAGCCACGAGCGAGCCGGTGCCGGGGGCGATGCCGTTTTCAAGGCGCAGGGCGCGGTCGGTGTTGGTGGCCACAAACTGCGCGCCCCGTTCAATCAGCCGTGTGGCGACGCTCAGCTTGTGATAATCGAAGGTGCGGTCGAAGCTGACGATCACATAATCGGGCGCCTGATCATCCAGAACGAACCCCCGCCGGCCGAGGGCATCCACGAGGCCAAACTCGCCGATGACATAGACGCGTCCCGGTTTGAGATACGCGGCGGTGGCGTCCGACGACGTCACGACGTCGCTCGGTTCGCACACCAACCCCATGTCGCGCAATTGCCCGCACACCTCGGATCCAGGACGGTTGGCGCGATTGGTCGCATACCGAATCGCGATGCCGCGCGCATGCAGGTCGCGGACGAGCTCCACGGCGCCCGGAACCGCTTCAGTCCCCCGGTAAACGGTGCCGTCCAAATCGAAGATAATCCCTTTAAAATTCATCGCGTCTGTTTCCTTGAGAGGCGCTTGCAAAACCTTCGGTTCGTGCAAGTGGAGGGTTCAGGGTTCGGGGTTCAGGAGGCGTTTCCGGCCTGAATCCTGGGATCCTGAACCCTGATTCCCTGCGCTTCCAAGGGTTTTGAAAGAGCCTCTTGAATGAATCCGGGGCTGCCCGACGACGGGCCGCGCGCACGGACGGTACTATAGCGTGACGGGTGCCGTGAAGGCAAGCCCATGAAAAACCCAGGGCAAACGCATCTATTTTTCTTCCCCTGCTGCTAAAAAAGGAACACTTTTCGCAAAAACCGCAAAATATGAGCGAATGTTTCGTCCGCCTCACCCGTGAATACACGGACGGCGGAACGAACATTCGCTCAAAACCGGGTTGATTACCGTCATTCAGCGGTTTCACCGGTATGCCGTCCGTGTATTCACGGGTGAGGCATCCGAGTGAAACCGCTCATTGGCGGCTTTTGCGGTAAAATTAAGATGCGTTTGCCCTGATGAAAAACCAGATCATTTTAATCGTTCTTTTTGCATCCAATCCAATCTGAAACGTTCCATTTTTGCATTCCTCTGCAAAACAACGACTTACGCCTTGTTAATAAATAAATACTAAATGTTGTGGACATTCTTTGCCCCGACCACTATATATTGATTCAAACAGCTCAATTGGTTTTTGGGCTTCGAACGCGACCCGTTTCCAGGGTCTTCATCCAAACAGGGGCATCTCCATGAGCATCGAATCCCTTCAAAACTATGTTTTTACGTCAAAATACAGCCGTTACATTCCCGAGAAGATGCGGCGCGAATCCTTCGAAGAGGCCGTCGAGCGGGTGATTGACATGCACCGTCGCCATTTCAAGGCCAAAGGGATCGAGGTTGAGGATCTTCTGATCACCTGCGAGGCGGCAATGAAACGACGGCTGATGCTCGGCTCGCAGCGGGCGATGCAGTTCGGAGGTGACCCGATCCTGCGCAAGCATGCGCGTATCTACAACTGCACCACCTCGTACTGCGACCGCACCCGTTTCTTTCAGGAGGCGTTGTGGCTCCTCCTCTGCGGTTGCGGCGTGGGCTTTTCCGTCCAACTGCACCATATCGCGAAGCTTCCCGGCTTTTCCCGCCCCTCGGGCACCCGCGCCACATTCCAGGTGCCCGACACGATCGAAGGATGGTCCGACGCCCTCGGCGTCCTGCTCTCATCCTATTTCGAATCGGACCAGCCTTTCCCGGAATACGCCAACCGGATCGTCGATTTTGACTACACGCTCGTTCGTCCCAAAGGCCGGCCGATCTCCTCCGGGATGGGCCGCGCCCCGGGACCCGAACCGCTCCGCCGCTCGCTCGAGCTGATCCGTGCACTTGTGGAGGCCCGCCTCGAACAGGGTCTCACACGCCTGCGTCCGATCGATGCCTACGACATCATGATGCACGCCTCCGATGCCGTTCTCTCCGGCGGTGTGCGCCGCTCCGCCACGATCTGCCTCTTCTCGCCTGATGATGATCTCATGGCCACGGCCAAGACCGGCAACTGGTTCTCGGAAAACCCCCATCGCGCCCGATCAAACAACTCCGCCATCCTCCTCCGTTCCACGACCAACCGCCAGCAGTTCGCCAAACTGATGAAATCCGTTCGCGAATTCGGCGAACCCGGCTTTGTCTGGACAGATAATCTAGAGGCGACCTTCAACCCCTGCGGGGAGATCGGCCTCTACCCGCAGATTGACGGCCAGTCGGGATTTGCCTTCTGCAACCTCTGCGAAATCAACATGGGGCGCGTTGATACTGAGGACAAATTCCGCGAAGCCTGCATCGCCACCGCGATCCTCGGCACCCTTCAGGCGGACTATACCGACTTCGAGTACCTCGGCGACGTCTCCACCCGCATCGCCCGCCGCGAAGCGCTCCTCGGCATCTCGA
>CAZOJL010000176.1:0-6899 GCA_964580075.1 uncultured Akkermansia sp. | reverse complement strand
CCGCTTTTCCCGGCTTCGCCACGAATGCAGACCCCTCGCAACGGCGTCGAGAGCCGGAATAGGCAAAATTGCCTGAATAGTAGATGCGTTTGCCCCGGCATGAGCAGGGAGCAGTCTACGAGTCGGATCGGCGAGGGTTGGGGGATTACGATTATGGAGTACCCCTCATCAGAACTGCCATGCGCCCTATTCAGTTGCATGGATTACAACCATATTGTATAAAGATATGTCATGCAGTCCGTCTCGAATGTTCCGGCAACTGCGCATTCTGAAAGCGCCATCCTGGAAGCGCAGGGCTTAATCTGCTGCCGCAAGGACGGCATCCGCAAATTCTGCATGATCCGCAATCCCGACTTCCTGCAGCTCTTCCACTGCATGGCCGGCCATTTACAACGTTTCACCCCCATCCAACCCCATCCGGAGGCTCATTCATGAAAATCATCATTGTGGGTGGCGTGGCGGGCGGCGCCAGCGCCGCCGCCCGTGCCCGCAGACTCAGCGAATCTGCCGAAATCATCCTCGTGGAACGCGGCGAGTATATCTCGTTTGCCAACTGCGGCCTTCCGTATCACATCGGCAACCTCATCGAAAACCGCGGCAGTCTGCTGTTGATAACACCCGAGAAGTTTCGTGCCCGCACCCAGATCGATGTGCGTACCTTGCAGGAGGTAACGGCCATCGACAGAGCCGGAAAACGGGTGACGTTGCAAGACCTGCGCTCGGGCCGCTCCTACGAGGAATCCTATGACAAGTTGATTCTGTCCACCGGATCAAGCCCGATCCGCCCCCCGATCCCGGGAGCTGACGATCCCGATGTTTTTCAGCTCTGGACCATCCCGGACATGGATCGTATCGTGGCGCGGATTCAGCAGGGGGCACGCCGCGCGGTCGTGATCGGCGCCGGATTCATCGGGTTGGAAGTGGCCGAAAACCTCCGTCATCGCGGACTGGAGGTGGCGCTGGTCGAACTCCTGCCTCAGGTGCTGTCCACGCTCGACCGCGAAATGACGCAGCCGCTCAATTCGGAACTGTCACGTCACGGCATCAGCCTTCATCTGGGCCGCAAAGTGGTTGAAATCCGGCGCCAGTCCGGAGACCTCCACGTTCAATTGGATGACAGCAGCGCGGTGGCGACTGATTTCGTGGTGTTGTCCGTCGGCGTACGCCCCAACTCCGAACTGGCGGCTGCAGCCGGTTTGACGCTGACGCCGCGTAACGGCATTCAGGTCAACGAGAAGATGGAGACCAGCGATTCCGCGATTTATGCGGTGGGGGACGTGGCCGCCGCGCGCGATCTGGTCTTTGGGGAGCCCGCCTTGTTTCCCCTAGCCGGGCCCGCCAACCGCCAGGGGCGCATCGCAGCGGAGAATGAATTGGAGTTGGCCTATGCGCCGCCCTTCGGTTCCGCCAAGGACCCCGTCAACTTCGCTGGCATGGTTGCCGCCAACGCGCTATGCGGCGACACCACCCTCGTCCAGTGCGACGCCGTGCCCGGGGATGCTCTTCTGCTCGACGTACGCGAACCTGCGGAAGTCGAAGCCGGCTCCCTGCCCGGCAGTCAGGCCATTCCCCTGGGCCAGTTGCGCGGCAGGTTGAACGAGTTGCCGAAGGATAAGCGCATTGTCGCCTTCTGCCGCGTCGGTCTGCGCGGCTACCTGGCGGAGCGCATCCTCAAGGAGAACGGCTTCAACGCCGCCAACCTTTCAGGCGGCTTGCTGACCTGGAAACTCTTCAATCCCGAAGATTGAGGCTCTTGCAGAACCGACGAAGGAGGTTTTGCAAGCGCCTCGATTAGGATCACCTCTCGCCCACCCACCGCGCCTGCGCGCCGGTCGTGGCACGTGAGAGATCCAACCAGCCGGCTTCGACCTCGACGACCCGCCGGGCGCGCCGCCCGCCCGGCACGCACCAGCGGCCGGGGTGGACGCCGGACACGCACGTCACGACCCGCCACTGCGCATCCAGAAACACCAGATCCAGCGCAAACCGCATCCCGACCGTATGCACCGCGCCGCACGACTCGATCAGCAGTCCGGCCCCCGGCCCGAGGCCGCGGCAGCCGAGAAGTCCCCGCATACGGGTAAAAAGAGAAGACGCCATGCGGACCGAGCCGATCCACACCGCGTCGTCGAGCCAAAGGGATCCCGTTTTCATTCCCGTCAGCCGCGTTTGGAGCCGACCCCTTTCTCCTTCAGATAGGTCAGCACCGCACCCACGGTGGCCAGTTTCTGCGCATCCTCGTCCGGAACTTCCACGCCCAGTTCATCCTCAAGCGCCATGATCAGTTCGACCACATCCAGCGAATCGGCGCCCAGGTCGCTGACGAGATTGGCGTCGGTGACGACCTGATCGACGGTCACACCCAACTGTTCGGCAATCAATTCCCGCACCCGTTTCTCGAAGTCAGCCGTCATAATCTCATCTCCTCTGCCTTGATCCGTTTTACAATCGTCGCCATCATGGGCTTTTTGTGATCTTTAATCCAGCGCAATTTGCCGACTCACACTCCGGCCGCCACAACCTCGGCCGCCGCATACCGGAACTTCAGCCCGACGCTGTCGGGGTCTGGCTCGACGCGGATCGGTCCGGCCTTGAATCCCGAGCGGAGCAGTTCGTCGGAGAGCGGGTCTTCGACATAACGCTCGATCGCGCGCCGCAGGGGGCGGGCGCCGAGCGCCGGGTCGTACCCCTTGTCGATGAGGAAAGCCGTCGCTTCGGGTGAAACCTCAAGCGTGATCTCCCGACTCGTCAACCGGCCGCGGACGCGCGCCAGCTCCAACTCGAGGATTTTTGCGACATCTTCCCGCTCGAGCTTGCGGAAGACGATGATATCGTCGAAGCGGTTCAGCAGCTCGGGTTTGAACACCATCCGCGCCTCGGTGAGCAACTGGCTCTTAAGACGCTCGAAATCATCCGTCGCGTCGCCGCGCGTGAAACCGAGCCCGGTGTTGGAGCGGGCGAAATCAAAACCGAGGTTGGACGTCAGGATCACCACCGTGTTGCGGAAGTCCACCTGGCGGCCGAGGCTGTCGGTCAGCTTTCCCTCCTCCAGGATTTGCAGCAGCATGTGCATCACGTCGGGGTGCGCCTTCTCGACTTCGTCGAACAGCACCACGCTGTAGGGACGCCGACGCACCCGTTCGGTGAGCTGACCGCCCTCTTCGTGACCCACATACCCGGGCGGCGAGCCGATCAGGCGTGAGACATTGAACTTCTCCATGTATTCCGACATGTCGATTTGGATCAGCGATTTTTCGTCGCCGAACATCCGCTCGGCGATCGCCTTGGCCAGAAGCGTCTTGCCCACACCGGTCGGACCGAGGAAGATGAAGGTGCCGATCGGGCGGCGGGGGTCCTTGAGATCCGCCCGCGACCGTCGCAACGCCCGCGCCACGGCCTGCACGGCGGGTTCCTGGCCTATCACGACGCCCTTGAGCGTCTCTTCCAGTTTCAACAGACGGGCCAGTTCACCCTCGCTCATCCGTTCCATCGGCACGTTGGAAATGCGCGCCACCGTCGCCATGATATCGTCAACCGACACGGGCAGCGCCTTCTCCGCGTGCTCCTCACGCCACGCCTTGACAATGCGTTCGAGTTCCTCCTTGGCCTGCCGCTCGGCGTCGCGCAGCGCCGCCGCTTCTTCAAAGTGCTGTCCCTTGATCGCCTCGTCCTTGCGCTTCACAATAGCGGCGATTTCCGTCTCGTGCGCCCGAAGGTCGGGCGGCCGCACCGCGGAGCACATCCTGACGCGCGCGCCCGCTTCGTCGATCGCGTCGATCGCCTTGTCGGGAAGCTGCCGCCCCGGCAGGTAGCGGGCCGTGAGCTGTACCGCCGCCACGAGGGCGTCGTCGGAGTAGAGGACGTTGTGGTGCTGCTCGTACCGTTCGCGTATTCCCCTGAGAATGGCGATCGAGTCGTCAACGGTCGGCTCGTCGACACGGACCGTCTGGAACCGCCGCTCGAGCGCCGCATCCTTCTCGATCGACTTCCGGTATTCATTGAGCGTGGTCGCGCCGATGCACTGCAGCTCGCCGCGCGCCAGCGCCGGCTTGATGATATTGGATGCGTCCATGGTCCCTTCGGCGCTGCCCGCGCCGACGATCGTGTGCAGCTCGTCGAGAAAGAGGATCACGTTCTTCTCGCGCCGAATCTCCTCCATCACCGCCTTGATCCGCTCTTCGAACTGGCCGCGGTACTTGGCGCCCGCGATCATGAGCGCCATGTCGAGCGCGACGACCCGCCGGCCGCGCATCCGTTCGGGGACATCGCCCGCGATGATAGCCTGCGCCAGCCCCTCGACCACGGCGGTCTTGCCCACCCCGGCTTCACCCAGCAGCGCCGCGTTGTTTTTGGTGCGGCGGCACAGGATCTGGATCACCCGTTCCAACTCGTTCTTGCGCCCGACCACCGGATCCAGCGCGCCCTTCTTCGCCAGCTCGGTCAGATCGCGGCCGAAGGCGTTGAGCGCCGGCGTCTTGGTTTTGGCCTTGGCGGCGGTCTCCCCCGCTTTCGGCGGCGCGCCGTTCGCGGCGGAGCCGGCGGGCGGCGACAGCCGGCCTGCGGAGCCGTCGGCCGCGCCATCGTCCTCGTCGAAATTGGCCTCCAGGTACTTGTTCACCGCCGCCTGCAGATCCTCCATCGTGATGTTGAAGCCCAAGAGCACCTGGGCCGCGACGCCTTCTCCCTCGCGCAGCAGCGCCAGCAGCAAGTGCTCGGTGCCGATCTCCGGCTGACCGAGCATCCGGGCTTCGTTGGCCGCAAACTGGAACACTTTCTTGGCTCGGGGCGTGTAGGGCTTCGCCCCCAGCGTCCGCGTCTCGCCGCCCTGACCGACCATCCGGTCGACCGCCAGCCGGATGTCATCAAGCGAAACACCCATTCCCTCGATCACCTCGACGGCGATCCCCTCGCCCAGCGCGATCAGCCCGAGCAGGATGTGCTCGGTGCCGATGTACGGGTGATTGAAGCGTTCCGCCTCCTTGGACGCCAGTTGGATAACACGCTGCGCGCGCGCGGTAAAACCGTCAAATCCGCTCATTTCTTATCCCTCACGATCAGTCGTTTCCTGGCCTTCCGCACAAGCCACTCGTTTACCGTCCACAGGTTGAGTCGCTCGCGCAACATGTCGGCACGGCGCATGTCCCGTTGTTCGGGGTCGAGTTCCTCTTTCACATAATTTTGCAAATGACCGGGCTGAACCATCAATTCCAGCATCTCAAGCCTGTCGGGGTCGGCATCTTGAATCATCCCCATCTCGACCCCCATCCGCACAGCCGAGAGATAGTCCAGCGCCTCATCGGCCTGAATCAGGTGCGCGTGCTGCAGAATCGCCAGCGCCCGCGCCACGCAATCCTTCACGACCACGGGCATGTCGCGCAACGCCCGCTTGCGAGCCAACCCCTCGTGACGCGCCACCTCGACGGCCACGCGTTCGAGTGACGCGATCACGGCCCGCTCCTCCAGCCCGAGGGTCCCCTGATTGGAAATCTGGAACCGGTGACCGGACGCGGCCGAGCCTTCGCCGCCGATACCCCGAACCGTAAAGCGAAGCCGCTCCAAGCCCCGGATCACCGCTTCGAGTTCGCCGCTGACCCGCAATCCCGGCAGATGGACCATCACGCTCGCCCGCATCCCGGTCCCGATGTTGCTCGGACAGGCCGTCAGATACCCCAGACGATCCGAGAACGCATACGGCACGAGTTTCTCCAGCCGTGTATCAAACGCATCCGCAATCTCCCACGCGCGCGACAGCGCCAGACCGGGCGAGAACGCCTGGATACGGATATGATCTTCCTCGTTGATCATCACCGAAAGCGAGCGGACTCCCGCGTAAACGACACCCGCGCCCGCCCCCCGATCCACCAGATCGCGGCTGATGAGGGAACGTTCGAGCATCGTCTCCATCCGCACGCCGTCAACCTGAGCGATCGGGATGACCTTGGCATCCGGATGCTCCGCCGCCTGCACCGCCGCTGCGCCGACCCGCCGGAGCACATCCACGCGCTCCTGCTCCGACGCCCAATCCGGGAACCGCTCGCCCCGCAGGTTGCGGGCGAGCCGCACCCGGCTGCTCACGATGATCTGCGGCTCGGGAGGCTGGCCTTTGGGCTGGGCCCGCTTGTCGCCCGCTTCCAGAGGTTCATGGAGCAACATGCCCGCCTCCTTCCACACCCGCTTCCCGACATCCGTCCGACCCCGAGGCTGCGTTTTGTGGGGAGAGCCCAGCCAGTTCGTCGCGCAACCGGGCCGCCTCTTCAAAACGCTGTGTCTCAACCGCCCGCTTCAAGGCCCGTTCCAGCTCGATCTGCGTCCGCGCGACAGCCGCACCGGCCGGCACCTTGCCAACATGGCGCACCCCCTCGTGCATGTCACGGATCATCGCCTCCGTATCGCGTCCGAAGGCGGCGTAACACGCTTCACACCCCAAACGCTCCCGCTTGCGGAACGTCTGCCGGGACATCCCGCAGACCGCACACACGGGGTCGCCGGGTACCGCCTGCGCCTCGGCCGGCCGGATCGCCAGGCCCATGGCGACATCAAAGATGAGTTCGACCATGGACGCCACTTTCTGCTCAATGGGCTCGCCCGCACCGGGCTTGCCCGCGCCCGCGCACGCGCAACACACGTATAGCTCACGCGTCCCGCCCCCCAACTCCTCCCGGATCGCGACTTCGGCCTGCCGCTTCCTGCATTTTTCGCACAACATGGGATCCCCTCCCCCGTGAACTCAACGCCTGTCACCCCAGTCGGAAAGCACCTCATATGCAAAACGCGGTTCTGTGCCGGACTGATCGAATAGTATACCCCAAAGACGTGGGTGAAGGCAATACGGATGAATCTGGGAACAGCAATTCTCATTTTGGAGATGGGACCATCGGCGTCGGGGTCGGGATCGGTAT
>CAZOJL010000175.1:0-6921 GCA_964580075.1 uncultured Akkermansia sp. | reverse complement strand
GCCGCCCGCAAGAGCCTGCGCGCCCCGCCAGCCTCCCCACTGTCTGAATCGCAGATGCGGCAAGAATACGCTTGTTAGCAAACAGCAACCGTCATACACTTGCCGCACGAGGGATAAAACGCTATTCGTTGCCCATAACACTAAAAACGGGTTGAGTGCTTTCCCGATTTTGGTTATACTAAGGGCGTGGAAGTAACGGGGGAATGCCAATGCCAGTCATTTCAATGTTTTACGGAATCATCGTGCATCTGTTTTTTGCCGACAATCGTCGCCATAAGTTGCCTCACATCCTTACAAGATCGAACCGCTGAGGTAACGCATGAATCCAAGAGTTCGAAGTGTCCTGGTGCAGGATAATTACCGACTGGCCCTTGTCTTCACGAATGGAGAGCGTGGCGTCTTCGATTGTAACAGCCTGTTAGGGTTCGGCGTGTTTCTGGAACTGCAAGACCCGGCCTATTTTCGGGAGGCAAGAGTTGAATACGGAACCGTTGTTTGGCCCCACGAACAGGACATCTGCCCAGATACGCTCTACACGGACGCCGAAAGAACGAACACCCGCCAACAAACGGCTGGAGGCGACGGGATACCGCCGCCTCACCGCTGACGTTGAACGGAACCGCTACGCGGATTGAATACGCGGCGTAGAAGAATAAGCCTTGTTTGCAAACAGCAACCGTCATACACTTGCCGCACGTAGGATAAAACGCTATTTGTTCGGCGATAATCGGAACGAGGATTGATCGCCTATGAGTAAGACATTCGACCAGGGCAAAGACGAAGTTGCGAAGCTTTGTCAGTACTTCGCCACTAACCAGCAGTCTTTTCTCGCCACCGGCGTCAAGGAAGCTCATGTTCGCCTACCGCAATTACCAGGACGAGGATGCCTACCCGGACGCCATCCGCCGCCTGGCGACAGGGATCGGCGAGACGCACTGGAGCGCCGCAGAAAAGAGTCTCGTCGCCCACTACCGTCGGTATGGCCACCGCGAGATCGTTGGAAGAAGCCCCGCGATGCGGGCGCTCCAGGAACAGGTCAACACGGTGGCTCAGCACGACCGCGCACGGGTCTTGATTCTGGGCGAGAGCGGCACGGGCAAGGAGACGGTCGCCGTCCAGATCCACAACAAGTCCCGGAGGCGGAATGAGCCGTTCATCTCCTTCAACTGTGCCAGCGTCACCCCCGATCTGCTGGAGTCGCGCTTTCTGGGGTATGAGAAGGGGTCGTTTACGGGCGCCCACGCTCGCCGGCCGGGCCTCTTCGAGCTGGCCGACGGCGGCACGCTCTTCCTCGATGAGATCGGCGAGCTTCCCGCCGCCGCGCAGGGCGTGCTGCTCCGAGTGCTCGAAGGTGGACGGTTCACGCGCATCGGCGATCGTGAGGAGGTCGAGGTCGATGTGCGGGTGATCGCGGCGACCCACCGCGACATCCCCTCGCTCGTGCGCGACGGCGCCTTCCGCGAAGACCTTTTCTACCGTCTGTGCGTGATCCCGATCCGCGTGCCGCCCCTGCGGGAGCACCCCGAAGACATCGCCGACATCGCCAACAACTACTGGCTCCGCCTCCACCGCCGCAGGCTCGACGCCGCACACCTCGCGGCGTTGGGCGGCTATTCCTGGCCGGGGAACGTCCGCGAGCTCTACAACGTGCTTGAGCGCGCCTCGGTCACCGGTGAAGGGGATTTCGGCCGCTTGCTCGCCGAACATCGCACCTTGGCTGTGCCGCTTTCTTCGGAACAGACCGCGAGCTATCCCGACAACCTCGAAGTCGCCACCCGCGCTCATGTCCGCCGCGTCTACGAGAAACACGGCCAGAACCTCAGCCAGGCCGCCGCCGCCCTCGGCGTCTCGCGCAACACCGCTCGCAAGTATCTTGTCGACCCGAGTCGACCCTCTTCGACCTGATTCGACTCGAGTCGATTCGTGTCCTGGCGTCGGTTCGCGTCGCAAAAACACAAAGGAGGTTCCCATGGCACACCCGCTCTTCACGCCGCACGGCGGCTACCGCAGTCTCGACACCTTCATGCTGGCGACCATCGTCTATTACGGGACGGTGGCGTTCTGCCGGAAATACATCCAAAGCGGGCGGCAGACGGAGCAGATGGTGCAGGCGGCGCGCTCCGGGCGACAGAACATCGCCGAGGGCTCGGAGCGGTCGGCGACCTCCACGCACACGGAGATTCAACTGACTGACGTTGCGTGCGCGAGTTTGACGGAACTGCAACTGGACTATGAGGATTTCATCCATTTCAGCGGCACCGACCCGTGGGAGGACGTCGACGAGAACAGCCTGCTGATCAAGCAACTGCGCCTCGACCGCATGCAGCACGGCCCGGATGAGATCCGGCGCTTCTCGCAGGCGGTCCGCGCCGAAATGGCCAAATTCGAGAGGTGGCTGAAGAGCGACGATCCCGCAGTGATTGCCAACGCCATGGTCCGCCTCTGCGACCGGACCTGTTTTCTGCTGCGCCGTCAGCTCGCCGCTCAGGGCGAACGGTTCGTCGAGGAGGGAGGCTTCAAGGAGCGCATGGCAACGGAGCGCAACAAAGTCAAAGACGAGGCGAACGACACGCCCGCCTGCCCCAAGTGCACAGCTCCCATGCGCATGCGCACGGTCCGAAAAGGCCCCCGCACCGGCGAGACCTTCTGGGGCTGCTCAAAATATCCCGCCTGCGACGGCATCGTCGAAATGAAATAGCCGACCCGAGACGACTCCACTCGACCTGACTCGACTCGAGACGTCTCGACTCGAGTCGATTCACGTCTTGGCGTCGACTCGCGTCGATCCCTCTCCCCATTCACTTTCTGCCCACACCGGTCACTATCTGCCCACACCGGTCATTTTCTGCTCACCACCGCGCGATTTTATCACTCCAAACCCCCCTTTTTTGGCGTTGGCACGCTGCGTGCGATAGTCAGCGCACGCATGAAAATCACCGTCATTGATTTCGAGACCGCCAACCACAATCGCGCCAGCGCGTGTTCCATCGGCATCGCGGTCATAGAGGCCGGCGAGATCACGACCCGTGTCGAGCGGCTGATCAAGCCGCCGAAGGGCATCGGCTGGTTCCGGGAGGATTTCATCGGCCTTCACGGCATCACGCACGAAACTGTCCGAGACGCGCCGGGCTTCGACACCGTGTTTCAGGAACTCCGTCCGCATTTTGAGAACACGCTGCTTGCTGCCCATAACGCCGTTTTCGACATAGGGGTGCTCGGCCACCTGCTCGGCCACTACGGCATGCCCTATGCCTGCGATTATTTCTGCACGCTCGCGGCATCCCGTGTGGTTTGGCCGGATCTGCCTGCGCATGATCTCGGGACGGTCGCCCGTCATCTGGGCGTCGAGTTGGATCACCATCATGCCGGGTCAGACGCCAACGCCGCCGCCCGCATGATCCTGGCTATGCTGGAGCAGAAGAGGATGGACCGACTTCAGATGATTGTCGCTCAGACGAAGCGCTTCGTTGGCCATCGTAATCAACCGGCCGTCCTGTGCGAGCAGTCTGGCGCGGGCGCGTAGTCAGAATATCAAACAACAGACGAGAAGGAGTATCATGAAGGAAGGAAAGATCGTCGCAAAAGATTACGCAAAAGCTATTGACTGTTTTCGTAAGGCGGCGGAAATGGGACACTGTGGAGCACAGTACGCTGTTGCCGGGTATTTATATAATGGTCCAATTAGTGTTCGCGACCGGGAGGAGGGGCTTCGCTGGTATCGGTTGGCGGCGGCACAAGGATATCCCGACGCCATAGAAGCTTTGCAGGAGATCGAAACGGCGAGTAAGAAGTCATGAAGGTTGAGGGTAAACTTTTCTCAGCGGTGGGTGACCTCCGGCGTTCGCGCCTATTTACCAGCCAGTAATGCTGCGTCGAACGCTTTGCGCCAATGCGCCTTCAGGTAAGCCATTCTGTACGTCAGCAGTCCGTGAGCGACTGCGTGCGCCTTGCTGCGCGTCTTCACCGAGTTAATATCTAGTTCGAGCCACACGGCCTGCGCCCGGTCTTCCGGAACATTCATGCGCGACACGCACGCGGATATAAAGCGATCCTGAGCCTCAACGACATCGACCTTAGACCTCTTACACAGGATTCGTCGCACGCGGTCTGCAGAATCCCCGTCAAAACCGGCCAGTGCCGTCAGCGCCCCTATGACCTGCTCCTGCCAGATCAGGAAACCGTAGGACTCGGCCGTCACGGTCGCGAGCAACGGATCCGAGTATGGCACGGACCCCATGCCATGGGCGCGTTCGATGACCTCCGGAATCAGCGCCTCGCTAACGCACCAGTTCAACGTCGTCAACACGAGCAGATCCGTGAAGGTAGCCGGCCTCCATGCGCGCAGGTATTTTTTGGCATCATCCGTGTTCAACTGGTAGACGCCGTCGGTGTCTCCGGCGCCCAGCAGTTTGTACGTCTCGGGATCGTCGAGCGGCACCGAGGACCAGAACCCATGATCGCCGGGCACGCAAGCCCGCTCAACAACGGCCTGCATCAGGTCCAGCGCTGGCAGTTCGATAAGATCAAGCATCCTGTAACTGTCGTCAACTGCATATTGAGCCTTCACATAATTGATGAGCTCATGGACGCGATCTGCGGACACGTTGATGCCGAATCCGCCAAGGAAGATATGGGAGGACTCCGCGATCACGAGACCGTACGCATAAGGATCGGGTTCGCAGAGGCCGAGTGCGTAGGCGAGAACGGAGTTGCCCACGCGGCCGAAGCCAGGGCTGACGGGAATGCCTAGATCTTTGGCCTTCATCAAAATGTCGCGCAGCATGAGATGCTGGCCTACGCGGCCGGTACGGGTTATCCATTGCAGTTCCCACTCCAGTTGCGCTTTTGCAGTTTCTGAAACCGCACCGGGGGTTTTTCTACCAAGGCCCTCCTCGGCAAGACGCCGCAACGAATCCGGCACCTTGCCGTCTTGAACATCCACTGGCGCGGGTAATTTGTGAACAATCCTCATATCGATTCCTATCGCATGACCGGTCACGTGCCGTCCGTGTACGGGCGGCGAGCGTCCGTCAGACGCGCGCTGCCCCTTTCCATCTATGTCAGACATGCAAATGCCGTGCCAGAAGGTGGTGCCTAGCGGAACGGTTCGGACCAAGTAGGGCGGCATGAGGGACGGGCCGAACCGTCTCGTTCAACAGCGCGCGCACCACACCCTACGTCCGCGTGTCAGCGGTGGCGTCGGTGGTGGTGGGGCCGATTACAAGACCCTGTTCTGCGAGAGCTGGCGGGAAATCAACTCCAAGAGGGTTCCCGTCAGTTCTTAGGCCACGCAAGACTCTTAATGAAATCGGCAAACATCTGGCATCCTGTTTTATTGCCATATCTCTTGCTGGTTCTGTTCCACCACGGACGTTTGGGATGCGGAAGCGAAACGTGTGGAATATTCCCCAGAAGTGATTTGTCGAGGTGATTCCATGCGTTTCTAGAGGTAAAGACGATTGCGGTTGGGTTCAGCTTCTTGACCCAATAAGAGAACGCCGCATTGGCATATTCCGTGTCAAGTGGGGTAACGACGAGCCCCTTGGGGCCCTTCAAATCTCCTGCTGAGCACAAATATTCTCTTGCTGGGCGCAAATAGAAATTGTAGAAAGCGAGGTATTTTAGAATATCAAGGTTTTCTAGTCGCGGCCCATTCTTGTTGATTTCGCGCGGTAGAATACCGTGAATGCTGTTTGGTTGTTTTTTTGCTATTGTTGGGAAGATGTCAGCAGTGTTGATACAACTGAGCGTGTATCCAGAAGTTGTGCCATGATCCCCCGCATACCACTTTTCGGCGTCCAAGTGTTGCTTTGTATCTTCATCCTCCGGCACATAGTGGCTTTCCGCAATTAACAAGATTGCGGGCATTCCATCCATACCGAATCTCGTGCCTATATACGGTTTCAGTTGAGGGTATTGTTGCTTGTAAAAACGCTCAATGTCGATACTCATACCAAAAAGTCCTCCCTAGTGTCCTTTATACCACAAGCATCCCATAGGTTTTCCTGACAAAATGGCGAAACCCATATTGTGCTGCCAGTGTATCAAAGCTCGTAATGAAGTCAACCCCTTTCAACCATACCGGCTGCTGATCTCGGAAACACCGGAATAGTTGACCTCATACACGACAAGTTTGCTGCCGTCCTTGAACACCATCAGCCGCCCGTTTGCATGCTTGAACTGCCCAACGCTACTGCTGTACAGCCGCCCGATCTCTTGACCGTTCTCGGTATTCACAATGAAGTAGCAGTCGTTGTTCTGAAACACTATAAAACAATCGCCAAACCCGCACAGTTCTCCGTAACCGTTGCCGTTGGCGTAAATCCGGTTCACCTCGCGACAGCTCTCGTCATACACGGTGTATGCATTCCCGTCAAATGAAACGTCTGATATGGTCATGGTTATCGCTCCGTTCACTACCGCAGTGTTTGCACAACGGCCGTCAACCATGCGGAGCGGTTGACGGCTTGAAATTATTCACCGGTTAGGCGGGAGAAATAAGCTCCTGCACGCTCTTGGCGGCCCATTCCACAAAACTCTTCTTCTCGCCGCGCTTCCATCCATGTTTCCCACGGGCACATGGATGTTTGGCAACGATCATTATCGCCGTATGGTTCTCGTCGAGTTGGACAAGCTGGTAAAAGGTATCCGGATATCCGGGCATGGCGACGCGCCGGATGACGCGGAAAGCTTCCGCCAATGCCTCCCTCGCCCTTTTCCCCTGAGTCACGATGATGGCGGGTTGCATGATTATCACTTCGCCCACGAGGTTTTCTCGGCAGTTTGATCGCATTATCGGGTTACCCTCTTTTGATCCGATCGTGCTGTCTTTACATCTAGTGCTGTTTGCGTGGGCGATATACTCAACGATCTTGTCTTGATCGATGCCTTTACTTAAACATTTCAGCGCAAACGGCGCGA
>CAZOJL010000174.1:0-6962 GCA_964580075.1 uncultured Akkermansia sp. | reverse complement strand
GTTCGGGGGTCGGGGGGAAGGGGTGTCGGGGAAACCGCACAGGTAGATGTCGTCGGGGTGCTCATGCACGGAAGAGGCGGGCCAGCGGCGGTCGGCCTCGGGCAGGTTCTTCTCAAGGGCGCGTTCAAGCCCGTTCAGCATGCGAATGCATTCCTGATAGCGGGCGCGATACGCTTCGTACGTGGCTTGTGATTCAAAGCTTTTGATAGACATCCAAATCCTCCAGTTTCAGATACTCCCCCATCACCCCGCCTCCTTCCCCCGAGTCTGGTCTGAAAAACCAGTGTTCCGTGTATCAGGGTTCAGGAAAGACAACACATTGATGCGCAAACTTTTCCATCCTAAACCCCGAACCCTCTCCCCTGAACCCCGAACCCCGAACCCTGAACCCTCCACCTCTATCCATCCCCCAACTCCAACTCCTCGACCTGGGCGATGTCGGTCTTGCCGGCGAGGAGGAGGTCGATGCCGCAGTCGACCATGCTGCGCAGGCCGCAAGCGTCACGGGCCACACTGAGCAGCTCGTCGCGGGTGAGGCTCTTCTGGATGGCGGCGCGCAGGGGGGGGCGCATGGGGATCACCTCCATCACGGCGCGACGGCCTTTGTAGCCCATGGCCTCGCAATAGGCGCAACGGTCGTCCTTGTTCGCCTCCCACACCCGCTTCCCCTCAAATCGGCTGGCGTAGGGGGAGAGCCGGCTGGCCTGCACCTCGCGCATCGTCTCCTCCTCCGAGAGTTGTACCGAGCAGCCGCTGACGCCGGGAGGGGGGTTCTCCCCCGGACAGAGGAGGCGGATCAGCCGCTGCGCCTGGAAGAGGCGCACGGTCGAGCCGATCAGGAAGCGGCTGACCCCGAGATCGACCAGACGCTCCACGCAGCCGATCGAATCGTTCGTGTGGAGGGTCGAGAGGATCAAGTGGCCCGTCAGAGACGCCTGCACCGCCACGTTGGCGGTTTCGGCGTCGCGGATCTCGCCCACCAGCACGATGTCGGGGTCCTGGCGCAAAATGGCCCGCAGGGCGTTGGCGAAGGTCATCTGCGCCATGTCGTTGGTCTGGATCTGGTTGGCGCCCGGGACGGTGTATTCGACGGGATCCTCGACGGTCACGATGTTCATCGTGTTGCCATGCTGCTCCAAGAGATGGCGCAGGGCCGTGTTCAGCGTCGTGGTCTTGCCGCAGCCCGTGGGACCGGTCACCAGAATGATGCCGTTGCCGTAGTTCATGGCTTCGGCGAAATCGGTGTAAAGTTCCCGCCCTTCATCATCGGGCGGGAACACCCCGCGCAGGCCGTGCTCGCGTTGGTACTTCTCAGCTTGCTTGCTCTTGTCGAGCAAGCGCAGCACGACTTTTTCGCCATACACCGTGGGGATCGAGGAGAAGCGGACGTCGACCTCGTAGGTCTTGCCGCGGACGATGCGGGCGAGCTTCAGTTTGCCGTCGAGTGGACGACGCTGCTCGGTGATATCGACGTCGGCCTGCACCTTGAGCCAGGAGACGATCTGGCGCATGAGCGGGGCTCCCACGTACGGTTCGGACTCGACGAGGACGCCGTCCCGGCGGAGGCGGACGCGGCCGCCGCCTTCGGCCGGTTCGATATGGATGTCGGTGGCGCCATGGTTAATCGCCGTGCGCAGCCAACCTTGGCCCCGCTCGACCGCCACGTGGTCGATGTCAGGGACCGGCTTGGCGTTGATGAACGTCACCGTGTCGTTCGCCCCAACGCCGCCCTCCTCGTCTTCCGGCTCCGGCAGTTTCGCCTTGATGTACAGCTCGTCAATAGCGATATCCACGATATGGCGCTGCGTATAGAGAAACACCAGTTCCCGCCCCTTGAGCGCGTCGTGGAGGAGCACCTTGATCTGCAGAATCACATCAGGGTCCAGAGCTGGCTGTTTGGGGCGGACCCATATTTTCGAGCAGGGCGTTTCCGACACATCGGGTTCAACGGCCAGCACCCACACGGCAGGGCCGTACTTTTCGTCCTCGCCCGTGCCCAGAGGGAGGCAGCCGATCTGCAGCCACGTCTGATCTTTGGCGGCAAACCGTTGCACGAACGCCGTATTGAGCTTACCCGCGAGAACCCCGGAGTGCAGCAGTTTGTGGTTGTGGGCCTCAAACGCTTCGATCTTTGCCGCAGCCGCGCCTCCGCCTTTCAGCCGCGCCAGCGTGGCGGCGACCCCGAAAAGGTCGGAATTAACTGTCACTCTGCGATAGAGAGGAGGCATGCTGACCTTTCTTGGCAACTCCGGTCAAGGCGTGACCAGCGCGCAGGCGAACTCCACCCGCTTGTCGTCCTTCACCGCCTCGAACACCACGCCGGAGTGCCACAGATACTTGACGATAAAACGGGTGCCCGTCGCCCTGTACTCCAGCACATCGCCCTTGCCGAGGGTTACGCCGTTCCCGAGCCGCACGCGCGCCGGGACGTATTCGCGGCGGATTAGGCCGGTGCGGTCGAGTTCGATCAGGGCCACGTCCGGCCAGTCGATATCGGGGATCGCGGCCCCGACCGCCTCGCCGGGGGGGATCACCTGCATCCAGGCGCAGCGCCACCCGATTGCGAGGACCGAATAGCCGCACCGCCCCGGCACGTCGGAGGCCAGGCTGTCGGAGATGCGCACGTTCTGGCCGGAGACGATCGCCGTCCAGCGGCCGTGCATATCGCGGAACGCGCCCTGCACCGGCACCGGCCACAGATACGCGATCCGTTCCCGTTCCCGTCGCGCCTCCTCTTCCGCCCGCTTTCGCGCATCCTCCCCGGGATCGGGCGGTGCCTGAGGCGGGGGCGGTATGTAGAGTCCAGCCACTTCGTGCTGGGTGAAGCTCTCGGTAAAGGCCCGGAACTCCTCGGCGGTAAAGGCGCTCTTCCTCGCCACAGCGGCTGGGGGCTGCGCCCCTTTTCTCTGAAACAGGGTGAGCTTCAGGCCACCGCCCGGCTTGAGGCCGACGAGGTCGCGGGCTTCGCGATTGAACGCCAGGTTCAATCCGAGGCCCACGACGATCACAGGCACCATGTAGATGTATTTCTTGCTGATCAGCGGCGGTTCGGTTGGGGGGGGCATAGGTTTTTCCCGTGTTGTATCACAAAGGAGTTGCAGATGATTACGGTCTGGGCAGGGCGCCTATCCAGCATGGCACCCGGCCTTCAACGGAGAGCTTGCTGACCGCTTTCCAGCGGTCGGACGGAACGGCCGCGGCGGAATCAAACTCCAAGACGGCTTCTGTCACCCACAGGCCTGCGGCATTGGTTTCGAGGTTGGACAAGACCGCAGTGACGTCGGCCAACGTCAGCGGCGTCGCCGACGACTTGGCGTCGCCTACGCCAACCGCCACACGCCACACGGGAAAGGCGACGCGGCCGTCGCCTCGTCCCAGATCGACCTCCCGCACCTGGGTGGCGGCAAAACGGCCGCCGTCGGAGGCCGCCGGTTCGAGGACATCCTTCCAAAAGCTCTTTTCCTCCGTGATATGCTTGCTGTGGACGCCGTTGGTCATGGCGTTCAGATAGGCGGTTGCCTGACGGTCGCTCGCCTCGAGATCCTGCCTGCGGGGGATCTGGCCGGACCAATGCCCGAAATCGGCGAGCAGCGCATCCAAGTCCGGCTTGTCGATCGAGGCGTCGCGCCACAACCGGCGCTGCGCGACCGCCCGCCAGGCCTCTTCAAACGCGACCATGCCGGTGGTGGCGATCCCCCCCAACGTCTTTTTGATTTCAAGCGTTACCGCGAGCGGATCGACCGCAGTCCTCGCGAACTGCTCGATCCGGATATAGTTCTCTCCCAACGCCGAGCGGTTGTCGGCGACGAGTTGCCGCAATAGCGTGTCCACCGACTCAAGCCTCCCCGATCCGGCCTTGAGTTTGACGGCGCGCACGGTCTTGCGCCAGCCGTCGAGGGAATCGACCGCGGCGACCAATTCGGGCGGCGGGGGCGGAAAAGCGGGCGCCTGCGGCACGTCGAACCTGACCACGAGCGTACACCGGGTCGCCACGTCGTCCGGGCCGGAAACGGCCTTCTCCCAGTTGATCGCGCAGGTCGACCGGACGTCGGCCGTGCCCCTCCACGGCACCCCCGCACGGGCCACGGCGTTGGTCAAGCACGCGGCCAGCGCGGCGCGATGGGCCGCCTTTTCCCTTTCCGGGAGGGGCGAGGAGCCAGTCAGCCTAAGGGTGCCCGCCCGGTTCAGCTCCAGCCGCTCGGGAAGAAGGAGCATGTCGCATCCGCCCGGACCGGGAACCACGCCCTGAGCGACCAGTCCGTCGAGCTTGCGCAGCATGAGCGGCGGCGGCAATTCGTCCTCCTGCGCGACATAGGGGCTGACCTCCGCATAGAGCGCGGCCATCTGACGCCAACGGTCAAGACCCTCGGCCACGCGGTCGGCCAGCAGGTGTACCTGCTGCAGGCGCGCATGCGCGTCCGGCCTCTTCCACTCCTCGTAGAGGCTGTGCGCCCAAAGGGCGAGCCCGGCCAGCAGGCACAGAAAGAGCGCCAGCGCAATCCATGACCACGTCTTGCGACGGGAATGCCGCGCGGCGGTGAAGTCAATCTGGTAGAACAAGGCCATGGGTCACACTCCGTGGAGCGCCAGCCCCAGAGCGGGGAGCGCGAGGGGGTTGCAGATGTTGCGAAGGGTCTCCTCGACAGCGGCCGTGGCAAAGGTCACGGCCGTGCCCCACGGCAGTCCCCAGAAATCGAGGTGGGCGTCGCGCAGTTCCTCTTGGCGGGGAGAGGGCGCCCCGGCCTGTACCACATAGGCGCGGATTGACGCATTTTCTGAAAAATGGTGTTTCTGCTCGAATTTCCCGCCCCACGCGCCGAGATGGTCGAGCAGGCTCTCGACACCCTCGCCGCCGCCGGTGCTCACGCCGCTGTCCATGAACGCCTGCCGCCGGAGGTAGCAGAAATAATCGGCGCCGTCTAACCGACACGCGAGCAGGCGGTGCAGCGGCTCATCGGCCCGCGCATCGGGATGGAGGGCGAGAAAGAGGTTGACCGCCGCCATATGGAGCGAACCGACACAGGGCTTCAGGAACCCGCGCTCAGACCATTTCCCACGTGTGCGGACGACGGCCGCCTCCGGCGCCGAAGCGCCGATGACATGCGTCTTTTTCGATCCCAAATCAAAACGGGCCGAGACACGGGTGTAGGCGCCCATTTTATCCGCCTCTTCGGCCTGAAGCTGCGTGACCACGGCCTCGCGCAATTTAATCTTGCCGTCGTCGTCGTCCACGGCCAAGATCCGTATGTCGCCTCGCTCGCCGTCGGAATTCAGCGCCAGGGGCACCCAGAGCGGTTTGCGGCCGAGTCGGCGCGCGAGCCTTGAGGTGTAGCTTTTGTCCGAAAGGGTTCCGGCCCATGCCTCCTCCACCCGCAGCACCCGGTCGGCGGCATGGTAGCGCACACCCACCGCGAGGCAGGCGTCGTCGGCGACCGCGCACCCGTAGCTTCGTTTCGTCCAACCCGTCAACGCCATGACGCCCCCGTTTCTTCTTTGACCTGCGGCCAGCCGACGCCGGCGATCAGTTGAAACACCGATTTGACACCCAGTTTTTCTTTGGCCCGATGCACGTACGTCGCCACCGTCGAGGCGGTGATCCCGAGTTCGTTTGCGGCCTCTTTCTCGGAGAGCCCGCGAAAGAGGCACTGAACCACCTGCTCCTCACTGTGCGAAAGGGTCTTCAAGAGCCCGCGCGCCGCAGAGCCGCCGCCGCACGCGCACACCTCCCCCGCCGCCACCCGCCGAATCGTCGCCTTCAGCACCGCGATATCCTCGCCCTTGACCACGTATCCGCACGCGCCCAGCGTCTCGGCCTGCCGACGGTAGGCGGCATCGTCAAACGTCGAAAAAACGATGATCCTGATCTCGGGCCGCACCGACATAGCCTGTGACACAAAAGAGAACCCGCTCTCCTTCTTGCCCAATTGCAGGTCAAGCAACACCACATCAGGCCGCTGGGCCAGCAGCGCCGCTTTAGCCTCGGCCAGGGTCGTGGCGACGCCGACCACATCAAAGTCCTTCTCATCCTCCAACAGCCGCGCCACACCGGCAATCATGGATCGATGATCATCGATCAACAATAGCCTTACAGCCAACCGAGTATCAGAAGTCCTGTTTGTTCGCGCTTTCATGCCGATCCAACGCTTTTTACTCCGGTTTCATTTCGGCGTTCACGGCGGGCGGACGCCGGGGCGTTTCCAACGGCCGCGATCCCGCCGACGTCCAGTTTGTTCAGTCCGTCCACGATTGCGGCGCGGACGACTTCCGAAAGAGACACGCCGCGGTTCGTGGCGATCCGCCCGACCCTCCAAATCAACTCTGGGGGAAGCCGAATATTCAGAGGTGCGTCTGTCTCCGCTCCGTTCATGCGTGAAATGTAGCGCATCGCGCTACAAACGGCAAGCGGATTTTTTCACGGTTTTTTCCCGTTCTTGACCCCGCGGAATCGGCGTGATAAGCTATTTGCACCGTGAAGAAGAAAGCGTCATTGCCGGTGCGGCTGGATTTGGATGAGAAGCGGCGCCTCAAGGAGGCGTCCGAACGGATGGGGCTCAACGCTTCGGCCATGATCCGCCTGCTGGTGCGTTCCTTCGTCGAGGAGTACGACCGCTCGGACGGGCATCTGGAACTCCCGCCGCGTTGGCGGAAAGACGGCGCGGCGGACGGAGAACGGGCCCATGCCGCCGAATCGCCCGCGATCTATGCGACCAACCACCGCAAGACGCGATGATTACGGTTCACTCCTTGCCGCCCGCTTTTTCCGCTCTGACACGGTACCGTTCTTCAACTTATTACACCCACTCAACCGGAAACGGATCGGAACAGTCTTATGGCCACACCCGCAATCTCCCGCGAAGAAATACTGGCGTTTCATCTGAATGGCAAGGTCGGGCTCCGCCTCACCAAACCGCTGCGTACGCAGCGTGATCTCTGCCTGGCCTACACGCCCGGCGTCGCCCAGG
>CAZOJL010000173.1:0-7029 GCA_964580075.1 uncultured Akkermansia sp. | reverse complement strand
TCCCAAAAGAGTAGCCCTGCGCGCGCCGGCACGGTCATGGCCTTTTGTCTAAAAAGGATTAACGGTTTGCGCCTGTGGCGAGAATCCGCTACACTGCACCCTGTCGTTTTCACACAACAACCCGCAACCCCGGAGATGTGACTACCGTGTCCGCACAATCATCCCCAACGGCTGACGCAATCCAGTGGACGATTCGCACTGAAAAAGGGGCAACATTCGGTCCGGCTTCAACCGAAACCCTGCGAAACTGGGCACATGACGGCCGGGTCGCCCCAACCAGCGAAGCCTCGCAGAACGGAGCGGACTGGGTGCCAGTCACCACCCTCGGTCTCGACATGGACTGGATCGCCGAGATCTCCCCCGCCACGTTTTATGGGCCGATCCACAGAAACGCCTTGGACGAACTGATCCGCGAAGGATCACTCAAGGCGGCCATCGGCGTCTTCAGACGGGAGCAGCCTGGCGCCCCGGAACCGACGCGTCAGTCTGCCGAACTTCAGGCTGCCATCACCGCTCGACGTGACGCGCACGCGCGCGCCGAAGCGGCGGAACAACACGCCGCAACCCTCCAGCGCGGGTTGCATCAAGCCCAGTCCGATCTCAAGGCGCGCGATCACGAATTCGACGCCGAGCGCCAAGATTTCAAAGCCGCGCAAAACCGCCTTCAAGCCGACAGCATCAAGAAAGAAAGCCGGATTGCCGCGTTGGAATCGGAAATCGCACATCTGCGCGGCACCGCGACCGAGACGAAAGCGCTGTTGACACGCGCCGAGGAACTGGAGACCTCTCTGGCGCAAGCCCGCCAGGATGCCGACGAGGCAAAACGCCAGGCCGCGCTGCTCCGCCAGTCGCTCCACCACGCCGAACAGGAGCGGGCCGATGCGCGCGCGCAGGCCGATCACGCACGACACGAACACGCCGCAGCCAACAACCACATCCAGGCACAGGCGGCTCGGATCGAGAGCGTGCGCCGCCTCTCCCAGCAGCTTGCGGCCACCCTCGCCGCCCGAGACGCCGCATCCACCGAAGACGCCGTCATCGTCGCCGAGCCCGCCGCAGCCCCGCCGCCGGTCGCATCCCCAACCGGGAAAAAGACCGCCGCGTCCCTTTCGCTGGCCACCATCGAGGCGCAGGCCCAGTCCGAGCTGCGCAAGATCGGCGAGGGCAGCAGCGGCATCTTCAAACGCCAGAAAAAGGCCTGATTCCTCCACATACCCCGATCATGAACGCCGACAAAACAGATACCCGCCAGTGGTTCCTGCGAATCACAGGTAAGCCCCTCTTCGGTCCCGTATCCACACCCGGCATCGTCGTGTGGGCCGAACAAGGCCGCATTCTCCCCGGTCATGAGGTCTCAACCGACCAGATAACCTGGGTGCCCGCCGATCAGGTCCCCGAGCTGGGGATCGTCTGGTACATTGACGACGGCGCGGGAAACCTCCGCGGCCCCCTCAACCGAGCCGCCGCCGAAACCATCCTCATTAGCGGCAAAGCCCCGCCGGACGCGCGGCTCGTCCATACCGACAAAGCCGACCTCTCGCGCGTCATCCGCCCCGGCGCGGAACCCCGGGCCAATGGCGCGCAGGCCGAGAAACCGTCCAAGGATGGCGAGGCGCTCCGTCAACGCGTCACCCTCCTGGAGACCGACATCACCCGCCTGAAAGAGACGCTCGCCGCCGCCAAACAAGCCGCCCGGCAATGCACCGCCATCGAGCACGAACGGGACGACCTGCGTCTCGCCCTCGCCGAAGCCCAATCCTCTAACTCAGCCATCACGCACGAACGGGACGACCTGAAGCTGGCCCTCGCCGAAGCCCAATCCGCTCACTCAGCCATCGCGCACGAACGGGACGACCTGAAGCTGGCCCTCGCCGAAGCCCAATCCGCTCACTCAGCCATCGCGCACGAACGGGACGACCTGAAGCTGGCCCTCGCCGAAGCCCAATCCGCTTACTCAGAGCTTCTGACGCTCTCGAACACCCGCGAAGCCGAATTTCTCGCGCGCATTGAAGCATTGGAGAAGCCCCTCTCACCGGTCGAACGCGCCGCCGAGGTCTGCGCCGCAGACCCGGGAAGCGCCCTCGCACATATCCTCGAACAAGAGATGGAAAGCCTCGATAATGATCTGGCGCAAGAGCGTGAAGCCATGGCGGGCCTGCGTGACTGGTCCACGCGCCGGCAGGAAGCGATCCAGACCCGCATTCACGATCTCACCCGCATTCTCAACGGCGAAACCGATGTCGCGGCCTCGCGCCGCCCCGTTCCCGATTCCGGCGGCCGACGCCACACGGGCGACGCCATGCGGCTCCAGGCCGAAGTGGCCACGCTGCGCGCGACCCAGGCACAGGAAACCCGCTTGTTCGACGAACGGGAAGCCGAACTCACCCGCAAGATTCACGTCCTGGAGGCCGAAGATGCCCGGCTGCGCGCGCGGGTTATCGAAGCGGACAAACTGGCGCGTCACAATCAGGAATTGGCCGAAACCATCCGGCGGCGCGACTTGGAACTGAGTCAGGAGCGGAAACAGCGGGAGGTCGAACGCGAACACCTGGCCACCGCCCAGCAGGCGCTGCTCCGCCGGATCGAACAACTCGAACACACGTCGGATACGCGTGCCGAGGAAGCATCCGCCGACACACGCGAGGAACCGGTCAGCCCCGCAACGCGTGAGCCGAACCGCACTAAACTCTCGGCTTGGATCCGTCTGAAGAGGTAGCCATGCATCTGTGTAACACCATCACCGAACGCCCAGCCACGCTGGCCGACGCCGTTCCGATCTACACGCTGATCCAAGACCATCAGGATGATCTGATCGTACGCCCGATGAGCGACGTGATCATGAACATCGACCGCTTCCATGTGTGCGAAGACGCAGGGCGCGTGATCGCGTGCGCTGCCTGGAAAATTCTCCCGGAAGTCGGTGACCCCTCCAAAGCCTCGGTGGAAATCCAGTCGGTCGCCGTCAGCAAGTCCTACCGCCGCCACAACGTCGGCTCCCGCCTGATCCGGGCGATGCTGGCACGGGTCGAGGGCTTCGCGCCAACCCAGGCGATCGTCCTCACCTTCGTCCCCGAGTTCTTCCGATCCCTGGGTTTCCGCGAAGTTCCCAAAACGTCCCTGATGCACAAGATCTACATGGGGTGCATCAATTGCACCAAATTCTCCAATCCGTTCACCTGCCCCGAAATCGCCATGGCGCTCGACCTGCACGGCGCCCGAAACCTCGCGGCTCCCGCCGCGGACACCTGCAGCATCCCCGTCCCCGAGGTGAAATGACCCTAAAGCTTACGACAGGCGCGCGCGTCGGGCTGTTGGTCATGCTCGCCGCGCTATCCGGATGCGCCACATCGCGTCCGACCGCAGCCGACACGGCGGACCTCGTGGTGTACGCCGATGCCGAGGGCCAATTGTGGTTCAATGGACGCGCCTACCCCGCTGATCGACTGGGTGCCGCCTTGAAGGCGGTCCGCGTGCCGTCAAACCAACCGATTCGGATCAATATCCCCGACCCCCGGAACCGGAAGCTGTTCGTCGGCGTCGCCTCGGCCCTCCGCTCCGCCGGTTACTCCCGTATCTTCTTTGTCAGCGAACAACACGCCGAATCCGCCGTGACCGAACCGGGGCGGCCGCACAAACCCGGGGATCCATCACCCGTCTCCATGAAGCCTGAAACCCCATGAAAACATCCATCCTCACCGCTGAAACGACCCTTCAGGATCACAGCCGAAGCGATGCGGTGGCCCACGCGGCCACCGCGCTGCGTCAGGACCTGCGGCGCAAGCTCGGTCTCGAGCGCGGCGCCGATGACTCCCCCACCACGGGGCGCATCGCGTTGCGCCTCGATCCCGACATCGGCGCCTTCGACTCCCATGTCATCTGCGTGCAACCGGACGGCGTCACCATCAGCGGCAGCGACGAACTGGGCCTCATCCACGGCATCTACGCCTTCAGCGCGCGCTGGCTCGAGGCCGACCCCTGCCGCTATTTCACCGGCATCGTCCCCGCGCGCGCCGACCGGATCGAAATCCCCTGCGGCGCCACGGCTTCCCGCCCCTACACCTTCCGTCATCGCGGGTTCTTCTTCAACGACGAAGATCTGCTGGTCGGATTCCACATGGAAAAACCCGAACACGGGTTCTCGATGGAGGTCTGGCACGACCTGTTCGAACTCGCCCTGCGGATGCACTGCACCTGCGTGATCCCCGGCACGAACATCCTTCCCGACGAACCGCAGATCACGCTCGCGTCCGACATGGGACTCTACATCGCCCAGCATCACGCCGAACCCCTCGGCTCGGCGCCGTTCTACTGGCCGCGCGGCATCCCCTTCTCGTGGTCCACAAACCGTGACGACATCCTCGCCTACTGGCGCAAGGCCATCGCGCGCCAAACCGGAAAGAAGGTGCTGTGGACGCTCAACTTCCGCGGGCTGATCGACCGTCCGTTCTGGGTGGACGACCCCAACATGAAGCCCGACGCGCCGCTGGAGATCAAGGCACAAATCATCAACGAAGTCCTGGCGGCCCAGTACCAGCTCATCCGCGACGTCCGCGGTGAGGACCAGCCCGAGACCTTCGGCTACCTCTGGGGAGAACTCTACTCCCTTTACAACGCGGGCCTGCTGCGGTTTCCCGAAGGGACGACGATCATCCATACGGACGATGGCGACGCCTGCATGCGGCAGAATCTGGAGGAATTGGTAGGCCGCTCGACGCACGCGACGGGCGTCTATCAACACATCTCCATGTTCAACGGCGCCCAATCCATGCGCGTCACGAGCTATGCGCCGCGCGTCTATGCGCGCGAACTCAAACGCGCGGTCGATCTGAGCATGAACCGCATCCTGATCCTCAACGTCGGCAACGTGCGCGAAAAGATTTTCAATCTGCGGCAGGTCATGGGCTACGCCAGCGACTACGCCGCCATGGCCGCCATCTGCGGCCCAGACGGGGACGGCTATTTCGGCTGGTACACCCGGCAGGTGCTGGACACGGATCATCCCGAGGTGGCCGACGCCTACCGCGCGCTGACCGATATCCCCTTCGCGGCCGACGACAGCCGTCCGGACAACACCGTGGGGGACAACCTCTATCCGATACTCGTCCGCTTTACTCTCCAGCGCGTCTACAACCGCGAGGACAAGCCGCCGGACATTTGGGGCCTGAAGCGGTTTGCAACCCTGCGCGAGGCGTTGAGCTGGTTCGGCGAGCGGATGGACGCCGCCGAACCGAAATGGGCGATCGCCGCGGAGCGCGCGCATGACGCCGTCCGGCATCTTCACGGCAACCGCCGCGCGTTCTTCGAGAACGAAGCCATGGCCCAGCTCGACAAATCCCTGCACCAGACACGCATGGCGCGGGCCTTCTGCCGCTCGGTGACACACTATCTGGACCGGCGCGGCTACGACGCCTATCTGGAAGCCTATCAGGCGCTGCGCCACGTCGAGGCCGCCTTGGCGGTCGAGGCGCGCATCGAGACCGGCGAATTCACGGGCTGGCACCGCAACGACCTCAACTGCCGCACCTGGAAGTGTAAGGACTTCCTGACCACCTGGCACGCGATGCTCAATGACCAGCGCTGGATGAATCTCGAAGGCATGGCCGAGGGACCCCAGCCCTGCTACGCGGCCTACAAATACAATCCGAACTTCCCGACCGCCTACCGGCCCGATCTGTTTCTGCAGCCCGAGCGGTGAACGCCCGAGGGCGCGTGGGTGGGTGGGTGGGTGGGTCCGATTTTCATTGATCGGTTCGATCGTATCATGCTATAAACACGGTCTTCTCCTCAGCCAGGGTGGCGAAATGGCAGACGCAGTGGACTCAAAATCCACCGGTGGCGACACCGTGAGGGTTCGACTCCCTCCTCTGGCACCAAGCTAAAAAGCCCCTTTTATTGGGGCTTTTTGCATTTTTAGCCCTTTCGTAGGGCTGTAACATGTTTTTCTTCTGTCCGGCGATTCCCCTATTTTAACCTCGGTTTTGGTCAAAAGTTACATCACTTTTACATCACCCCCCTTGCGCGTGATCGGGGTTCGGGCGAGCTGGAGCACAGAATCAGAAAAAATCCACTCGATGTGGACGCCGTGCTGGGATTTCTGACACGGTTGGATGCGAAAAGACGGCAGATCGTCGCTGAGAAGGTGCGGGAATTGAGCCCTGGGAAAGAGAAACCGCAGACCGCCGGCAAGACAATGAAGGGGTGATTGGCGCGGATGAGCGGCCCGTTCTGAAGGGCACTCAATCACGCCCGGAAGAACGGGCCGGGGCTGGCTGCAATGACGGATGGCAAGGACACTTGCCGCCGCGTCCTTGAACGGTATACTTATTTGCGCAGCGCATCAAGAAGCACGTGGTGTGCTTACATGCGTGCACAGAAAGGATACACCATGAACAAAGAGGAACTGATCGGACGCATCCTGGCGGCAACGCCGGAACAACTCAAGACGATGGAACGTGCGCTCAACGGCGAGAAGGCCGCAGAGGTGACGGACACGCGGCTGTTGACCTTCACCGAGGCGGCGCGATGGATGCACGTCTCGCGACAGACGATCTGGCGCATGGTGAAGGAGGGGCGCCTTCCGACCGTCGAGACGCGGCTGGACCGCTACCGCGTGCCCGAAGCGGCGCTGACGGCGTTTGTGACCCGCGCGGCATAGCCGGGGTGGATAGGCGCCCTGCGCTAGCATGAACAGGCTAACGGGGGTGCGCAAGAGAGTGCATACCCGTTCTGAAGGGCGCTCAATCACGCCCGGAAGAACGGGTTGGGGCTGGGGGACCTGCTAATGGGTCTGCAGGCTTGGAAGATGCGGATGCGAGGCGGCCTGCCATGACGCATGAAGGGAGGCCCAGTGTGCCGAATGGGCGCCCAGGCGGGCGATTTAATTTCGAGAATATGTTCGTCGAGCGCCCGGCCGGAGGGGCCATTGAGGTTCTGACCGGCGGATTTGAGGGTGCCGATAGTGTTCGGCGGGGTGATAGTGGCGATGAGCTGCTCACTCCCCTCCCCTGTCCAGAAAATCTTGCCTCATTT
>CAZOJL010000172.1:0-7080 GCA_964580075.1 uncultured Akkermansia sp. | reverse complement strand
AACATTAAATAGGCGTCCAGACGCAATACACCGGTCCGAAGAGTGAAACGACGTACGATGCCTACTGGGCAAAGCGTAACCTGACGCCCCATAAAAAGTCAAGCTCCCGATTCAAAAATTCAAAACTTTAATAAAACCAATGACTTACGATGTCTCCGCCCCGTTGGACCGCGAACTGCGCCAGAAAAGCGCAATTCGCCGTTTTGACGTTATGCACGGCTAGGCGGTGCATAACGGCCAGACGGTTTTTGAGGACATAGAACGTTCGTTTTAGTCTATTTCGGGCTGTTTTGATGACGCAATTACCCGCCCCAGCGGTGCATAACGGCCAGACGCAATCCACGGGAGAAACGATATGAATTCGATACAAACCGTTGATCTGCATGATGTTGACGCCTATTTTTAAAGTCGGCATTGGGCGAGACGCGAACCTTGATCCGCCTGCGCCATTACGCCTACCGGACCGAGCAGACCTAATAGTACTTTACGCTGAACCGTTGTCCATGATATTGTAGCACCGTTTAAAGAAATGAACGGAGATTCAGCATGAACGCGGATGCCACGCGGCAGCATCTTAAGAAACAGCGGCGGGATCGGGAACGGGACCTGTGCCGGCAGGATATCCTGTCGGCGGCGGAACGTGTGTTTTCCGCCGCAGGATTCGAAGCCGCGACCATGGAGGCGATCGCGGTCGAAGCGGGTTTCTCGGTCGGCTCGCTCTACAATTTCTTTGCCAACAAAGACGATATCTGCCGTAATGTGATCGAGGACATTTTCGGCGAAATGGCCGCGCGCCTCGCCCCGTTGGATGCGTCGGATGGCTCGAGTGACGCCCTTCGCGCCTTCGTCCGCATACGCATGGAAGATATCGAACGGCATCGGGGCTTTTTCAAGATGCTGGTCGCAGGCGGCCTTTCCTGCAGCAAAGACCCAGGCAACGTCCCGATCCACGCCCAGTTTGTCCGATTCCACACCGCCCTGATCACACGTTTGGCCGAGGTAATCGCTGCGCTGAAGTCGGGCGACGACGCGGGCGGGGAGGATCCGGTGATCGTGGCGCTCGCGGTGGATGGCTTTGTTCTGGCGGCAAGCCGCTACTGGTCGAACCAGGATCCCTCGGCCCCCCTGTGCGATAAACTACCGATAATCGAACGAATGGCCCTGCGGATTGCGGGAGCTTCGGGTGGCCAAGCCACCCGGCCCTGAGTATGGAAAGGCGATGGCGGGTGAAAACGAATCGTGATCAATGGCAACGGCTCAACGCAATGCCAACGCACCCTCCGAGGCGGCCGGGGCGGCCGAAGGCCCCCCGTGTCCGGGGGCTTCGGCCTCTGGCGGACAGTCTGGCCGCGTGTCGTGCGGGCACATGCGTCTGCGCGGCGGCCGTGTGCGTCACGGCGCTCAGCGGCTGCCTGAGCAGCGGCGTGCTCCGGTCGGCCATCCAGACGGACCGTGCCCGGGCGTTTGCGGCATGGCAAGCCGAGCGGGCGGCGGGCGACCTTCCGCTGCCGTTTGAGCGGCTAACTCTGGCCGATGCCGTTCGCACCTCCTTGCTCTACAACAAAGCGCTGCAAAGCGCCGTATTGGAGCAGGAGGTCGCACGCGGTCAGGTGGTGGCGGCACGGGCGGTGGTGGCCCCCACGGTCTCAGCGGGTTCGACATTCAGTGACGGCATGGGTGACGCGCGCCACATCCTCGACGTGACGGTGCGGCAGCCGCTTTTCCGGGCGGGCGGCGCCACGGCGGCGCTGCGGGCGGCGCGGCTGCAGGCCTATCTGGCCTCCGAGGGCGTCAACCAGCAGGTGCAGACTACGATTGCACAGGCGATGGCCGATTACTACGACATGCTGCTCGCCCAGAAGCTGTACGAGGTCAACGAAGCGGCCGTGGCATCGGCCGAGGCGCAACTCGCCGAGGCGAACAAGAAATTCGGTAACGGCGTGGCTTCGCAATACGATGTGCTGCGGGCCGAGGTGGAGGTGTCGAATTTCCGCGCGGCGGCGATCAAGCAGAAAAACAATCTGGTGATTGCCCGGACGCGGCTGTTGCGCACCATGGGCGCCGCGCCCGATGCCCACATCACACCGGCCGATCCGCTGACCCACGAGCCGCTCGATGCGTCTCTGGAGACGTCCCTGCAGACCGCCTATCTCAACCGGCCCGAATTGCGGCAGGCCGAGGCCCGCATCCGCATGCAACGGGAGGCCCTGGTCGCCATTCGCAGCCGCTATTTTCCCACGATTGACGCGACCGCCGGCAGGCGCGCGAGCTATGTCAGCGGCGCGGCCAACGATTGGACTCAGGAGTGGCTCTTTGGCATTGAGACCCGCTGGAACCTGTTCGACGGATTTGACCGGGAAGGCGACCGGATTGTCGAGCGGGCCCGGCTGACCCAACGCGAGATCGACCTGCGGAACGCCGAGGAAGCGGTCTTCCTCGATGTGCAGCAGGCGTTGCTCGCCCTGGCCAATGCCACAGAGCTGATCGAATCGCAGGAACGTAATCTGGAGCGGGCGCAGGAGGGCAATCGACTCGCCCAGGTCGGCTACACGGAGGGGATCAACACCGAGGTCGAAGTGGTCGACGCCCGGTCGGCCTTGACGCAGGCGCAGGGGCTTTATTATCAAGCCCTGTACGACCACAACATGGCGCGCCTGGCACTCCAGCGGGCCACAGGGATGCTGGGCGCCGCCTGGGCGGAATCTGCCGCCGGTGGCTTGACGGCAATCGAGGCGGGACAGACGCCTGAACCCCGAACCCCGAACCCTGAACCCTGAACACGAGGAATATCATGAATCGGATCGCAAAGGTAATGATCTTTATCATCGTCGTCGCGGCGATGGGGGTGGCGACATATTATGGAATGCGGATTGCGCGGGAGAAGTCCCATCCGCCGCCCACGCCGCCGCGCGAACAGGTGATTCCGGTGCGCACGGCCCTGATCGGGCGGACCAATCTCGCCGATGTGATCACGCTCACCGGCGCGCTTGAGGCGGTTCTCAACGTCGATCTGCGGCCGAAAAACTCCGGGCGCCTCGAGCGGCTCGTGGATGCCGACGACCAGCCGATCTTTGAGGGGTCACGGGTGGTCGCCGGACAGGTGGTCGCCGAACTCGAGCACCGTGACCTTGACGCGCAGGTCGCGGCGTCGCATGCGGCGGTGGCGACAGCCAAGGCGGCCCTCGATTCAGCCCTCGTCAACCGTTCCGACAAGGCGCGGGAAGAGGCCCGCATGAAACGCCTGTTTGAACAGGGGTCGACGACGGAGCAACAGCGCGATTTCGCGGTATCCGACTTCGCGCGCGCATCCTCCGGCGTGATGCAGGCCGAGGCGCAGGTGCGCCAGGCCGAGGCGGCGCTGGCCGTCATCGAAGTCGCCCGCAGCGAAGCCTTTGTGCGCGCCCCGATGGATGGCGTGGTGAGCTTCAAGGGGGTCGACCCCGGCGCCATGGTCAACAGCGGCACAACGATCGTGAGCATCCTGCCGTTGGAAGAGCTCAAATTTCTCATCGCGGTTCCGGGGAGTTACCTGCCGCAGATCGAGGCGAGGCGGACACGCGTGGAAGTATGCGCTGACGCCGCGCCGGGGGTGGTCTTTCCCGGGGTGGTCGCCCATGTGCATCCGGTGGTCGATTCGGTGACACGCACGGCGACGGTCGAGGTGCGGCTGCCCAACGCCAAAAATGACCGCGGGGAGTGGCTGCTGCGGCCGGGGCTCTATGCCGAGGGGCGTTTGATTTTGGGCGAGCGCAAGGATGTCGTGGCGGTGCCGTTTGATGTCCTCCTGCGTCGCGGCACACGCGCCCTCGGTTTTGTCATTCGCGAGGATCGCGCGGAGACCCGCGAGATTGTACCGGGGGTGCGCGAAGGGCGGATGGTCGAAGTGCTTTCGGGCGTCGCGGCGGGTGAGGAACTGGTCGTCAGCGGCCAGCATCGGCTCTCCGACGGCGTCCGCGTCAACCGGACAGGGGGCACCGAATGAAACTCGCGGAAGTAGGCGTCCGCCGGCCTGTTTTCACGGCGATGATATTCATCGCCATCCTCGTGCTCGGCGCGGTCTCATTCAGCCGGTTGCCGGTGGATTTGATGCCCGAGATCGAGAACCCCTCCATTTCGGTCGTCACCTCCTGGCTCGGCGCCAGCACCACCGACGTGGAGAATAAGGTCACACGCGTCATCGAGAAGCAACTCGCCACCGTGAGCGATCTGGACGAATTGACCAGCCGCACGCGCGAGGGCCTCTCGAGCGTGACCTGTCTGTTCGAGTGGGGGACCGACCTCAACGAGGCGGCGAACGATATTCGCGACAAACTGGAATTTGCGAAGCGACGGTTGCCGGACGATGCCGATAATCCCATTGTGCTCAAGTTCAACTCCTCTTCGATGCCGATCCTCTTTTTCGGCGCCACGGCCAAGGAGAGCTGGGAGGGTCTCTACGACCTGATCGACCGCGATGTCGGCGACCGGCTGAAACGGGTGAGCGGCGTCGGCGCCGTGCAGGTGTTCGGCGGCTTGGAACGACAGATCAACATCGACCTCGATCCGATCAAGCTGGCTGGCTACGGTCTGAACGTCAGCGCCGTGCAGCGGGTGATCGCCGCCGAGAACCTCACACTTCCCGCCGGCAGCATCAAGTCGGGAGCGGTTGAATTTACCGTTCGCGTGCCCGGTGAATACAGCGATCCCGAACAAATCGGCAACATTGTGCTCAAACGGAGCGAGGGGGCGGTTGTCTATCTCCGCGATGTCGCAACCGTGAACGACGGCTTTACCGAACGCCAGCGCTACAGCGAGGTCAACCACCGTGATGCCGTCATGTTCATTGTCCAAAAGCGTTCGGGCGCGAACACCGTCCAAGTCGCCCGCGACGTCCGGCTCGAGGTCGAGCGGCTGCAACGGCAAATGCCGACCGACGTCAAACTGACCGTCCTCAGCGATTCCAGCGTCTTTATTCAGCAATCGCTGCGCAATGTGACCCATACCGTGCTGTGGGGCGGATTGTTTGTGACGCTGACGACGCTCTTCTTTCTGCGCAGTTTCCGGTCGTCGGGGGTGATTCTGGTGACAATCCCCTTTTCGTTGATCATCAGCTTTGCCTTCATGTTTTTCAGAGGGTGGACGATCAACATCGTG
Organism: uncultured Akkermansia sp.; assembly: GCA_964580075.1. Classification (GTDB taxonomy): domain Bacteria; phylum Verrucomicrobiota; class Kiritimatiellia; order RFP12; family JAAYNR01; genus VGWG01. Next base: position 1,947 of record CAZOJL010000172.1, on the reverse strand, counting down.
ACGCTCTCGGCGCTGGCGATCGCGATCGGCATGGTGGTTGACAGCGCGGTGGTCGTGCTGGAGAACATCAGCCGGCGTATGGACATGGGGGAAAAGCGATCCGAAGCGGCGATGTTCGCGACCGACGAGGTGGGCTTGGCAATCATAGCCAGCACGCTGACGACCGTCGTTGTTTTTGCGCCGCTCGTGTTTGTGCAGGGCACGAGCGGGATTTTCTTCGGCCAGCTCGGCGGCATCATCTCGATCACCCTGCTCGCCAGCCTGCTCTGCTCGCTGATGCTCACGCCGATGCTGAGCGCGAGATGGCTGAAGGTTGTGAATCTGACGACCGTCGGCGGCGGCTGGCTCGGACGCAGCTTCTTCCGGGTGAGCGAAGCGGCCTTCACGGGATTGGAACGGTTCTATGAGCGTATCCTGGCCTGGGCGATGCGGCATCGGCTCGTGGTGCTTGCCGGCGCGATTCTGCTCCTCTGCTCCTCGCTGGCGCTGACCCCGCTGATCGGCACGGAATTCACGCCCGCGCAGGACTCGGGCGATCTCTCGATCAACTTCGAGCTGCCGATCGGCACGCGGGTGGAGGTTACGGCGGAGGTCTGCCGGCGGATTGTGACGCTTGCCGAAGAGGTGATCCCGGCCGCGTGGATCGACCATTCGCGCTGGCGGTGCGGCGGCGGCGGCGGCGGGTTCGGCGGGCGTTCGGCGTCGCATCTGGGCAGCGTCGACATCAAGCTGGTTTCGATCGAAGCGCGTGACCGGTCGAGCCGCGATCTCGGACGCGCCGTGCTGGAACGGATGGGCGCCTGGCCGGAGATCAACCGCGTCTCGATGTCGACCGACAACCGCGCGATGGGACGGCACAGCGGCGGCGGCAAGCCCATCGTCGTCCAGATGTTGGGCTTTGATCTGACGGAGACCAGCCGGATCGCCAAGCAAGTCAAAGCGATCGCCGATCGGATCCCCGGCGCGAAGGATGCCAGCATCAGCCTCGACCCCGGCAAGCCCGAACTGGTGGTGGATGTGGACCGGCTCAAGGCCTCGACATTGGGGTTGAACGTGTCCGACATCGTGGAGACGATCCGGACGCTGTTTTACGGTTTGGAGGCGTCGACCTACCGGGACGGTGAGAACGAGTACAGGATTTACATGCGGTTGGCCGAGGATCGGCGGATCTCCATGAAGGATATTCTGGATTCGGAGATCGGGCTGCCCGATGGGCGGCGCGTGCGGGTCGACGCGGTCGCCACGGTGCGCGAAGCCCTCGGGCCGCTGGAGATCGAACGCAAGGATCAGGAGCGGATGGTCACCGTCAGCCTCGATAACGATGCGCGTTCGGTGGGCGAGGTCGCCGACGATCTGCGCCGCGCGATTGACACCGAGGTCGTCCTGCCGTTCGGCGTTACGATCCACTTCGGTGGTACGGTGCAGGAGCAACAGGAGGCCTTTCGCGACATGCAACTTTTGCTCGGCCTCGGGCTGGTGCTGGTCTACATGGTGATGGCGGCGCAGTTCGAATCGCTCAAAGATCCGTTCATCATCGTCCTGGCGCTCCCCTTCGCCTTTACCGGCGTGGTGTATGCCCTGCTCGCCTTCGGCATGACGCTCAACATTTTCACCTACATCGGCCTGATCCTGCTGGTGGGGACGGTGGTCAACAACGCGATCGTGCTTGTGGACTGCATCAACATCCTCCGCGCGCGCGGCGAGCTGCTGGCGGATGCAGTCCGTCATGCCGGACGGCAGCGGCTGCGGCCGGTGCTGATCACGACGTTGACAACCGTGTGCGGCATGCTGCCGCTGGCGCTCACGCGTGCCGAGGGATCGGAGACATGGAAGCCAATGGGCGTCACGGTGGTCGGCGGGTTGAGCTTCGCGACGCTGGTAACGCTGCTCGTCGTGCCGGTCTTTTACACGCTGTTCAACCGCGACCGCCCGGCGCGGGCCGGGAGG
>CAZOJL010000171.1:0-7137 GCA_964580075.1 uncultured Akkermansia sp. | reverse complement strand
AGGCGCTCTATCATGCCTGCCTCCTGGCCGCGCGCAGGATCGCGGCGCCGGCGTCTTCTGCCGTCGGGAGGCCGTAGCATTCAAGGACTTTGGAGACCGGCAGCGGGATGTCCGGACCGTTGACCGAGACGGCGGGGGCATCCAGGTAGTCGAACCAGCGCTGTTCGCAGGCGCGGATCAGCTTGGGCCCTATGGCGTTGCACGCCGGGGCTTCTTCAACCGTCACCAGCGCGCCGGTCTTGCGCAGCGAGCGCCCGATGGTTTCGTAGTCCGTGCCGGCGTCATCCACCGTGCGCAGATCGATCAGGTCGGCTGTTACGCCATCGGCCGCGAGCCGATCGAGCGCGCGTTCCGCAAGGCGCACGCCCCATCCGTAGGTCAGCACGGTGACGTCCGCGCCTTCACGGCGCAGGGCGGCCTTGCCGATTTCGACGACGTGATCGGGTTTCCCTTCCGGGATCCGGCCTTTCTCACTGTAAAAACGGTGGTGCTCAACCATCAGGGTGGGGCTCTTCATCTTCATCGCCGCGTTGAACAGTCCAATGTAGTCGAAGGGCGTGGTGGGCACAAGAATACGCCAGCCCGGAAACAGAGAGAACAGGGCCACCGGATCCATGCTGTGTTGGGCGCCGTAGCCGAGGCCCGCGGCGATGCGGGTGCGGAAGACCAGCGGCATTGCGACGTTCCCGTTGTAGATATGGCACAGTTGCGCGATTTGATTGAAGAGCTGGTCGGCGGCCACAAGCCCGAAGCTGGAAAACATGAGCTCGACGATCGGATGCATGCCGTTCATGGCCGCGCCGCAGGCCAGGCCGCTGAAGCCGGCTTCGGTGATGGGCGTATTGCGCACCCGGCCGGGATAGATTTCGGCCAGCCCTTTGGTGGCACCGTACGCGCCGCCGCCCATATTGGCCACTTCTTCACCCATGACGACAACCGCGGGATCCCGTTCCAACCAGCGGCCGGTGACCTGCGCAATGGCGTCCGGATACTTGATCTCGCGGGCACACTCACAGTCGGCCGATTCGACAAACGGGCCGATGGCGGCGATAGCGTCGTCGCGCAACCCGCGGCCCGCATCGCTCACGGCGGGCCACAGCTCGGGGCGGATGATCATGGTGCCCGCTTCGTTCGACGCGAGCACTTCCGCGACGGCCGCATCCATGACGGTCCGGGCCCGGTCGCGGAGATTCTCGATGTCGGCCGCTGCCACGCGGCGTTCCCGGAGCACCGCCTCGAAGCGGGCGATCGGATCCCGTTGGCGCCGTTCGGCCTCTTCCGCTTTTGTGCGATAGCCGTATGCGCTGCCGGAGTTGCCGCCGGCATGATGATAGTGGCGATACGTATCGATCTCGAGAACGCAGGGCAAATGCGCGCAATCCGCCAGGATGTGTGCGAACGCGTTCTTCACGGCGACCGGATCGCTGCCGTCCACCTGGAAGCCCGGCATGCCGTAGGCCGCGGCGACCTGGCAGAGCCGCGGGGCGGAGCAGCCCTGCGTGCGGGACGTGGCGACGGCGTAATGGTTGTTCTCGATGGCGTAGATTATCGGCGCCCCCCAGAGCGCGCCCAGGTTGCAGGCCTCATGGACCGCACCCTGGTAGACCGCGCCGTCGCCGAAGAAGCAGACCGTAATGCTGTCGCGGCTCAGCGCCTTGTCGGCCCAGGCTATGCCCGTGGCGGGAGGAACACCGCCACCGACGATCGCGTTGGTGCCGGCGATGCCGATGCCGGCGTTGTAGAGATGCATGGAACCGCCGCGTCCGCCGTTGCAACCGCCGGCCAGCCCCATGATCTCCTTCAGCAGGGTGAGCACATGCACCCGCATCTCATCGGTGAGGCCGGATGCCAGCGGGTCGAAACCGTCCGGCGCGCAGGCGCGAAGCGCCTTGGCGAGATACTGGTGGTGCGCGCGGTGGGTGCCGCAGAACCAGTCCTGCCTGCGCACCGCGAACGCCGCGCCGACCGCCACGGATTCCTGACCGACGCTGGTATGGACCGGGCCGTTGACCAAGCCGTCGTCCTTCAGCCGGAGGATGCTCTCCTCGAAAGCGCGGATGATCTGCATCTGGTGCAGCATCCAGAGCAGGTCGGCGCGCGAGACGGTGGCGGCGTCCTCGTCCTCGGCGATCAGCGCCTGTTGCGGCGCCGTTATCGTCAGTTTCTTGACCTTCACGTGTCAGCCTCTCCTCTGCCTGCGGCAATCTCTTGTTTCGCGAACCGTCTCTTGCCCGTTGCCCATCGTCTGGATGCGCATTTCGGCCGGACGCCATCCGTTTTCGTCACTGCTCCTTCATATACACCGCCTTGCGTTCAACGAAGAATTCGAGGCCCGTCCGGCCGTTTTCGGGCGGACCGAATCCGGAATTCTTCCATCCGCCGAACGGCAATTCCGGCGTCTTGAAGCCGCTGTGGATGTTCACGTGCGCCATGCCCGCATCAATCTCGCGGACATAGCGGAGCGCGGCGGACATGTCGTTGGTGAAGATGGACGACGAGAGGCCATACTCCGAATCGTTCGCCCGAGCCAGCGCGTCGTCGAGATCTTTCACGATGACCACAGCCAGGACGGGACCGAAGATCTCGTCGCGATAGAGGCTCATCGCGGGCGTCACAGCGTCGAATACGGTGGGCAGAATGTAGTATCCCGTCGTGTCGCTTCCAACCCCGCCCGTTCGCAGCCTCGCGCCTTGGCTTCGGGCTTTTTCGATGGCGGCGCTGATGGTCTTGAACTGCGAAGGACCGGCGACCGGCCCCATGTCGGTCTTTTCGTCCAGGGGATCGCCGGTTATCATCGTGGCGCAGCGGGTCAGCAGCTTTTCCATATAGGCTTCGGCGATCTCCGGCAGCAGGAGAACGCGGCTGGTGGACGTGCACCATTGTCCCGCGCATCCGAATCCGGCCTTGATCGTTGCATCCACCGCCGCATCGAGATCCGCATCGGGCATGACGATCAGCGCGTTCTTCCCGCCCAGTTCAAGCTGGGTGCGCGTGAAGTTCTCGGCCGCCATCGTCTGGACCTGGCGACCGACCTCGGTCGAGCCGGTCAGGGACACCGCGCGCACCCGGGGGTCGCGGATCAGCCGGTTGCCGAGCGCGCTGCCGCGTCCGGTGACGCAGTTGAACACGCCCGGTGGCAGGCCGGCCCGATCCAGGATATCCGCCATGAAAACGGCCGACCACGGCGTGAAGCTGGCGGGCTTGAAGACCACCGTATTGCCGGTCAGCAGCGCGGGCAGCGTCTTGCGACACATCACGTTCATGGGATAGTTCCAGGGGCTGATGATTGTCACCACACCGAGGGGATGGAACTGCTCCCATGCCGTGACTTCGGCATCGCCCCGCGGTGCGGCAGCACCCGCGAAAACACTCGATTGCCGAAGGTGATAACGACCCTCGATCAGGGCGGAGTCGACTTCGGCTCTCGATTCACGGATGGTCTTGCCGTTCTCGAGACTCACGATTCGCGCCAGCTCGTCGCGTCTTTCCAGCAATCCGTCAAGAAAACGAGCGACGGCGGCCTGACGATCCGCCAGCAGGGTGCGGCTCCAAACACGAGCGGCCCCGGACGCGGCCCCGATCGCCGCATCCACATCCGCTTCCGACGATGCTTGGGCGCGATTCAACTCCGCCCCGCGATGGGCCGGATCTTCGTTCGTAAAAGTCGCGCCAGAGGCCGTTTCGGACCAAACGCCGGCGATGTAATTCCTAAGTATTTCGGCCATGTCTGTCATCCCGCTTATGGCCCGGCAGCGCGCTTCTCACCGCCTCGGCCGATGTTTGAATGTGCTCTCTCAGGGCAGCGATCGCTCGCGCTTTACTTCCCGCGCGCATCGCATCGAGAATGTCGATGTGTTCCGCGTAGGATTTGCGCAACGCCGCTTCGTCCCTGCCGACCCAACTCTGGAAGACCGACCAGAACTGGTGCTGCCTCCGAAGGTCCGCCTCAAGCCAGGAATTTTCTGAGAGCCGGGTCCAGATTTGATGGAAGGCGCGGTCAAAACGCAGGCACCGCCGGCGCCAGTCTTTCGATCCGCCGGGCCGCGCGGCGGTCGCCCCGCGCTCCATGCGTTTCAGGATGTCGGCATCGATCCTGTCCCACGCCAGAGCCAGGGCATGCGTTTCAAGCAGGGCGCGCAGGTCGTACATGGCATCAACATCTGCCCCGGACAACTCCCGCACAACCGGCGCCTGGTTCGGGCGGAGCACCACGAACCCGGCCTCGGCGGCCCGCCTGACTGCCTCGCGCAGCGGGGTGCGGCTGACATCCCATTCCCGCGCCAGGCGCGCCTCACGCAACGGCTGGCCTCCGACCAGCTCGCCCCGGAGAATATTCCGCGTCAGCCGTTCGAAGAGACGTCTCGCGGTGGTTCCCGTCCGCCTTATTTGTATTACTCCGGCACTTGACATGACGCCAATAAGTGTGCACACTTTCACATCGAAAGCAAGGAAAAGAAAAGGAGGCTAAAGATGAGGCTGGAAGGAAAGAAGACGATTGTGACGGGTGCGGCCAATGGAATTGGAAAAGCCATCGCAAAGGGCTTCGCCAAGGAAGGTGCCGACGTGGTGGTTTTCGACCTCGATGAGGCGAAGGCCGCCGAGGTCGTCGCGGAGATCCAGACCATGGGCCGCAAGGCGTTGTTTGTGAAATGTGACGTCGGGTTCGCCGACCCGGTGGACGAGGCGTTCAAGAAGGCCGTGAAGTTTCTGGGCCGGCTGGATGTCCTGGTGAACAACTGTGGCGTGATCCGCTTCTCGAAGATTGTGGACATGCCGGAAACGGACTGGGACTTCATCATACGCACGAATCTCAAGAGCGTGTTTCTCTGCTCGAAGCAGGCGGGCCGGCAGATGATCGCGCAGGGCGGCGGCGGCCGCATTATCTGCATCTCCAGCATCCACGCCGTGCTGAGCGAGCCGCAGTGCGGCCATTATACGACCGCGAAGGGCGGGATGGAGTCGTTCTGCCGCACGCTGGCGACTGAACTGGCCCCACACAAGATCACGGTGAACTACATCCGTCCGGGCGCCACCTATACGGAGCTGACCATTCCGATGTACACTCCGGCGGTTGTGCGTGCGCTCTACCAGCGCGTGCCGCTCAAGGAGATCGCCAAGGCGGAATGGATCGCCAACGGCGCGATCTTCCTGGCCAGCGATGAGTCGTGTTACATGACCGGCCAGCATCTGACGATGGACGGCGGCTATGTGATGGACGGATCCTTGCCGTCGGCGGAATACTGTAAGGAGTAGGGAGGGGAGGGAAAAGCTCGCGACAAAGCTTCTCAAAGGAGGAACGAGCATGGATCAGAAGCGGATACAGATGATCAAGAAGGCGCTTCGCGACGCGAAGCTGGATGCGATGGTGTTGCGACTGCCCGAGAATATCGTGATGTCGCTCGGGGTCTGGCCGATGAACGGATTCTCGTATGCCGTGGTGACGGCGGAGTCCGGGCCGGCCGCCCTGGTGGCGCCGAGCTGCGAAGACCAGGAAATGGACGGCTGCTGGACCGATGATGTCCGGTTCTTCATCTGGCCCCGGCTCAATATGCCGGACCCGCTCACCTCGATCCGAGACGAACTGCGCCATATCGCGCACAAGCACGGACTCACGCGTGCCCGTATCGGCTACGAAGCGAACTTCGAGTGCGTGGCACCGGCCCACAACGCGGGCGAGGTGATGGCGCCGTGCGAACGTTCGATCGCCTGGCTCAAGGCGGCACTCCCGAAGGCGAAATGGACGGACGCCACGAACGTGCTGAACGGGTTACGCGCGACGAAGACGGAGTCCGAAATCGAGCGCATGCGCCTCGCCAACCGCGTGGCCGCGTTCGGACACGGCGTGTTCTTCAAGGAATGCCGTCCGGGCATATCCGAAGCGAAACTGGCGGCCGCGGTCTATACGGAGTGTCTTGTCACGGGGGTGGGCCTTCGCGGCGTTCGGCATGTGAATGTGTACCCGCAGATATCGAGCGGACCGAACGCGCATCGTGCCTGGCGCCCTATCGTGACCACCGGTAGCCGCAAGCTCAAGTCGGGCGAGATCGCCTTGCTCGAGCTCGCTGTATGCGTGGATGGATTCTGGTCCGATACAACACGCGTGAAGGTCGCCGGCAAGCCGAGCGAGATCCAGAAGCGAGCGTTCACAGCGGTCAAGACGGCACAGGCCGCCGCGATCAAGGCGATCAAGGCCGGTGTCAAGGCGTCACGGCCCGATGAGATCACCTACGCGATTCTGAAAGATGCCGGTTTCGAGAGTGAAATAACACATCTGACCGGCCATGGTCTGGGTTTTCGCTACCACGAGCCGGAGCCGTTCCTGATTCGTGGTAACGACATGAAGCTGCGCGCGGGGCACACCTGCACGGTTGAGCCCGGTCTATACCACCGGGAATGGGGCGGCATCCGGCTCGAAGACAACATCGCCGTGACCGCATCCGGCTGCGACAATCTCACGCCAACGCCAAAGGCGCTATGATGTCAGACGCACTACAAACGGCGCCGAACAATTCGGGCAGGATACCCCCGCCGGCAAAGCCGTCGGAGACTCTCGGCCAGGCCGTTGCCTGGCTGGAGGGCGTTCCCGACATCTGGGGGTCGGCCTTTGCGGTGTGGCTGAGCGTTGCGACGGATGAGCAATCGCAGCGAATCGCTGGGTATTTCCGGGAACATTACAATGAACTCGTCATGCACGGCCAGATCCGGCATATCTCGGGTTTCACCGATTGGGACGGGAACAGGGTCGCCGAGAACGGCGGGGATTACCAGTCGGGCGCGTTCTGGGCCACGCCTGTCGGCTGGTTCGTATTCGCGCTGGACCGGTTGGATCCGGCGCTGGCCGATCGCACGGTGATCGGAATGGTCAAGCACTTCCAGCAACACGGCGCCAACGAATGGATCAACGCCAAAGAATGCAGACTGGCCGGCTATCTGGCCAGCGCGGCGCTGCCGCTTGCGGGGATACGCGATATGATGGCCCGGCGGAGCTGATGATAGGATGTTGGGCCGTGATACTGTTGCGATTAAGATTAAGATTACGATTAGGATGGAGTACGCATGACAACATATGAACTGACAAACAAGGCACTGCACTTCAACGCACGAGCGCAGGGCGGCCGCATCCATATGAAGCTGGTG
>CAZOJL010000170.1:0-7141 GCA_964580075.1 uncultured Akkermansia sp. | reverse complement strand
CAGGCCAACGCCAACGGCCCCGCCGTGATCCTGTCGCGCGCCTGCCCCGAGTTCGTCAAGGCACTGTTTCGTCTCGAGGTTTCCGAGATTGCCGACGGCATTGTCGAAGTGATGGGCATCGCCCGCGATCCCGGCTATCGCAGCAAAATCGCGGTCCGGACCCACGACGAGAAAGTCGACCCGGTCGGCGCGTGCGTCGGCCTTCGCGGCAACCGCGTCAAGAACATCGTCCGCGAACTCGCGGGCGAGAAGCTCGACATCGTCCGTTGGAATGAAGACATCCGGCAGTTTGTGACTCAGGCGCTCGCGCCGGCGCATCTGTCGGAAATCACGATAGATCCCGATCAGCCGTCGACCATCACGATCACCGTCGAACCCGACCAGCTCGCGCTGGCGATCGGCCGGCACGGACAGAACGTCCGGCTGGCGTCGCGTCTGACCGGTTGGCGTATCGACATCCGGAAGCGCGAGGATGAGGCGTCGTTCGAACAACAGGTGACCCACGCCATTGACGCGCTCGCCGCAATACCCGGTATTTCTCGCGAGGACGCCGATCTGCTGGTGCAAAACGGATTTCTGACGGACGACGGCATCCTGGCGGCCGAGATTCCCTACATTATGGAAGTAACCGGTTTGGACGAGGCAAACGCCAAGCGTATCTGGGATGCAGCCGCAGCCGCTTTATCCGGAGAGGACGGCGAGTAAGACGATGAGAGTATTTGAACTAGCCCGATCACTCAATACGACGAGCGCCGAAGTATTGAAGCTGACCGCTGCCTTGGAAATCGAGGCGATCACGGCCCTGTCGCGCTTGGATGAAGCAGACCTCGCCGCTGTCCGCACCCGGTTCGTCGCCGCACCCGGTGCCACCCCCGATGACGGTCACGCCGAGCGTCTCGAAGCGAAGCGCAAGATGGCTGCCGAACAGCGTGCGGAACGCGATCGCGCGGAAGCCGACGCACTTGCGGCTGCCATCACCCGCGCCCAGGCTGCCGAGGTTGCGGTCAACGGGCCGCCCCCAGAGCCGCCCCCGGCCGCCCCGGCCGCCCCGTCATCGGCGGAGCCCGTTCCGTCGCGGGAACAACCGCCTTCGATGGCCCCGGCCCCTTCAACGCCTGCGTCTCCGGTCGTCGCGGCCGCCGCACCTGCGGCGGCACCGGCTGGCCATGCCGGGAAGCCTGCCAAACAGAAAGCGCCGCCCCCCCCCGTTGGCGACGAGGAGCGGGGTTCTCCCGACGAGGAGATCTCGGCCGCGTGGGACGCCCGTCAACCGTCGCGCAAAGCGGTCAAAGCGCCGTCCGTGAAGCCGCAGGCAGGGCGCGAGCGCGATCTGGAGCGCCGGCCCGTCCCACAGCGCTTCGCCCCCCCCGCCCCCCCGCTGACCCGCCCTTCTGCCGTCGGCACACCCGCACAAGCTGCTGCGGACCGCGTCATTCAGTTGCGCGGCGCCACAATCGTTAAGGATCTCGCCGATCTGATCGGCTTGCGCCCCAATCGGGTGATCGCCGACCTCATGCATCTGAACGTCCTGGCCTCGATCAACCAGCGCGTTGAGCTGGACGTGGCGACCAAGATCGCCGAGAAATACGGCTATAAGGTCGAGGTCGAGCGTCAGAAACGGTCCACGGAACGCAAACCGATTCTGCGGCGGGACGACGCGGATGACGCGATCCCCGACGATAAGCCGGAGGATCTCCTGCCCCGTCCCCCCGTCGTGACCTTCCTCGGCCATGTCGATCATGGCAAAACCTCCCTGATGGATCGGATTCGAAACGCCCACGTGGCCTCCGGTGAAGCCGGTGGCATTACCCAGCATATCGGCGCCTACACGGTCGATGTGAACGGTCGGCGGATCACCTTCCTCGACACCCCCGGCCACGCCGCCTTCTCGGCCATGCGCGCCCGCGGTGCCAGCCTTACCGACATCGCCGTCATCATCATCGCCGCCGACGATGGCGTCATGCCCCAGACCAAGGAGGCTATCAAACACGCCAAACAGGCCGGCGTACAGATCATGATCGCCATCAACAAATGCGACCTGCCACAAGCCAAGCCCGACGTCGTCCGCCAGCAGCTTGCGGGCGAAGGGCTCACCCCCGAAGAGTGGGGCGGCGACATCGTCTGTTCAGAAGTTTCGGCCGTCACCGGCAAGGGCATCGAGCATCTCCTCGAAATGATCCTGATTCAAGCCGACGTCCTCGAACTCACCGCCAACACGAGCCGTCGCGCCGATGGTTATGTGATCGAGGCGCAGCTCGAACAGGGGCGCGGCCCCACGGCCAGCCTGCTCGTCTCGGGCGGAACCCTCCGCGTGGGGGACATCATCCTGTGCGGCGAATATTTCGGACGGATCCGCGGGTTGCTGGATGACCGCGGCCGCATGGTCAAAGAGGCCGCACCCGCCACGGCGGCGCGCGTCATGGGCCTTTCAGGCGTCCCCGAGGCGGGCGCTCACTTCCGGGTGATGCTCAACGAGAAACGGGCGCGCGAATTGGCCGAGAAAGAAGCCGAAGCGCGCAAGCTCTCCATGCTCTCTTCCTCGGTGGCCACCTCGCTCGACACGCTGATGCAGAAATATCAGGAACAGGGCCAGCTTGAAATCCATGTGATCATCAAGGCCGACATGCAGGGGTCCTGCGAGGCGATCGAGGATTCGCTCAACGGGATCAAGAGCGCCAAGGTCGCACTCCAGATCGTCAGCAGCGGCATCGGCCATATCAATGCAAATGACATCCAGCGCGCGGCCTCGGGCCGCGCCATCATCGTCGGATTCCACGTCGGATGTGAGCCGGGAGTGCAAAGCCTCGCCCGCCATGACGGCGTGCGCATCAGCACCCACCGGATCATCTACGAGTTGATCGATCATGTGAAACTTGAGATGCTCAACATGCTCAGTCCCGAGTACAAGGAGAATACCCGGGGCCACGCCGAGATTCGGGCGATCTTCAACCATGGCAAGCGCGGCATGATCGCAGGCTGTCAGATGCTTGACGGCGTGCTGCGGATGGACGCACGCGCCCGCGTGCTCCGTCAGAAACAGGTGCTTTTCGACGGCAAGTTCCTCTCGTTGTTCCACTTTCAAAACGAAGTCAGCCAGGTGGATGGGTCGCAGGAATGCGGCGTCCGTTTCACCGATTTTGAGGGCTTTGCCGAAGGGGACATCATCGAGTGTTACTCGCTCGAGGAGAAGGAACGGGTGCTCTAAGCCATGGCCGTGGACCGTCTGGAACGGGTGAACGCGCTGCTCCGCCGGGAAATCGGCGAGGCGCTTTACCATGTTTTCAACGGTGAGATCGACCTGGCTGCCGTGACCGTCACCCGCGTCGAAACGGCGCGCAACCTCCGCAACGCCAGCGTCGCGATCTCGATCTTCGGCCACGAGGCCGAACGGGGCCGCATCCTCCGCGCCATCGCCGACAAACACGCGGCGCTCCAGTCCCTGATCAACCGCGACTGCCACCTCAAGTATACCCCACGCCTCCGCTTTATGCTCGATACGTCGATCGAAAAAGGCGACCACATCCTCGCCCTTCTCGCCACCATTCCTGAAACCGATGTGGAAGCATCTGCGGAAGATGACGTGAATCATAACCCGGAAGATGACGTGGAAGAGGACCCGGAAGAGGACGCGGAAGAGGACGCGGAAGAGGACGCGGGGGAGGAAACGGGGGAGGAAACGACCTGATTCCCGATTCTGCCCCGCGTCGAACGCAGTCCGTCCCGTCCCGCCCCGCCGTACCTGCCGTAGCCCACCCCAACCCCACCCCAACCTTCACCGTTACCCTTCATCGCCATGCCAATCACCCACACCTTTTCCGCCCCGCCGCCTGTCGTGTACGGACCGTTTGACGGGATCCTGCTGGTGGACAAACCCGCCGGCCCAACCTCCCATGACGTCGTCCACAAGATTCGCAAGACGTTTCGTATCGACAAGGTCGGACACGGCGGCACCCTCGACCCTGCCGCCACGGGTCTGCTGGTGATTCTCCTGGGTCGCGCCACCCGTCTCTCCGACCTGATCATGGGCGGCGAGAAAGGCTATGCCGGCACCATTCGCCTTGGAACCGTCACGAACTCGCAGGACCTGGATGGCGAGATCATCGCGGAAAATCCCTTCGACGCCGTCACGCGTGAACAGGCCGAAACGGCGTTGGAGGCCTTGCGCGGCGATATCTATCAGACGCCGCCCATGGTCTCGGCGATCAAGCTCCACGGCGTTCCCCTCTACAAGCTCGCCCGTAAAGGACAGGAGGTCGTGCGCGAGCCGCGTCTGATCCACATTTACCGCTTCGCCATCATCGGGTGGGCGCCGCCGCAGGTCACGTTCGAGGTTCGCAGTACCAAGGGCACCTACGTTCGCACGCTCGCCCACGATCTCGGCCAGGCGCTCGGGTGCGGCGCCTGTCTCGAATCGCTCCGCCGGACCGCCTCCGGGCCGTTCGATGTCGCCTCCGCCGCCACGCTCGACACCCTTCTGGCCGGATCCAAGGACGATCTCGCCGCCCGCGTCATCCCCTATTCGCAAGCCGCGCGGCTCGGATAACCCGCAGCAGAATCTGTGATTAAATCAACGAGGCGCTTGCAAAACCTCCGGTTTGTGCACGCGGAGGGTTCAGGGTTCGGGGTTCAGGAGGCGTTCTCGGCCTGAACCCTGGCATCCTGAGCCCTGTTTCCAGGCGCGTACAAGGGTTTTGCAAGCGCCGCCAACGCCCAAACAGATCGCATCACTACAGGAATACAGTCATTCACGACAACAGGGGAGGATCAAGACAATGCAGATCAAACAGGTGGTCATGGTGGACAAGCGACGGGTCGAGCTGCAGACGCTGCCGCTGGATGAACAGGTGGGCGCCGCTGAGTTCCGCGTTCGGACCGAGCGGACCTTCATCAGCGCGGGGACCGAGTTGGCAAATTACACGGCGACGGAGCCCGCCGTCTATCAGAAGGGGTCGTGGTGCGCCTATCCGTGGCGCGCGGGCTACGCCCATGTGGGCGTGGTCGAGGCGCTGGGCTCGGCCGTGACGCGGGTGACGAAAGGGCAGCGGGTCTTCAGCTACAGCGCCCACGCATCGCACGTGAACATCAGCCAGGACGCTTTTTTCGTTGCGGTGCCAGACGGAATCGATCCCGCCGTGGCGGCGGCTTCCCGCATGGCCGGCATCGCAACCTCGGCCATGGCGATAGCCGACCGCTCCCTGCACCAGCCGGTGGTGCTCGTCCTGGGACTCGGGATTGTCGGCAACCTGGCCGCGCAATCGTTCCAGACGCTCGGCGGTAAAGTTGTCGGCGTCGATCCGATCGCGACGCGGCGGCAACTTGCCGGGCGCTGCGGGATTGCGCGCACGCTGCCGGGCGGCAGCACCTCCGAGATCCAACAGGGGCTCAAACGGGTGGCGGGCGTTGAGCAGGCGGACATCTGCATTGATGCCAGCGGACTCACCCCCGTGGTCTTGCAGGCGCTGGCGTTGACCGCCAACGTGGGACAGTTGATCCTGCTGGGCTCGCCGCGCGCGCCATTCGAAGGCAACCTGACGGCCGCGTTCAGCGAGATCCACCTGCGAAACATCGTTGTTCGTGGCGCGTTGGAGTACTTCCTCCCCGCCTATCCGGTGCAGTCGATCTGGGGCGGGCGGACGCCGCCGCTCATCTCGCTCTGGGAAAAGCAGCGCATCATCTTCGACTGGATAGCCGACCGCCGCCTCGTGATCGATCCGCTCATCTCCCACCGTCTTCCCCCGGAGCAGATCCGGGATGCCTACGAGGGTCTGTTGGCCGCCCCCGAGGCGTTCACCGGTGTCGTGCTCGACTGGTCCGATTCCAATTAGCCCGCAGATAGTTCATGTAGCGATCGCACATCGCGTCGGAAACATTTGCCGGGATATGATTGCCGACCGCCCACATGAAGCCGGGGCAGCCTTTCGCCAGTCTGAAGGTGGCGTCCATCTCGGCCTGCACGGCCTCCCAGGGCTTGAACGCCAGCGTGCGGCAATCGACCTTGCTGCCGACCAGGCAGTGGGTTTGTCCGAAATGTCGGGTGACCCAGTCGAGATCGTTATCGGGCTCGAAGATGAAGCCGTCGGCACCACAGGCGGCGACGTCTTTCATGAACATGGAGAACAACCCGTCCGAGCAGAAGAGCACCTTCTTGCCCGCCTTGCGCAACGGCGCCCACATCCGCTTGTACAGCGGGAAGATCACGCCGCGATAGAACGCCGGATCAAGGAACGGGCCGGAGGTCCAGACCATGTCGTCGTGTTGGATATAGGCCTCGATGGACGTCTCGGCCCAGGCTTCGGCGTGGCGGATGCTGTATTCTCCGAGTCGCTCCAGAACCTGGGCAAACCGCTCCTGATCGGCCGCTGCGGTCAACAGCATGTCCCATCCGAAGATCTCGAGGGCCGCGGAAATCAGGCTGACGTATCGTCCTCCCGTGACAACCTGTTCCGGCGCGGCCGCCTGGCTTTTCTGATACCAGTCATCAAAGAAGCGCACGAGCTCCCGGTGCCCGGGAATGTCGTACTCCTTGAAGGGATCGAAGGCATGCACCTCCTCGACATCCGTGAAGGGGGATGCAGCGGGTTGCCGTTGATCGCTCCCGTCCGCCGCATAGACGGCATGGCCCATATCCGTGACCCGGCCCTGCTCGCTCCAGTTCAACGGTCCATTATTGATGCACCAGGCCAAGTCAAACTCCCACGCCTCTGCGATCGACTTGCCCAGTTTCTCCAGATAACGGGTATGGTAATCCATCGAATACTCGGTATGCGCCAGACGCGGTGTCGGTCGCAGGCAAATCGTATCCATTCCAATTTTGCGACTCATGGTTAATCGGTCCTCACGATATAAAACCGGCTCGTGTTGCCTGTCGAGGAACCTGCACAAATCGGAGGTTTTGCAAGCGCCTCTGTCTCTACGCCGTCGTTGCCGTACGTAAGATTGTGAAAAGTGTAGCACAGCCGTTCACCCGGTTCTACTCCATATTCGCGGGTCGGATGGGTAGGGGCGCATGGCAGTTCTGATGAGGGGTACCCCTTAATCGTAATCCTAATCCTAATCTTAATCGTAATCGTAATCCTAATCTTAATTCCCCAACCCTCGCCGATCCGACTCGTAGACGGCTCCCGGCTCATGCCGGGGCAAA
>CAZOJL010000169.1:0-7151 GCA_964580075.1 uncultured Akkermansia sp. | reverse complement strand
CGACGCCGCTTTCATCAGCTTCGCCACACATTCAGCCCCTCGCAACGGCGTCAAGATCCAGAATATGGGAAAGAATAAGGCGAAAAATTAAGGTTTGCGACTTACCCCCAATCGTTCGCCCTAATCGTTCGCCTTAATCTTCCCTTTTTCCACGTTATCCGGTAGGGGGCGAAGGTTCCGTTTTTTCGATTTCGATAGCGATTTCGATCCCGATTTCGATGATTGCCTTTATCCACCGACCTGCGGCGCGGCAGGGACGCCGCTGCCCGCTTCGCGCTGATGCTGATTGCGCGCGCAATGCTTTTCGCTCTCATTTCCACACGGTTTTTTCGCCAAAAAGACGGTCCTGAAATTTTTCTTAGAATGCGCTTGACTTCCCCCCCCCCCCCGCATACTGAATGCCAACTGCGCGCGTTAGAGGCCGGTTTAATTCAGGTTGCTGGAAGAACGGGGGTCCGATATGTTGCGTTTGATTCGTGAGGTGTGCGCCGGTAGTCGTTGTGTGAAAGCCATCACGCTTGCCGCCGTCTTGATTTCGGCGTCGGCTTTTGCCGATGCGCCGCCCACAGTGGCGGTCCCGGCTTCGGCCAAGCCGGCTGTCGTGACGCAAAAGACCGTTGTCCTCTCTGTCCGCGGCGCCGATGATGGCCGCGCGACCGCCCTCACCTACACGTGGCGGGTCGTGGGATCGCCTGTGATCCAGCCTGTGTTCAACCGAAATGGCAATCATGCGGCCCAATCGGTCACCGTGACCTTCAAGGCGGCGGGGGACTACACGTTTCAGGTCGTCATCGCCGACCGCTCCGGCCAGATGGCCACAAGTTCCGTGTCGGTGTCCGTGATCCAGATCCCGCGCTCAATCACCCTCTCCCCGAAACTCGCCAACCTCAATACGGGCGAGTCGGTGACGTTCACCGCCGTGGTGTGCGACCAGTTCGCCGCACCGCTGGCCGTCCAGCCCGCAACGCGCTTCTCGGTCAGTGGCGGCGGCCGGCTCTCCCCAGATGGTCTCTTCACCGCCAACCCGGGCCGCACGGGCGCCCACACGTTGGTCGCCGCGTCCCGCAGCCTCCGCGCCACCGCCCGGATTGTGGTTCGCGCGAGCGCCAACACGGCTCCGACACTCGCCGCCCCCGCCGCCGTCTCCGCCAACCCCGTTACCGCCACATCCGCCGCCATCAGCGTCCGTGGCGCGGATGACGGCGGCGAAGCCGCCCTCACCTATACGTGGTCCTCTACCGGCCCGGCGGACGTCTCCTTCGCGACGAATGCCTGCAACCCGGCCGGGAACACCACGGCCACGTTCACCCAATCGGGCGCTTATCGGCTCGCGGCGCGGATTACGGATGGCGCGGGGCTCTTTACGTCAAGCACGGTCAGCGTCACCGTGGCGGCCGCGCCGGTCCGTGTGGCCGTCTCTCCCGCCACCGTCTCCCCCGACCCGCTGGCCACCGTCCGGTTCACAGCCGCGGTCTATGATCAGTTCGACGCGCAACTGGCGTCCCAGCCCGCGTTTGTCTGGAGCGCCGAGGGCCTCTCGATCGACGCCTCCGGACTGGCCACCGCTGACGGCGATGCGGGCGCGTCCTACACCGTGTCGGCCTCCTGGGGCGAACTGACCGGTTCGGCGCTCCTCCGGATCAACGGGGTTCCCACGCCGCCCGCGCCGGTGATCACGCCCGCCGGCGGGTCCTTCAGCCAGCCCCGGACCGTCACCATCACCCCGGCGGTCTTCTCCCCCCTCACCAACACCCCCGGCTGGCGCACCGGCGTCAAGTATCCGGGTCAGGCGATAGAGAGTGTCGCAGCGCTCTCGCAGGACGGCGCAACCGTCGCCGCGATGCGGGCGCGCACGGCCGCCCGGATCCGGTGGCAGTTCCCCGGCGCCAGCATGTCTCCAGACGGCGGACCGTTCCCGTTCTATATCTGGTCGCTGGCCGATCTCTCCGCCACCTACTTTCCCGCGATCTTTGCCGGCGTCACGGAGTCCACCGACTGGGATGGCAACAATTACGACTTCTGGTATGCCGAAACCGGCAACCGTGTCTTTATGCTGATGACCCAGCACTGGACCGGCACGGGCGGCGACATTTCGCTTTGGAGCTGTGCGGCGGGCCTGGCCCAGGGCGCCACGTCCTCCCAGAACCTGGCGAACTTCGCCCGTATCCCCATCAGCACCTTTGCCGGACAGGCCACCCGCTTTGAGTTCGCCGGTGAAAAAGTCCGCCTCGTGGTCGGCGCAGCCCCGCTGGTCAGCGCTACGACCGATGCCAACGGCTGGGTCACCTACACCGGCACGAACGGCAGCGGCCGCGTCACCGCCCCGCTCGGCGCCACCCGCTTCTGGCTCACCCTCGCTGGCGGCGATCCGGTCGGCTCCCGCGAGATGATCATTTCCGACAAGCCGAAGACCACCACCCGCTTCACCTACGACGGCTCGCCGGTCACCGAAACCTCCCGCGCCGTCACCGGCCCGCTCACGTTGACCCACGACGCCACCCTTCGCGCCCGTGTCTACAGCGCCGCCGCCTACCGCTCCCCGGAGACCGTCGCCGTCTTCACCTCCAACATCCCGTTGCTTCCCGCCGAGTCGGTCGTCTCCCCGGCCACCATCTCCATCGCCCACGCCACGCTCGACGGCACCCCCGCGCAGGTCAGTTTGGACGGCCCCAGCGGCAACATGCCCGGACTCGCCATCGGCGACTTCCGCTATCTGATGCGTTACCCGCTCCTGCCGGACGCCCCCACGCCGCTGACCCTGCACCGCAGCGGCCTCGACGACCTCAGCGGCAGCGTGCTCTGGCGCGCGCTGGAGATCGGCGATGCGCCCGACACGCAGATCCGCCTCGGCGAATCGGTCATCCTCTCCGCAACCAACAGCATCGCTGGCGAACTCGTCATCACGGTAGCCGACGCCTCCGGGAATGTCTTTACTGAACACCGAACACTGAACCCTGAACCCTGTTCCCTCCCCGTCCTCTTCGACCGGGCGGGGACCTTCACCGCGATTGCTTCGCTCGACGGCATCTCCTTCGCCAGCCTCGTCATCTCCGTGACGCAGGTGGACCTCCAAGGCCCGATCGCCTGTCAGATCGGCTTCCGCCGCGAGAAGGAAGTCCTCATCTACGGACCCGCCTCCGCCGTGTTCTTCACCGCCAACGATCCCACGCTGCTGCAAGTCAGCGTCAAGGAGACCACCGCCCGCGGCGTGCGCCTGTATCTCAAGCCGCTGAAATCCGGCACGCCCATCCTGCAAGCCCGCCTGGGCAGTCCGATCGGCCCGATCCTCGCGCAGCAGGAGGTGGACGAGTTTACCCTCCGTTCGCAGGCCGCATCCTATATCGGTGTGTTGGAGACCTTCCCCGACGGATCATTGCTCGTCGGAACCAACCTCGAGATGGACCCGCAGGTCCTCGACCTGGACGTCAACCTGCACATCATCATCCGCGGCGTCACCTTCGAAGACTCCACGCTGGACAAGACCCTCACCACCGACGACTTCATCTTCGACGCCGCCAGCGGCAAATGGCTCTATCCCTACCGGATGATCGCCACCCCCGACCTCTTCACCGGCACCTGCCACTCGATTGCGGTCTACCAAGGCAGCGACCAGGTGGGGCAGTAGCATTCCTGACCCCTGAACCCTGTTTTTTCCAACTCACACATTGACCGGAGATCACATGAAGCGTAAACTTATCTGCATCATGGCAGCAACCCTCATAGCATGGAGCCTGCGGGCAGGGGTCAATCCGCACATTGTGGAAGTGAACTTGAACATCGAGGGGGTGGACGACCACCTAGAATTCATGGAGACCGGCGGCCCCAATGGCCCCGGCGGTTTCGTGGCGAGCAACGGGTGGAGGAAGATCACTTTGAGCTGCACGGGAGTGAATCCTCCAATGAAGACCCGTCTGAACTGGAACAGCGATAAGATCGAAGTGTGGACGGCGCCCGGTGGGGATCTCGTTCCAAATGAAAAGCAGTGGGATTCGGCAACAGACATGCCCCCCGAACTGTGGGTGAAGGGGGTCAAGGTGAGCGATACCGGACCAACCGCTACCAAGTGCGGGCCAGAACATATGTGTCTGGAGGCGATCAACAACGGCGCCCCCTACCTCTATGACCGGGTGGCTTTTACAGTCCTCTCTGTAGACTTGGATATCTGGAACGGCGGGAGCGATCTGGACAACGGCGAGGCCGCTGGAAGTCAAGGCGCACAAGTCCCCGATGCTGACGAGGAATCGGTCGGCGCTTACCTTCTTGTCAATTGGGATGATGACGACGGAGATGGTGAAATCAACGCTGCCGGAAGCGGCTGGACATCCTTGCCGAAGCCTGATCTCGACGAATCAACATCGATAACCGACGAAGACAATCTTGCGCAGTTGATGCCCAATCTGATGCCGTTATTTGATGTTGGAACGGTTGAACTGGAAGTGAGCGGTGCCGACGCGGGCAAAATCAAGCTCTGGATGTCTTCAACCAAGGGAACGGAGGTTCCGCTTACATCGAGCAAGAAGACTTGGGATTTATCCAATTCGACTCAGAAGAGCGAGTTCCAAAACTTCATAGCCAACAGCCTGTGGATTGAGGGAATAGACACGGGATCGGCCAAACGCGCGGTTACCTTCACGTTGCGTTACAAGGATAGCGGCGGAACCGAAATCTGCAACGACGTGAACAATGCCACGATTGTGCTTCTCAAGATTGGTAGTGCTTTATACCGCGAAATGGCTGGGTGGCCAGAGGAGCGTGGCCATGCTGGTTTGCTCACGGCCTTCAAGGGCAATTGCACGGCTTCTGATCTTGTTGATTCCTCAAAATACGAAGTCACGGAGATGCAACGTACTCCGAATGATTGCGTTCAAACGACATGGAAAGAGTTTCATTCTGCATCCAGCGCCTACTGGTCGCAGTATGATTGTTCGCAGACCTTTGTGAACCGACTCAAGGTGATGCTCGTCTCCAAGTATATTTTCAGTGATACAGGCGGAGAGACGGAATACTGCCTGGTCAATGTTCTGGAACCCAACTCATGGGGTGGCGATCTCACGGACGTGGAATCTTTGCGTTGCGACGGCTTGCCCGAATTGTGTTATGAGTGGAGCGGTATATCGGTATGGGGAAAGATCGTCAGCGGAAGCACCCATTACTCCATACTTTCGTACACTCAGGAGCATAATGAATTCTTTTCGATGCCGGGGGACTGGGAGAAACACCTGTTCCCTGCAACGCAATGCGGATGGTTCAATACATACAAAGGCGTGAACTGGGACACCCAATTTAGCCTTTCCGATGTCGTTATTCCTTTGGGTGCGATTACTTGGTGATGCCATGAAAAGAACACTGACAAAACTCATATTCCTGTTGGCTCTGCAGTTGCTTGTTAGTCGTACGATTGCCGAACAGCCTGTTTCGCTTTTTGAGCAGTTTGCTCGCATTCGATCAGACGAAGTAGCCGTTGTCACGTTCATTCGCTCTCTCTCGAAGCAGGAGGTGTTTGACCTTTGTAATCAGTACGGCGCCGCAGTTGATAGCTGTGTGGAAGGCAATGAAGGGATGTTGATCGAACTGGCACTGAAAATAGTGAAGCAAAAAGAAGATCTCTCGTCTTCCGATCTGCTTGCTTGCGCCTGTGTGGATACGGCTTCCGTGCACTGGAGGAGATTGGCTTTACGCTATGCATTAGGAACTGGTTCGTTCGTTGACAAACAGCACATGGACTCCAAATATGCGCTCCGTTTTTGCTCCGGTCTCATCACCAATCCAGCAGTTGCTTCAGTCTTGCGGGGCGAAGCATGCGAAGCTTCTGCGCGAGTCCTTGTGGATGGCTACTACATGGCCGCCTGTGGGACTCTGGACCGAGACAAGTCCCGTCGTGCTCAGGTGAGGAGCGCAGACACAGGGGCATGTCGAACACAAGACAGAGAAACGGCGGCGTTTATTGATCTGATATTGACGATGGCACAAGAGGAATCTACACCGGAAGGCGTCAGGGAAAACAGCATCCCCAAGGCCCTGCGTATGATCATCCATGAAAGAGGTCTGAAAACTCCACGAATCGACCAAGTGCAGAGCCTTGCCGAGCGAAAATCAAAAAGAGATGGTGAGCCAAATCGTTGGCCGTACGAGAAGCTCCTTCGAGAAGTCCGTTTTGTCGCGGCTGACGTCGAGAAAGAGTCAGAGTGAAGGCGCGGACATTTGCTTCTGTAATCGTCTTGTTGTTTGCCATTGGTGGCTTTTGCCTCTTTACGGCTGAAGCCCGTTGCGCCAGAGACTGGGTTCACGACCACACTCGGTATCCCGGGTTGTGGCGAGGATGGGCAGGTACATTAATCGGGTGGACCATCATCCTGTCGACCTCGTCAGCCCTGATTGCACGCATGTTATCCTCCCACTCGGAAGTAGTAGCAACCCGGATCAGGTGGATTACTGGAATGTTCGTATGCCTTATCATTCTGGTATTTATCGCCTTCAACATCGTGTGGGGCTTTCGTACGGACTGGACCTTCTCAAAATAGTTTATGCGGCGGCTGGGTGTGGTACATTGTACGACATGGCACCGCAATTGGGGGCCTTCTCTCCCTGCTGCCAAGGTGGGGCAGGCATTACTGCCTGCCGCGCAGACATGACATGAAGGGGACATGACATGAAGTGACATGAAGGGGACATGAAGGGACATGAAGGGGACATGAAGGGGACAGGGAAACAGCGTCAGGATGCAGCGGGGATCAGTAGGCGCTGGAAAGTTTCCTCTGTTTTTTGGATCAAAACACCATGAAGCGTAATCGTTTTCTACCATTGGCTTTGCTAGTCGCTGCGTCCGGTATTATCGCCTTCACGATCATCCGCACAAGGACGTCAGGCGAGCCGAGTCACGAACCTGTCGAGCCGGTGTCGGTGATTCCGACGCCGGTGATGGGTGGTGTGCCGGATGCTGCAACGAATCAGCCCAAACCGGCCAGCCCCGACGTGCTTCCTGTCGAGACGCTGCCGGCGGGCTGGCAGGATTTCAGAACCATCACCGAGCAGGAGCGGTTGAACCGGGTGACGGCGGCCATGGAGAATTACACCTTGCCCGCCGATGTGCTGGCGTTTTTCGAGCAAGAGATCTTCAACCGCCAGCACTGGGACGTGACCCGCAACAACAT
>CAZOJL010000168.1:0-7177 GCA_964580075.1 uncultured Akkermansia sp. | reverse complement strand
CCTCTACAACACCCTCTCCCAGTCCCGCATTCTCTACCGCTGGCCGTTCTAACCGATGAGGCGCTTGCAGAACCCCTGCAAGCGCCGGTTTCAGGTTTCAGTGTTCAGGTTTCAGGAAGACGCAACATCGTGTGGTTCTTCCTGACACCCGAAACCTGACACCTGAACACTCCGTTTGCAAAACAGGTTTTTGCAAGCGGCTCCGATGCAATCCTGAATCCGGAATTCTGAATCGGAGCACTGCTTGTCGGATAGTGTGGACGGTTTGTATGGACAGTTTTGATAAAACGTGGGATATTGGTCGTGATCGTGTATCACGCGGTGTGTCGCTACGCTGAGCGCGGGCTGCGTCAGGCGCGAAGTATCCGTGTCGTACGCGGGTACGCTTACACAACGGGAGGTCGTTATGAAATGCAGACGGATCATGATTGTGTGTGTGGTGGCGCTGGCAGGGATCGCCTCGCAGGCGTCGGCGCAACTGGAGCCGGAAACGACGGACGGAGGGTTCGCCCCGTTCCTCTTCAGTCTGATCACGCCGACGCAGGTTCCGCCGGAGGACTGGGAGATCCGCGGATTGGGCATCAATCTGATTTACGGCCGGTCGCAGGCGTTTTACGGGCTTGAAGTCGGACTTGTCAATCATGTGAAGGGCGGCATGAAGGGGCTGCAAGTGGGCGGCATCGCCAACATCATCGACGGCCCCTCGATGAGCTTTCAAGCCGGACTCGTCAATACGGCTCGCGGCACGCTCAGCGGGTTACAGATTGGCGTGGTCAACTATGCCTACCGGGCGAGTCTGGCCCAGTTCGGCGTGTTCAACGGCGCCGAACACGTGGACGGGCTTCAACTTGGGCTGATCAACGTGACCCAGACCCTGTTTGGCGCCCAGCTCGGACTGGTCAACGTGATTCAGGACAACGACATTCCTTTTATCCCCGTGTTTAACTTCTACTTCTGAGGTATCCCATGAAACAGCTTATCAGCATTCGCACCGTGTTGGCAGTGGCACTGGCGTGTCTGTGCGGGGCACAGGCGCTGGCTCAGGAAGGCGTAACGGTGCACGAAGCCGTTTCGCCGGAGGAATCGGCCGAATTGAAGGCGTTCAAGGAGCGCATCCAGGCGGCCAATCCCGATATGGACATCGTGTCGGTCGGCGCGCATCGGACCGCCACGCTGGCGCCCAAGCCGAAGGTCTCGCAAGTCCCCAAGATCGCGATCTTCGTCAAGAACCAGACGCGGACGGCCGGTCTGGACGATCTGGTTGACGGCGTGCGCGACCGCATCGCCGCCGAGCTGGCCGGCGCGGGACTGATCGTGCTGGACAAGGCCGAGATCGCCGACGGCTTCAACCGGTTCAAGGTAACCACCGAGGAAGAGCGGGCCGGATTGATCAGCGGCATCTTGACCGGTGGCTCCACCGTGCGCGTAGCTCAAATGCTGGGCGTCGATTACGTCATGATCGCCTCGATCACCGGCGCGGACCGGGCGGCGCGGACCGCCGGCGACACGCGGGTGGTCACCTTCACCCTGCGGATGACAGTGAAGGTGAATGACGCGGTGGCGGGCGCCTCGGTCTACGGCAAGAACTGGACACGACGGCTGCCGGTTCCGGCAGAGAACGCCGAAGGCTCGGACGCGAACGCGTATTTCAACGATCTCTTTGACGCCTGGGCACAGGAGACAGGAACCGAAATCGCAGCCAAGTCCCCCACCTGGCGGCGTGCCGAAACGGCGGCGGAACAGGTGCGTTTCACGGTCACCACTACCGTCGACGAGCTGATCCAGTGGCTCGAGACCGGGGTTCGCGCCCCGAACGAGCTGCTGGATGAGATGCGCCACCTCGTTGGGGGCGTCACGGTCGAGCTGGACGGTGCCACGGTCGGTTCTTCGCCGGGGACATTCACCTGCGCGCCGGGGCTCCACCAGATCCGCATCTCGCGGCAATGGATGAAGGATTGGCAGCAGACCGTGACGATTCAGGAAGGGTCAACCTTCCGCGTCGCCTTGGAACTTTCGGATGCCGGCCTGCAGCGGTACCAGTCGCTGGAGGGTTTTCGCGCGCTAACGGCGGTGGCTTACGCCGAGGCGGTGGCCCGGAAGGGGGTTAAAATCAATTTTGATACGGCCGCCTGGCGCGACGTCACCATCGGCACGGCACCCGCCAAAACCGTCACCACCCTCATCACGGATTGACGCGGCTCTGGAAATTTATGTCAACTTTCATGCGACACGTGCTGTTACCGGCACCGGCGACCTTGGCCATCCTGCTCTGTCTGACCGGCTGCACAACCCACAGTTCGAAGGCGATCAAGGCGATCAACGCGCTGCGCGCCGGTGATACGGTGACGGTTCTGGCCTGGACCGAGGAGATGAAGCAATCGCGGAGCGATCAGCAACTCGGCCACATCGAATGCGGCCGGGTCAAGATGCTCACGGGGGATTTCGAGGGAAGCCGCGCCGAGTTTGCCACGGTGATCGACCGGATGATCGAGGAGACCGAGGCCGGCCCGGTTGTCAAATTTGGCTCGGTGGGCGCGACGGTGGTGGCCTCGACCATCGCCGACGACACGGTGCGGCCGTACGAACCGGCGCCCTACGAATTGATCCAAACCCTCCACTACCAGACGCTGAATTACCTCTTTGCCGGTGACCGCGAAGGGGCGGCCGTGGAGGCCCGACGCACAGTCTTCGCTCAGGATCAAATCGCCGATCACTACGCCAAGGAGATCGAAAAGGCGCAAGCGGATGCCGACAAGTCGCACGAAAAAGCCATGGGCGCGGTCACCAATAAGTTTGCAGCCATGGCGCCGGTATTGGAGCGAACGCGCAGTTCGTATGAGAACGGGCTGGCCTGGTATTTCTGCGGACTGATGTTCGAGGCGCAGGGCGACGCGGCGAACGCCTCGCTGAGTTACCGCAAGGCGTGGGAACTCACCCCGCAGAACCCGTCGGTGATGAAGGATTTTTTCCGCCTGCTGCGGACGCAGGATGCGCAAGCGTATGAGGCGCTGGTCGCCCAACACACCATCGACGCCGCGCAACTCGCCCATTCGCCGACCGAAATCGTCGTCCTGTACGAAGAGGGGCTGATCTCGCGGCGGTTGACGGTGAAGATTCCGATTCCGATCGGCCTGACGCTGGTGGCGGTTGATTTCCCCTATTATGACGATCCGGTCTATATGCCCGCGCCGTTGGAGATCACCAACGGGGATACGGCTCTCGGCGCCACGACACCCGCCGTCTACCTGCAATCCCTGGCCTACCGCGACCTGCGCGACAAGATTTCGGGCGTGGTCATCCGCAACGTCACCCGCGCGGCGACACGCGTGGCGGCGCAACAAATCGCCAACCATTCCGGAAACAACGCGCTCAAATACGGGATGATGCTCGCGAGTGCGGCCAGTTCGATCGCCACCACCTCGGACACGCGCGCGTGGTACCTGATCCCGATGGTCACACACCTGTACCGCGGGCCGGTGGCACCCGGGACGCACGCCCTGCGCTTCCGCAACACCGCGACCGGCGCCGTCATGGAGGTGCCCGTCACGGTGGCCGAGGGCGAAACGCGTCTGATCTGGCTGGCCGACTTGGGCGGCTTCCGATGCGTCGCCACCGCCCCGCTGGCCGCCTCCGGCGAACCGCCCCGCTATCAACAGCTTCTGTTTCAACCCTAACACACCCCATACGAAAGGAC
Source organism: uncultured Akkermansia sp. (assembly GCA_964580075.1). GTDB lineage: Bacteria > Verrucomicrobiota > Kiritimatiellia > RFP12 > JAAYNR01 > VGWG01. The sequence goes on along the minus strand of CAZOJL010000168.1, from coordinate 3,483 downwards.
GTATGCCATGCAACCCCTGAAACACCTGGCGATCGCCGCGGCCTGTGCCGCAGGCTTGATCGGTCTGACCGGCTGTGCGGACACCGCCGGCACGGTGGTCCAAACCGACCACCTCACCAGTGCAACACTGGTCCACGAAAACAACACCCGCCTGGCGCGCCGCGTCCGGGTCATGGGAGTCAACTACGACACCGTGAACGGCCTCCAGCGCGTCCACATCACCCTGGCCTCGACCCGTCACGGCCGCGTCCGGGTGGACTACCGCATCTGTTGGTTCGACGCCAACGGCATGGAAATCGACGGCGATACCAAGACGTATCGCACGCTGATTCTCGAAGGCCGTGACGGCGTTACCGTCAGCGGCGTGGCCAACTCGGCCGCCGGCGTCTCGTCCAAACTGCGCCTCCGCGAAACCAGCCAGGCGGATTAACCGACTCTCCACATCACACTCCACGAAAGGAACACATGCCATGAAAACAACCCCCTCTTGCATCTCCATTCTCGCCCTCGCCGCTCTGATGACCGGCTGCGCCACCACTGTCCAGGAAGTCGCGCTCGACCGCGCCGCGGCAACGACCAAACTGGAACCCCAGGATGTGCGCCGCACCGTTGAAAAGATGGTCGAGTCGCTCCTCGTTGCCCCCGGGGTGAAGGAGTTTGTCAGCGACCGGCGGCCGGTTATGGACATCGAGCCGATGAAGAATCGCTCGACGCAGCACATCGACATGATCAGCATCACCGATTCGGTGCGGATGCAACTCCTGCGATCCGGCATGTTCCGTTTTGTCGACCGCTCCTCGGCGGGTACGGTCGGCACCGACATCGCGCGAATTGATCAGGAGAATACGCTCGGGCTGGTCGACGCCTCGAAGGCGGTGAAGGCCGGCCAGCAGACGGCGCTGGACATGTATCTCACCGGCACGCTTTCGGAAATCAAGAACGTGACGGGCCGCACGGTCGACCAGTACTACAAGTTCTCGATGATTCTCAAGGATCTCAAAACAGGCGAGATCGTCTGGGCCGATGAGAAGGAAATCCGCAAGGCGGCCACGCGTCCGGTCTTCGGGATGTAGGGGGCGCGCGCTCCGGCAGGCGCACAACATGGGCCTTGCTGGTTCCTTTCCTTGTCTTGCATCATTCCGCGAACCCTCGTACACTATCGGCATGTGTTACCGTATCCGTTCCTTTCTGGCGATCATTCGGACCACATGTGTCGAGACCATTCAGGAGCCCGCAGCCCTGATCGTGCTCCTGGCTGCGGTTGGCGTGACGTCGGTCGCCCCTTTTTTTCATTTTCACACCTTCGGCGAGGAGGGTCGGCTGGCCCGTGACGGCGGCCTGGCATCTCTGCTGGTTTTCGGGTTGATGCTCGGCTGCGCCGCGGCCGGGTCTGCCGTGCATCGCGAATGCGCCTCGGGCACAGCCGCCGCCACGCTGGCCAAACCGGTCGGCCGCGGCGTCTTCCTGACGGCTAAATACGTGGGGATTCTCGCGGTATGCGGGCTTTTCTGGATCGCGGTGACGGCCGCGACGCTTGCCGCCGAAGCGGCCGCCGACCGCACGGTTCAGGTTGGGGAGGTATGGGACCGGTTGCCCGACGTCCGGTTGCGGCAGTGGGCCGTCTTTGCGCCGTTGGCGGCGCTGGCGGCTGCGGCCGTGCTGCAGTACCGCCGCCACGCCCGTTTCGGCGTGGCGGCCTTCCTGCTCGTCCCGGTCGCGCTGATCCTCACGGTGCTGGCCTCCGGCTTCTGGAGCCACGCCGGCGTGTGGGGCCCCTACACGCTTCGCCTGAACCTGAGGGTGATCCTGGCGGCCCTGCCTCTCTTTTTCGCGCTGGCGTGGCTCGCGGCGTGGAGCGCGGCGCTGGCGGTCAGGCTTCCGACCGGAGCCGTTCTGCTGGCGGGCGTGGCCCTCCTCGGTGCCGGGCTTGCCGCCGACACGTGGTCGACGGGCGCGGCCGCCGGCTCCCTTCGCGGCGTGCTGGCCGGCTTCCTGCCCAACATCCAGCACTACTGGCTTGCCGATGCCCTCGCCCATGGCGGCACGGTTCCCTGGCCCTACATTGCCCGCGCGGCGGCGCTCGCGGCGGCCGGCTGCACCCTCGCCCTCGTGGCGGGCGCCGGCCTGTTCCGCACCCGCGACATTGGCTGAGGCGCGCGTTTGGAGGCATTATGACCCCTGTAATCGAAACGACCGGCTTGCGCAAGATCTTCCGCGACTTCTGGCGGCGGCCCACGGTTTGCGCGGTCGACTCGCTCAACCTCACGATCCGGCCCGGCGAGGTGTTCGGGTTGCTGGGCCCCAACGGATCCGGCAAGAGCACGACCATCAAAATGTTACTCGGCCTCCTCCACCCCACGGCGGGGACGGTCAGCGTCCTCGGCCGGCCTCCCTCGGATATCCTCACCAAACACCGCATCGGCTACCTGCCCGAGACCACCCACCTCCATCGCTTCCTGACCCCGCGCGAGACCCTGCGTTACGCGGGCGCCCTCTTCGGCCTCGACCGCCGCACCTGCCGGGACCGGGGTGAAGCGCTGCTGGAGATGACCGATCTCGTCGATGCCGCCAATCGCCCGATCGACGGCTTTTCCAAGGGGATGGCGCGTCGCGTCGGCATCGCCCAGGCGCTGATCAACGCGCCCGACCTGCTGATTCTTGACGAGCCGACATCCGGCCTTGATCCCGTCGCCTGCCGCGAGGTGAAAAATTTGGTCCGCGCGCTCGCCGACAGTGGCGTGACCGTGCTGATGACCTCGCACCTCCTCGCCGATGTCGAACATGTGTGCGACCGCGTGGCCATCATGCACCGCGGGCTCATCCACGCCGAAGGGCCCGTGGACGACCTGCTCGTTCGCACCGACACGGTCCGGTTTCTGATCGCCAACCTTTCCGACGCCGACACCGAGCCGCTACGAGACGAACTGGCGGCCCGCCTGGGTCGTGCGGTCACAGTCGATCACCCCACCGTCTCGCTCGAATCTTATTTCCTCAACGTGGTGGCGCGCGCCTCGGGACGGTCGACCATCCTGACCCACTTCCGTCCGGCGCCGTTCCTGCAAAAGCCCGGCGCGGCGGGCCCTGCGGCGGGATCGGCCGAGCGGGAGCCCGCATGATCCCGCGCCTCTCCGCCATCGCCCTGCTCGCCATACGCGCGGCGGTCCGTTCGCGTGTGGTGCTGATCCTGGCGTCCCTCCTGTTGCTGGCGCTGGTCGGGCTGCCCGGCTGGGTGCGCGGCGACGGCACCCCTCAGGGCGCGTTCTCCCTGCTCGTCGGACACACGCTGGGAGTCTGCTTCTTCCTCCTCGCTGCGACTTCGCTCGTGTCCGGGTGTGCGGCTGTCGCCTCCGAACGCAGTGCCGGCACTGCGGTTCTGACCTGGGTCAAACCCGTGAGGCCCCTTGAGCTTTGGATCGGCAAATGGCTGGGGCTGGTCTCGCTCAGCGCGATGCTCCTCGGCGCCGTCGTGGCCGGGCTCTGGGT
>CAZOJL010000167.1:0-7211 GCA_964580075.1 uncultured Akkermansia sp. | reverse complement strand
TTCGACAAAGCTCGCGACAAAGAGGGTGGAAAGGCTTAACTTAGCGCCATTCAGGACCGTCCCTTGCGAGGCCTCATCAGAAGACGCGTAACTACTTCCCCTTTCCCTCCATCCGCGAGATGATCAACTCCTGCCATTCCCGGTTCAGCGTGGCGAAGCGGGCGGACCATCCGGAGACCCGCACTGACAGGTTCGGGTAGCGCTCGGGGTGTGCCTGGGCGTCCCGCAGGATGGCCGCGTCCACGACGTCTATTTGCAGGAATATCCCGCCGAGTTCGAGGAAGGCGCGGAACAGGCCGACCATCGCCTGCAACCCCTCTTCGCCGCGGACGGATTCCGGATGGACCTTGAGGTCCAGCGCGGTGCCGCACGGCAGGCGGGAGAAGTCCACGCAGCAGTGCGCGGCGAGTGCGGCGGTGGGACCGGTGTCCGAGCCGGGCGAGGGGGTGAAGTTGGATGCCAGGATCTCGCCTTTCTTGTGGCCTGAAGCTGTGGCCACGCGGTGTGGCAGGAAGTCCGAAGCCTCGCGTCCAAACGTGCTGATGCCGGCGGGTCGCAGGATACCGTGCCGTTGCCGGACCTTTCCGACGAGACCGGTGTAGTCGTCGAACACGCGGCGCATCATGGCCTCGGATTCAGCGGAACCTCCGCCGAAGAAGCCGAAGCGCGTGCGGATCCACTGACGGAGTTCCTCGCGTCCCTGCCAGTCGGCCCGCAGTGTCGCCACGAAATCGTGCAGCGACAAGCGCTGCTCCTCAAAAACGATGCGATGGATGGCGAGGAGGCTGTCAACAACATCCGGAAGGCCGCCGGGATGGGGGGAGAGCGCCGTGTAGCGGGGGCCGAGGTCGTAGTAGGACCGGCCCGACTCGATACAGCCGTCCACGAGGATATCCACGAGAACTGTGGGATGCTGCCAGCGACGCGTTTCATTGAGCAGTTGCGTGAGCCGGAACGCCAGCCGCCGGCGGAAATCCTCGTACAGTTCATCGAAAGTCGTGAACGCCACCGCCGGCATATCGGCGGCGCCGAGTTCCAGCGTATCCTGCAGCAACTGCAGTGCGTCGAAGGCTTGGTACCCGAAGCAGGTCTTGCCGGGAATCAGGAGTTCCCAGCATCCATCGTTGGCGAAGTCGCGCGCTTCCTCCAGGGGATAACCGAATTTCACGAGGGTCGGGATGATGCGATCCTCGTTGTAGATCGCCACGATGCCGCCGCCGAGGCGCTGGATCGCGGCCACGCGCCGGAGCAGGCGCTCCGGCGTGCGCTTCGAGATGCGCACGGCTATGGGGAAGTCGCTGATGTGGAGTTCCTCCACCACGTCGAGGACCAGATCGGTGACGTCATTGGCGACCTCCCGGCCATCCTCGTCCACGCCGGCTAGGACCACGTTCTGGTAGAATTGGGCGTCGCCGCTGCCGAGCCCATCCGCCGTGATCCACTCACAGCCCTTGATCCAGAAATGCGCGAGCAGGTCCCGGGCCTCGGCGAGGGTGATCCGTCCGGCCGCGAGATCGGCGGCGAGGTACGGCCCGAGCATCTTGTCCACACGGCCGAGGCCGCTCCAGTTGCCGCAGAGGCGCTGGAAATCCCAGAGCATCCAGAGCGCCTGCACGGCCTCGCGGAATGTCGAAGGAGGATTCTCCGGAACATTTCGCAGCGCCGTCCGCATCGCCTCGTATTCCTGGCGCTCCTCGCCGGCGCTCGCGGCGACGCGTTCTTCCAGCGTCTGGATGTGACGCCCGTGCCAGACCGCGGCCGCGTCGAGGCAGTCGAGCATGCAACGGAGCAGATCCTCGCCATCGGGGTCGAGGCCTCCCCGGGTGAGGCGCGCGTGGATCTCCGTCCGGATCCCGCGGTAGCCGACTCGCAGCGCCTTGTCGAAACCCAGGGTGGTATGGCTGACCGAGAACATGAGCGGCGCCGGCGGGGTGGATGGGTTGCGGCCCAAATAGGATTGCCGCAGGAGCGGCACGGCGTGCTGCATGGCTTCACGGAGGGTGGCGGCGCCGGCGAGTTTCTCGCCGGGCAGGATCCGGAGCGGCGCATGCGCGGCGATCAGGCGCACCGCCTCCGCGTATTGCCGGTTCGGGGATGGCATCTCGACATAGAAGGCGTCAGGGATAGCGAACGAGGCCGGTTGTACGCTGCGTCCGATCTCGCCCGAGAGGTAGCGCTCCGCAAGCTTGCGTGTTGTTTCCGGAAGACGCCTCGGCGGTTTCTCGCCGGTGGCGACGCCAAAGTCGATGGCGGACAGCGTAGTGGACATGTCAGGACCCTTTCTGAATGACAAGCTATGGGTTCTCATTTCCAGAAATAGCATACCTGAGCCGGTCAGAGAAAACGGCTGACCGACTCGCCCAGCCGCTTCTCGAGCCACGGCACGGTCTTCCAAAGGTCGCGGAGATCCAGATATTCAGCTACGGCCGGGGCTTGTCCGGGTGCCACGCCGTATTCGGCGCGCAACAGGATGTTCTTGGATGTCGCGTCGGTTGAGACGAACTCCATGAGTCGCACCCGATAGCCCAGAATCCTCAGCAGTTGCGCCCGAAAGGTGTCGGTCAGCAGGTCGGCCAGCCGTTCGCGCAAGATGCCGTGCCGGAGCACGGCCTTCATCGCCCCGCCGCCTGCCAGCTCTTTGTTCAACTCATGCTGGCAGCACGGCGCGCAGAGGATTTGCGGGCACTTCCATTCGACTGCCCGGGCCAGCGCCTCGTCCGTCGCGGTGTCGCAGGCATGCAGGCTCAGCGTCAGGGTGGGCCGGATGTCCAACGCGCTGTCGGCGACATCACCGACCACAAAGCGCACCGCTTCGTTGACGCCGAGGTCGGCTGCCAGCCGTCGCGCGGAGGTGACCAGATCGGCATTACGGTCAATGCCGCGCACCTTGACGGAGCGTTTCCGCGCGTGCGTCAGATAGAAATAAGTGGCAAACGTGAGAAAGGCCTTGCCGCAGCCACAATCGGCGATGACGATTTCATCCTCGTCGCCGTCTTTGAGCGTCGTGTCAAGGATGCGCAGGAAGGCATTGACCTGATCATACTTGCCCCGCATCGACGCCTTGATCCGTCCGTCGGGATCGGCAATTCCCAATCCCTTGAGCAGGGGGATGGCGTCGAAATCGGTCAACGGCTGCTGTTTTACGCGGTCGTGCGGCAGCGCCTCGTCCGTTGTCCGGTCCAGCGGTTTGCTGCGCGAAACCAGTTCCCGGCCCTTGTGTGTAATCCGGATGTGCAGGTCGACCGTGGCCGTTTGCAGGTGCAGATCGCGAATACCCGGCTGGCGGATAACGGTCTCAATGGCCTCCCGTGCGGCACTGTCGTCCAGATTGGAGACCGTGACCCGCCCGGCGTCGGTGGTTTCCGCCTGCAACACCCGTCCGGTCTTCAGCTCGACGGGACGGAAGCTCAGCCGCGACATGCGGCCGCCGTAACGCACGACCTGTGTGAGTCGCATAAAGCCCGGTTCGTCAAACACCAGGCGTCGCACCTCGTCTGCCAGCGTTGCGCTCAATCCGTCTTGTGATCCCATAATCAAAGCTCCCGTGACTCGTGAATCCGAAATCATCCGCGTCCCCGCTTACGCGGATTGCGCCACCCGTTCGCACAGGGCCGCCGCCTGCGCCACAAAAGCCCGTTTTTCCGCGTAGGATCCGGGGAAGAACGCGGCTTTGAACCCGGCGAGAACCAACCGCTGCACACCGGCGGTGTCGAGGCCGCAGCACGCCGCCACGCTGCACAGTTCCGCCGTCACCGTCGTGTGCGAAACAAGGCGGTTGTCCGTGCTGATCGCCACCGGAAGCTGCCGTTCGATCATCCTGCGCACCGGGTGATTGGAGATGGCGCCGCCCAGTTCGGGCATGGTCTGCAGATTGCTCGTGGGGCAGACTTCGATGGTGATGCGCCGCGTGGCGATGTATTCAATCAGCGCGTTGACATACCCTTCGCGGTCGGCGATGGCGGGGTTGCCGATCCGCTCCGGCGCAAACAGCCAGGTGCCGTGCCCGATCCGTTCGGCGTGGCACAGGGTGATCGCCTCGTAGATTGACTCGGGGCCGTACGCTTCGCCCGCATGAACGGTTTTCCGCAGGAACCGGCTGTGCGCCTCTTGATAGGCGGCGGCATGGTGCCCGGCGCGGTAACCAGCCTCCTCGCCGGCCAGATCGAATCCGACAACGGGGAGCCCGTCGTGGTCACGGCAGTCCACGGCCACCCGCGCGATTTCCTGCGAGGCGAGCGCGACGATCTGCTTGTGCGGCATGCGCGGGAACGCATCGAGCAGGGAGTCGTAATAGCCGCTCATGCCGCGGGTGAAATTGCGCATGGCGCAGCAGATGACGCCGCTCACAAACGGCATGTCCGCGCCCGACGCGACCGCCGCAGACGCGCGAAACTCCCGTTCCGCGCGCGCCAGACCCGCCGCAACGGCTTTGAGCACGCCGCCCAGCTCCTGACCCCGTGTGACGAGCATCTGAGGGGCCAGTCGTACTTCCATGTAGCGCACGCCCTCGGCGATCGCATCCTGCGCGAGCTCATAGGCCACCCGTTCAAGCGCCTCGCCATCCCGCAGCACGGCGCAGGTGTAACGGAACCCCTGCAAATACTCGGCCAAATCGCGGTAAACCGGCTTAAACACCAGCTCGCACAGGCCGGCCGACGTCGCGGAGGGGAGTGTGACGCCCCGTTCGCGCGCCAGATCAATCAACGTCTCGATCCGCAACGATCCGTCCAGATGAACATGGATGTCGCTTTTCGGCACCCGCTTGATCAATTCATGAACAGTCATGTGGAGAGTATACAAGACCACCCCCCCTGACGGCCAGAACGAACACAGAGGCACGGGGACACAGAGAAAGGGGACAGGGTTCAGGGTTCAGGGAAGCCGCCGGCCTGCGGCCGGATGGAAAAAAGATGAGACGCGTTCATAATCATAATCATAATCATAATCGTAATCCTTTCTCCACCAGGAGATTAAGATTAGGATTAAGATTAAGATGGCAAAAGCCCCTTAAATAAGTGTCATTGGTCTCAGATCAGGAAGCGCGCAAGCGGGCGGCGGCGTCCCCGCCGCGCCGCTGATGATGGAGAGGGACCTGAAGGTGCTTGCAAAACGGCCGGGTTGCACGAGCCTCGCCGCTTTCGAAAAACAATTTCAAAACAAATTGTTGATGCCGGCTGGCGCTCGGTTGTATCTGGCGCGGTGCAAAGTCATTTTCCGGGAATCGGCAACCAATCCCGGTCGAGATCAGGAAGTCTGAATCTACTGAATCTGCGGACGCGCGTGTGTTCCGTGGGCAGGACGTTAGGGAAGACCAACCCCTAAGCGAGCATCCTTGTTGACAAATTCATTATAGTGAATTTCGGCAATCATTTTGCTTGCGCCAATGGCAACATATTGTTTATTATTCATTCAAATGAACGCCCAAGAAGTAGGTGGAATGATCAGGAAGCGCCGGGCCTCGCTGGGGATTGACCAGCGTACGCTGGGCGAGATCTCGAAAACGGCTGTCCATACCTTGAGTAACATCGAGGTGGGGAGGGGTAATCCCACGATGGCAACGCTGGATCGGGTGTTGATCGCACTGGGAATGGAGATTCGCATTCAGGTGAAGCCGTAGGAGTAAATCATGAACCGAATTGGAAAAGTCTATTGCCGGGGTGTGCTTGCCGGACGCATCCAGCAGGTGACGGATGGTTACCGCTTCACCTACGACTCTCAGTACCTGGCGTCGGCTGGCACGAGACCGATCAGCCTAGTCCTTCCCAAGCAGAGCGAACCCGTGCTGTCGAAAGTCCTGTTCCCGTTCTTCTACGGGTTGCTGGCGGAGGGCATCCTCAAGGAGACGCAATGCCGAAAACTGAAACTCGACGAGAACGACCACTTCGGCCGCCTGCTGAAGACCGCCAACAGCGACACGATCGGCGACATCACCGTGGTCGAGGAACCGGAGGCCTAGATGTACCGCTGTCTGTCAACCTTGTGTGACCTTCCGAGCGAAGGCTACAGCGCCGTGGCGCGACGCCTGCTGGCAGGAGGCAATCGCACGTTTCCGCATCGGCTGACATTCAACCGTGCCGACGTGGTCGAGTTCCGCATGCAGGCTGCGGAGCACATGTCCATCTCGGGGGTTCAGGACAAGGTTTCGCTGAAGCTGATCCGCGGCAAACTTACGCCGACCGAGAAGGACGGCGAGTATATCCTGAAGCCAATCCCCACGGCCGACATCCCCCGGTTCAAGAACGACATCCCGGCCAACGAGCACCTCTCGATGCAACTGGCGGCGCAGGTCTTCGGTATCGCCACGGCGGTCAACGCCGTGATCTGCTTTGCGGACGGGGAATGTGCCTACATCACCCGACGGTTCGATCGGCGCAACGGCCTGAAGATCGGGCAGGAAGACTTCTGCCAGCTTTCCAACCGGACGGAGGAGACGACCGGCAGAAACTACAAGTACGCTGGAAGCTACGAGGAGGTCGGCCGCATCTTGAAACAGTTCTGCAAGGCGTACCCCGTGGAGATCGAAAAGCTCTTTGCCCGGATCGTCTTTAACTACGTCTTTTCGAACGGGGATGCCCACCTCAAGAATTTTTCGCTCTTCGAGAGCGCGTTCGGCGACTACATCCTGACGCCCGCCTATGACGTGATCTGCACGTCGCTGCATTTTCCGGAAGAGGCACGGACGGCCCTTGACCTGTTCGATACGTTCGAGACCGAGAGCTTCCGGCAAAACGCTTTTTACAAGCGGACGGACTTTCTGAAACTGGCCGAGTGCTACGGCATGAACAGGATCCGAGCCGAGCGATGCCTGCGCCAGTTCGCCGACAGCGAAACCGCCGTGGTCGGCCTGATTGAACGCTCATTCCTGTCCGAGATGGCCAAAGTTGACTTTCAGGACCGCTTCCGTGACCGATTGCGGGCGGTCACGGACTAACACCTCCCTTGGAAGTTGGGCGTTGGGTGTTGGGTGTTGGGCGTTCAAATCCCTTAACTTAACACCTATGCCCCCCCCGGCTTATGAGCCTGCGTGCGCTTCTTGGGCCTTCCGGGGCTATCCACGGGCTTTTCTCCGCGCCGTCCCCAACTCCGCATCGCGTCTCTCTGTCTGCGGCGCCGCACGGCGTCGTCACGGACACCCTCTTTGTCTTCTCAACTTGCACTTAGTCGCCACTCTTAGTCGGTTACGCTTAGTCGACCCGCTTAGTCGACTAAGA
>CAZOJL010000166.1:0-7459 GCA_964580075.1 uncultured Akkermansia sp. | reverse complement strand
TTGTACGGCTGGGTCCAGTGGGGCGTGTCGGCCAGCGCCGAGGAAACGCCCAGACTCAGGGCCACAACACTTGCGAACAAGAACCGTTTCATTTGCATCCTTTATTCTCCTTCGTCTAAGGTCCTTGCGCAGGCGGCACGGGTGGCGCAGGCGGCGTCGGCATCGGGCCAAGGATCTCGACATCCTTCCGACGCGAGGCCGGAGTGACCTCGAGCTTCACGATCTTGCCGGCGCGAAGTTCACACGTGATCGTCGTGTTCTGCGGGGCGTGCAGCTTGAAGCGCACGTCCCAAGCCTCCGGCCAGGCCGGGAGGAGATACAGTTTTCCGCTCGGAGCCGGGTCCGGGGCGAGCAGCATTTCCTGCAAGCCGACCATCGCGCTTCCGCCCCAGTTGTGGTCGGGCATCCAGTCATGGCCGGGACCAAAAAAGGCCGGGTAGCGGGCGCAACCAGCCGCGTCGGAGAGTTTGGCGATGGCCAGTTCCTTGACCTCGGGCAGGCGGAGGGCGGCGGCGTAGGCTACCAGCGACTGCCACGAGAAGTCGTATGTCCGGCAGAACAGTTGGCTCCGGTTGTCGCCGCGGATGGGAACGGTGGCCCAGGTGTCGCGCGCCAGTTGGAGGGTTTCGGGATGCGTCACGCCGACCAGCCGATAGGGCCAGGCGGCGTACATCTCGGGAAATTCCCAAGGATTGTATTCGTGCTCCCACTTGGCGGCCGGCGCGAGGACCTTCTTTCCTGCACGTTCCATGACGGGCAGTTCGGGGAGGGTCTCCTGCACACGCGCGAGGAACGCGCGGTCGGCGACGGGCAGATTCGACAGAGCAAGCAGTCCTTCGACGACGCGGCGCAGGCCGGCAACCGTCTCGATGGTGTCGGTGCCGCCGCCGAGGAGCTCCAGGCCGTTGAGGGGATAAAGCACCAGCTTGCCGTCGTCGCTGAACTCATTCCCGGTGCGGGCCAGCGTCTGGGCGCGGTAGAACGAATCGAAGAAGCGCACGATGTCGGTCATCCACGGGAGATCGGCGGAAAGGTCGGTGCCCATCGTGCCGTGCCCCTGCAGGGCCATCCACGCATGCTCCAGCCCCATCGAGAAGTGGTAGGTCAGGTGCGCGGCACTGCACATGCTCTGGCCGGTGGGGGCAACGCAGATGGTGCCGTCGAGGCCCAGCGCCTCCGGATAGCACGCGCCATCCGCCCCGAGGTTCTTCGCCCGCTCCCGGGCGATGGGCAACCGGTCGCGGTAGAATCGAATGGTCGGCGACAGGAGGTCGGCATCGCCAGTGGCGACCGCGCCCCACCCCAGCCAGCGCTGGTTCTGCCCGAGGAACATGTGGTCCCAACGCCGGTAGTCCGGAGTCGATCCCTTGGCGGTACCGGCTCCCGAGTTGTTGAGGCGCACCGGAATGCGTTCGGGATGGGGCTCCGTGTTGAAGATGCCGCCGTTAAATTTCAACGGGAGTTCGCCGTCCTTGTTGCAGGCGAGCATCTGGCGGAAGAGCTGGTAATTGCGGCCAATCTGAAACGCGGGGTCGTTCGTAGCGCCCTGCGGCGCGACGAAGATGTAGGAGCGTTCCCAGAACTCATTCCAGCGCGCGTCTTCCGCCGCTTCCGCCATCTTGCGTACCGCCGGGGTCAGGAGCGAACGGGCGGCCGCCTCCCACTGCGCGGGCTCGGCGTTCTTGCCGACACCGAGCGCCACCAGAATCTCTTGCTCCTTGGCGGAGACGGTCCTGCCGGCCCACTCCTTGCCGGTCCAGGTCTGCCATTCCACCGGGGCGGGTTCCGCGATCTTCAGGCCGCCCTTGGCCACCAGCGCACCACCGAAATTGCGGCTCGGAAGGAGATTCAGCATGGCCTCGGGCGCGATGTGCTGGCTTCGGGCCAGGTTCTCCTCGGTCTTGCTGTCGCCATTCTTGTGGACGAAATGGAGCGCGTCGCCCACCGGGTTGACGTGGTCCGCCCCGCGCCAGGTGCCGAAGGATGTTTCCCAGACCAGCTCCCGCGAGGTGGTGGCATCCACCACCAGGGTTTCACCCAAAAATCGCAGGCGCAGTTTGAGTTGTGTGCCGTCCTTCGTCGTGGATTCCACCGCAATCGTCCCCGTGGCCAGATCCTGCGCTTGCTTGAAGCCAGCCGGTTCACGCCAGTCCAGGCCCACCGGCTTCAGGCGCAAGGCGCCGAGTTTCAGCAGCGCGCCGGACTCGTCATACGCGCCATTGTGCGCGAGGTATATCCACAGCGACCCATCCTGCACCCACACATTCGCGCCCGCGCCGCGCACCCCCGGCAGCGGCATGCTCTCGAAGGAGTCCTTTGAGGGGGAACTCCAGACCACATTGCAGGCGCGAAGGTCAACGGCTAGCGTGGGCGGGAGGGCGGCGCCTGCACCTCCGGACGCAGAGAGAAAGGACGCCAGCGCGACAGGGGGCATGGAGCAGCATGTGTTCATTGTCCGACCCCTTGCTCGCGGTACGGCGCCAGCACCTCCACGTCAGCCCGTCGCAGGGCAGGAGTTACCAGCAGATTCACCAGCTTGCCGCCGCGCACCTGCCCTTCCACGGTAGTCTGCTCAGGCGCGTGCAACTTGAAATCCACGTCCCAATCCGGCGGCCAGGCCGGCAGGAGCAGGATGCGCTTGCCGTCGGTCTGTAACAGCATATCCTGCAGGCCGACCATGGCGTTGCCGCCGTGGTCCATGTCGGGGGTTTCGCACGGGCCCGATCCGCCTCCGCCGCCCCCGTCATACAGGGTGGGGAAGCGCGTACGCGCCGGCTTGTCGCCCCTGTACCACCCGCCCTTGACGCAGGCGTAGTCGAGCGGAAATCGGAGCTTGGTGAGCGCATAACGGCGGGCCTCCTCGGTCAGGCCGAGTCTGGCGACGATGACGTTGCCATACCACCAGCAGAAAGCATTCCCCCCTGAGCGGGTCCATGCAGCAGCCCACGTGTCCCGCGCCATTTCGAGATTCGGCTTGCCCACGCCGTAAAGGCTGAAGGGATACACCGTATAGAGCGCCGGCAGTTCGCCACTATCGAGAGCTACGAGCAAGGCGTTGGATGCTGTTGCAATGACGGTCCGATTGTTCGCTTTGTAGGTGGCGATCGGCGGAAGGATCTTGCGGAACCCTTGGAAATACGCGCGCATTTCCGCTGGAATCGTCCCCTCCGGCAGCGCGAGGACCGCCTCGCTGATGGCGATGAGGCCCGACAACGAATCGGTGCCGTTGATGTTGTTCGTTCCGCTTTCTAACGTGTTGACGGGCGTGATGACCAGTTGCCCCTTCTCATTCAACTCGCTGCCGGTCCGCGTCTTGTTCTCTTTCCGGTAGAACGTGTCGAAGAACCGCGCCGCCCCTTCAATGGCCGGAAGACAGGGCTTCAGGTCGGTGCCAAAGTAGCGGTGGGCTTCGATCATCATCAGGACGAATTCGAGTCCGGAGGTGAAGTGATAGCGCAGATGTACAAAATTATCGAAACCATCCTTGTTGGGAGCATTCCCGAGACCCATGGTATTGAGCATCTCGTCATAGATGACCCCGTCCGCGCCGAACTTGAGTTTGATGCGGGCACTCTGGAGTTCCGCGGCGCGGACATAGAAGTCCGTACCCACACTCAGCACATCGGCATCGCCGGATTTGAGCAGCGGCCAGTAGAGATGGCGCTGGTTCTGCGCCATGAAACGGCAGGAGGCCCAGCCCCGCGAATCGGGGTCGGCGTGACACAGGAAGAACCCGCCATTGAAGAAGGTCGGGTATCTTCCCGTGGAATTCGCCCCCAGCATGGCGCGGAAGAGCTGGTAGTTGCGGCCGGCCTCCCAGGCGGGATCGTTCGTCTTCGTGGAGTCCGGGTTGATCACGATGCGGCTGCGGTCCCAGAACGCGCGCCACCAGGCCGCGGACGTTTCGCGGTCGGCGGCCTGCGTGGATGCGGTCCGCGCCGCAAGCTGGCGCACTTCGTTTGTCCAGGCGTCCGGCGTGGCGTCCTGCGCGATGCGCAGCGCGGCGCGCAACGCGAACGCCGTGACAGGCGCCACATTCGTGAGCGGAGCGGTGCTGCACCGCCGCCCTTCGTTCGTGCCCGTCCCGCTCGCGCCGGGCGCGAACCCCGCGCCCAGGAGCAGCCCGCCGCAGGTCAGATTGCCCAGGGTGTCGGGCACCTTGCCGGCGATTGCCTCCAAGCCCCAGGCGGCGATCATCCTGGCGCGGTAACCAGAGGGCTCGGGCACGCGGCGGCTCCAGAGGACGCCGTTGTCGAACGGCCGCGCGGTCATCTTCCAGTTGTCGTCAAGTTCGAGGGTGGCGGTCACGCTGACCGGCTGGGCGGCGGTCCCCTCGACATGAACGACCGGCTGGTGGGCATCGGCCCGGATGAGCAGGCTGACCGCGGTGCCGTCCGCCGTGCGGCCGCTCACCCGTACGGTGTTGGATTCCAGTTCCAGTTCCTGCCGTAGCGAATCGGCAAACGGATTGGGCGAAACGGTCACGCGGATGCGGGCCAGTTTCGTCAGGATTTCGTTCTCGTTGAAGTTGTCCGGCGAACTGATGTAGAAAAGCACCCCATCCTTCTGCGCCCAGACATTCAACCCGATATTGCCGCCGCCGGCCGGCATGGAAGAGAGCCCGTTGGTCCCGGGCTCGGTCCAGACGATATTGTACGGCCGGGTCCAGTGGGTCGTGTCGGCGCCACGCGCCGCCAGGCCCAGGCTCAGACCCAGGATGCTGGCAAATAGTGATCGTTTCATTTGCATTCCTTTTGCTCCTTTTCAGTAAAGAAAACCAAACAGCCAGAGTGGGATGCGGGCGCCGACACCGGTCTCGATGTCATCGAGCGCGAGGAACGCGCGTGCGCGGCCGCGGATTTGCCGTGCGGTCTTGTTGCGGCCACCGATCTCGAAGATCAGATCGGTATCGGTCGCAAAGTCGCCCTGTTCCGGAACCCGCAAGGCCTGCACGGGCGCCACCGACTGCGCGAAGAATGTCTCCCGCACAGCCCCGATGTCCGCCCGGCCGGACGGCTGCAGCGCATAGGCTTCGTTCACATCGCCCAGATAGATCTTGCTGGGCTTTTCCATGGACTTGATTGCCCGCCCCGTCTTGCCAAAGACCATAATCAGCCCCGCATCTTCCAGATAGCCCAGATAGGTTTTGAGCGTGCGGTCGTCCGCGATGTCCAGCAGCCGCCGCAGTTTCGCAAGATCCGGCGTCAACGGCACGGACCCGGCAATGGCCGACAACAGCATCTTGATGCGCGCGATGCTGCCCCCGCTGAGTTGCGGGTGAACAGCCGGCAAATCGCTTTCGATGGCTGTGTGCATGTTTTGTTCGAGCGTGGCGCGGAATATCTCGCGGTCTTCATACTCGAAGTAGTAGGGGTAGACGCCGAAGTGCAGATAGTCCCGGAATACACCGAGGGGCTTTACCCCGGCTGCGGCCAAGGCGGACACGAGTTCCTGCGCAATCGTTTCGTGCTTCTCCAGCAGGTCATCGAGCGAGAGGATCGGGAGCGACAGACCTAGGCGCATCTCCAGGAACTCACGGAATGACATCCCGTGCATGCGGTAGATCACGGCTCGCCGTGAGAGATCGTGACTGCCCTTTCGAATCTGCATCATGGAACTGCCGGACGCCACCACCGTCAGTTCGGGGAACGTATCGTAGATGCTCTTCAAGTCACGGGACCACGCCGGGTATTTATGGATTTCATCGACGTACAACCGCCGGCCGCCTTGCCTGACAAATTCGCTGGCGATCTCATACAGCGGCGTCTGACGAACCGCGAAGTGGTCCAGAGGAACGAACAGCGTTTCCCGGGACGACGCAATATCCGCGTCGCGCTGCAACAGGTGTTGCACCAGCGTCGTGGTCTTGCCGGTTCCCCGCTTGCCGGCGATGATCGAACACCGCCCTTTCAATTCCACGCCGCGAATGAAATAACGCTGGTACGGCCGATTCAAAAGCCGGATCAGATGTCGGCTGAGCACAAACAAGTCATCGAGCATAAGACACCCCCTGACGTCATGGATTCAACTCCGCATCACACGCGCATATAATAGTATCGCATTCCATATATTGCAATGACTAATATGTAACGCATTCCATATTGTCCGCAATTTTCAATCGTCATCCGTTCTAGTCGCTCGCTATCGTCCACCGATCTCCCATCCTTGGCTCAATCGTTGTCGCAATCCTTGTCGTAATCGTTGTCGTTCTCCATCCTTGTCCCGATCATTGTCGACAAAGATTGCGACAACGATCTGAACCCTGAACCCTAAACCCCGAACCTCTTTCTCATTCCCTTCTGCCTACCGCAGCATGATCATGGCCCCGGAGGGCGCGGGAACCATGGAAGGAACTCAAGCCCCTTTCGCGAGAATAGGGTCGAGTTCCAGCAGTACGTCCATAACCGAGATCACGGGGAATGGGAGTTTCCGGGCGGGAGGACTGAGGGCGATCACGCAGGGATGGACTTTCGGGTTCGCCTTGGCATACCAGGCAAGTGCTTTCATTTCCCTTTCCGCCGTGCTCTCATCAGACAGATCCGCACAGACTTGGATCGCGGCAAAGGGTGGTTCGCCCGGTCGCGAGACGACGAAGTCGATTTCCGGCCTATCCGGGCCGGCAAGATCATACGCAATCTGGAACCCAGCGCGTACCAAATGCCAATACACAATCGTTTCCAGGCTTCGGGATACTCGATTCTCCGGCCACCCCGTAACCGAATTCGCCATGGCCCAGTCGCAGCAGTAAATCTTGCGATAGTTCTGGGAGATCTTCTTTGCAGAAGCGGATCGGATCGCGGCGCTTCCGATGAAATAACTCTCCTCCGCCCAGGCGAACCACTCGGCAATCGTTTTCGGGGCAAGATTGAACCCCATGGATTTCAGATTGTTCAGTTCCTTCTTGTGGGTATAAGGGCAGGCGTTCTTCTGAAGCAGGTTTCGCAGATACGTTTTGCACGCCAGGGGACTCGATATTCCCCTGTTCAGGATGAAGTCCGAAGCCACAATGGACGTGAAATAGTTCTGCAGGAGTTGTCGCAGCAAGGCCGACTCCATCACCGCCAGCGCGGGATACCCACCCTTTTCCAAGTAACCGTCAAGAAGCCCCCTGACCTCCGCCCGGCCGCCGGATGACAGACGATCCGTTTGACCCGCCCATCCGTTGAACCGTAGAAATTCGCGAAACGAAAGTGGATAGAGCCGGTGGGTGAATGTCTTGCCGCGCAACTGTTTCGCTACCTTGTCCTCCTCCAGATCGGAAGTCGAACCCGTCACCACAACGAACCAGTTTGGCTTCTTCTTGAGTCTCAAGACAAAATGCTCCCAGCCGGAAACGGTATGGATCTCGTCGAAGACAAACAATAGCGGGCGTTCGATGTCGGTTCGTTTGAGGAGCGAAAGGAACACGCTGTCAATGCGGGTCAAATCGGACGGCGTCATCGCCACCAATGCCTCATCG
>CAZOJL010000165.1:0-7467 GCA_964580075.1 uncultured Akkermansia sp. | reverse complement strand
GATTAGGATTAGGATTAGGATTAAGATTAAGATTACGATTAAGGAGTAACCCTCATCAGAACTGCCATGCGCCCGTGTGGCAGAGGGGGCCGGAAACTGGGGATTTGGAAATGGTAGACCCAGTGCTTCGGAAACGCGACGGGGACGTCGCGTCTACGACACCGTCCTGCCCACGGAACACGGACAAACACGGACGGCGTCGCAGGAGTAATGAGAATTGCTGCTGGCGCCCCCTTTCGCCTTGCGAAACCGCAAGGGCCATGTCAAACTATTAGCTCCTTTCACACGAAGAATGGCGGAGGAGAAGACATCGATCGCTGCCGATCGCAATCGATAGCAATCGATTTGGGAGAGCGGCCAACCATGACCAAAACAATCGACCTCAACGGCAAGTGGGCGCTGCGGTGGCACGATGGCGACCGCGGGGCGCGGGATGTAAAGGCGCTGGAAGACCCGGCCGACCAGCGTCGCGCCATTCCGGCTACGGTGCCGGGTGCCGTGCACCAGGACCTGATGCGCGCCGGGATCATCAAGGACCCGCACGACGGGCTGAATGTGCTGGAGTGTCGCTGGGTCGAGGAACGCTTCTGGTACTATCGCCGCACGTTCCAGACGCCGGCCCTGCGCAAGGGCCAAAAGGCGTTTCTCGTTTTCGAAGGGCTCGACCTCGCCGCGGAGATCCACCTCAACGGCAAGCAGGTCGGCAAACACGCGAACTCGTTCTATCCCTGCCGCCTCGACGTCACCGCAACGCTCGCGAAGGGCGAGAATGTGCTCGTCGTGATGCTCGACAGCGGGCTCTTTCACGCCGCCAATCGCTCGAACGAGGGGTTCAACGTCAACACGAGCGGTCAGCTCACCAAGCGCCCCTGGCTGCGCAAGCCGCAGCACTCCAGCGGCTGGGATCACGCGCCCCGCATGCTGAACGTCGGCATCCATGGTGCGGTCCGGTTGGAAATCGTGGAGGCTTTTCGCTTCGACCAGGCGTCGGTGCTGGCCGAGGTGTCGGAAGATTACGCCATGGGCACCGTGACGGCGCGGATGCACGTGGAAGGGTTGGAGGAGACGCCGGTCAAGGCGGTGCTGCGCGTGGAAGTCGTGGAGGCGCGCGTCAAGGCCGAGACGCCCGTCGAGATCCGGAAGGGCGTGTCGTGTGTCGAGGCGAAGGTGACGGTGCCCAAGCCGCGCCTGTGGTGGCCGGTCGGACATGGCGCCGCCAGCCGCTACACCGTGAAGGTGACGCTCGTGTCCGAGCGCGGCGGCAAGGTGGAGACGCTCCGCAAGATCGGATTCCGTCGCGTGCGGGTGAACCAGGATCCGCACCCGGAAGCCGGGCGGTACTTCACGATCGAGGTCAATGGCCGCAAGATCTTCTGCAAGGGCGGCAACCTGGTGCCGGCGGACCTGATCCCGGTCCGGCTGGACCGCGCGCGCTACCGCGCGATCGTGGACCGCACGCTCGAGTCCAACGGCAATTTTATTCGCATCTGGGGCGGCGGGCTGTATGCAGCCGACGAGTTCTATGACGCGTGCGACCGGCGCGGGGTGCTGGTCTGGCAGGAGTTCATCTTTGCGTGCGGCAAGTATCCGGCAAACGACTACGCTTTCCTGACGGACCTCAAGCAGGAAGCGGCGTATCAGGTCCGCCGTCTGGCGCATCGCCCCAGCCTGATCGTCTGGTGCGGCAATAACGAGATGGAGCAGGCTGCATGGGAGTGGGGGTACGAAGGCGGCGTGTCGTACCCGGATCACGGGTGGTTTCACGATGTGTTGCCGCGGATCGTCCGGGAGCACGACGGCACCCGCTACTACCAGCCCAGCTCGCCCATGTCGCCGGATCTGCTGTCGCCGAACCGCGACGACATGGGAGATCAGCACCCGTGGAGCCTCGGGTTCGTGGACATGGACTTCCGCAAGTACCGCAAGATGATCTGCCGCTTCCCGGACGAAGGCGGGATCCTGGGGCCGACCTCGCTGCCCACCGTGCTGCGCTGCCTGCCGCCCGACCAGCGGAAGATGGGCTCGCTGGCCTGGGATACGCACGACAACGCCATCGGCATGTGGCAGGGGTACAAGATCTTCGAGGACTGGCTGGGGATGGATGCGGAGAAGCTCTCCATCGAAGAATACGTATACTGGGGAGGCGTGTTGCAGGGAGAAGGGCTTGGCGAATACATCCGCAACTTCCACCGGCGCATGTTCGATTCCTCGTCGGCCGTCTTCTGGGCGCTCAACGATTGCTGGCCGATGGTCCGCGGCTGGGCCACGGTCGACTACAACCTGAACCGAACGCCGCCGTTCCATCCGGTACGCCGGGCGTTTGCGCCGGTCAATGTCGTGGTAGTGGCAGAGGACCATGCCCGGGACGTCGTCGTCTATGGCATCAACGAGACGCGCGTGGCGGTGACGGCCAGCCTGCGGTTCGGCGTGTTCACGCTGGCGGGGCCGTATCCGGTGGATCGCCAGCAGGAGGTGGTGTTGCCGCCGAACACGTCCGTTCCGATCGCCACATTCCCGCGTCGGTTGTGGACCCAGCCCAACGCCAGCGCCGCCTTTGCGGTGCTGACCGCCGGTGGCGAAGTCATCGCGCGTGACCGGCTGCTTCTCCCGCTGTTCAAGGAGATGCGCTGGCCGCGGGCGAATGTGCGGGTGACGTGTCGCGATGGTCAGGCCACCTTCACAAGCAAGACCTTTGCGTGGCGCGTGTGCCTGGACTTGGACGGCGACCGAAAATTGGCAGACAACTTCTTCGACGTCTATCCCGGCCAGCCGTACACGATGGCGTGGCCGTCGCGCAAAGCGCCGCAGATGTTATTTGTCGGGAATGGATCGGACCGCTTGACGTCATAGTATCAAGGTAGTACTATATGCCGCGTAAAGTCAGGGAATTGTTGCGCGACTTGGAACGCGCCGGCTTCGTGAACCGCAGCGGGAAAGGCAGTCACCGGAACTACCAGCATCCGCGCGGCGTACGGATCACGATCAGCGGTGGATTGGGCGACGATGCCAAGCGGTATCAGGAGCGGGACACGGAGAAGGCTCTGGGGGAGGCGAAGTCATGAAGACAAGCGATCGCTATCTGAAGATCGTGGAATGGTCTGAAGAAGACCATTGCTACGTCGGTGTCTGCCCCGGTCTCATGCTGGGCGGCATTCACGGCGATAACGAAGCGAAGGTCTACGCGGAATTGTGCCAGGCGGTCGAGGAGTGGGTCGCTATTCACAAGCGGGACGGCGTGCCGCTGCCGCCGGCCACGGCCGGGAAGGATTACTCCGGCAAGTTCGTCGTTCGGGTCGGCAGGGAACTTCACCAGGAGTTGTCCGTCTACGCCTTGCGCGAAGGGGTGAGTCTTAACAGCTACTGTGCCAAGGTGCTACGTGAGGGGCGTGTGCCGTACGGCAGCGCAAAAAAGGAGAAAAGAAAGTGAGTCAATCATCCACGAAGACAGTCAAGCGTCTGAAACGGCTTGAAGGCGAGATCACGCAGCATCTGACCACCGGGATCGTTCCATTCTGGCACGCCCGTGCCTGCGACACGAAGCACGGCGGGTATCGGGTCCGTTTCGACGAGCAGGGGAACGCTACGCCCCTCAAAGAGAAGTACGTCAACACCCAGGCGCGATTGGTCTGGTGGTTTTCGAACTTGTGCCGGCAGCAGCCCAAGGTCAAGGGGAGTGCGGCGCTGGCGCGCGGCGGCGCAGAGTTCATGCTAAAGAATTTTTGGGATCCCAAGCATGGCGGCTGGTACTGGCTGACGAAGCCCAACGGCAGCAAGAGCGATACGGGCAAGATCGTCTACGGCGAGAGTTTTGCGATTTATGCCATGGCTGAATACACCCTGGGCACCGGCGACAAGCGCGGCGTGGAGTATGCCTCGCGCACGTTCGACCTGTTGCAGAAGCACGCGGCCGACACCCTGCACGGCGGCTATTACGAGAACCTGTGCCGTGACTGGTCGCCCGAAGAGCCCGGCTTCGCCGGCGGTGACCGGAAGGGACTTGACACGCACATGCACCTCATGGAGTCCTTTACCACGCTGTACGAGGCGTCCGGCTCGCCGCTGCACCGGCGCAAGCTGATGGAGGTGGTGGATCTGATCTGCGCGCACATGATTGATACCAAGCGTGGCTGTGGCCTGAACCAGTTCGATCTGAGCTGGCAGCCGATTCCGGCCATCGCCGTGAAGCGCACCTGGAACGCGGAGCGCTTCGGTGAGCGCCCGGCGCAGCCGACCGAGACGACCTCCTACGGCCACAACCTCGAACTTGTCTGGCTGATGCACCGTGCGCTGGCAATCGCGAACGCCGATCCGAAGCCGTACGAGCCGCTCCTGCAGAAGCTGGTGGACAATGCCCTCAAGCATGGTGTCGACTGGAAGTACGGCGGCATCTACCGTGACGGCCTGCGCAAGGGCGGCGCGCTGGTACTGGAGAAGGAGTTCTGGCAGCACTCGGAATCGCTTGTCGGATTTCTCGACGCTTACGAGGCGTTCCACGATCCGCGCTGTCTCGACGCCTTCGAGTGTCTGTGGGACTTCGTCCACAAGCACATGATCATTTCCGGAGTGGGTGAGTGGCGCACGCTGCTCGACCGCCAAGGCAAGCCGCTCGACGCGAACATCGGAAACGACTGGAAAGTCTCCTATCACTCAGGCCGCTCCATGTGCGAATGCCAGATGCGGCTGCGGCGGCTGGTGAAAAGGGCGTAACAGGACCCAGGACCCAGCGCACGGAGTCCTCGAGTCCTGAGTCCAAAAGGATCCACCCCATGAAAACCCCGCACCCCCCGGTACATCCCAGCGTAAAACATTTCCTCCACGGCGGCGATTACAACCCGGACCAGTGGCTGGAAACGCCGGAGATCATTGACCAGGACATGCGCCTCATGCCGCTCGCGAATGTGAATGTCGTCAGCCTGGGCATCTTCTCGTGGTCGATGCTGGAGCCGGAAGAAGGCGTCTATTCCCTGGACTGGCTGGCGCAGATCATGGACCGTCTGCACGGGATCGGTGTTCAGGTGGTGCTGGCAACACCGAGCGGGTCAAAGCCGGCGTGGTTGGCGCACACGTATCCGGAGACTGTGCGTGTCTCGAGCCAGCGGGTGCGCTACCGCTATGGTGCTCGCCACGACCACTGCTTCACCTCGCCGGTCTATCGCGCCAAGGCCCAGGCGATCAATCGTCAGTTGGCCGAGCGTTTCAAGAACCACCCGGCACTGGTCTTGTGGCACGTCTCCAACGAAATGGACGGCGAGTGCCACTGTCCGCTCTGCCAGGAGGCGTTCCGGACGTGGCTCAAGAACCGGTACGGTACACTCGACGAACTGAACCGCAAGTGGTATACGACCTTCTGGGGTCACTGCTTCAACGACTGGGAACAGGTCGAGTCGTTGCATCATCAGGTGGACTGGAGACGCTTCGTTTCGGATCAGACCGTCAGCTTTCTCAAGGATGAGATGAAGCCGCTGCGGGAGATTACGCCGCACGTTCCGATCTCCACGAATCTGCATCCGGGTGGCATGAACAATCTGGATGGCTGGAAGATGGCCGCGGAGCTCGACGTGGTTGGCTGGGATAGTTATCCGTACTGGCACCATGCGACCTCGGATGTGTCCGATGCCCAGCAGGCGGCCTTCTACTTTGACCTCAACCGCTGCCTCAAGCGGAAGCCTTTCCTGTTCATGGAGTCCGCGCCGGGCACCGCCCAGTGGCAGCCGCCGAATGTCTACAAGTTTCAGGGGATGAACAAGCTGACCTCGCTGCAGGCCGTGGCGCACGGCTCGGATTCGGTCATGTATTTCCAGTGGCGCAAGGGACGCGGCGGCTACGAGCAGTTCCACGGCGCCGTGGTGGACCACTGCGGACACGAGCACACGCTGGTCTTCCGAGATGTGGCCGACACCGGCAAGGCGCTGCAGGATCTGCTGCCGGTGATGGGTGCCCACACCGCAGCCAAGGTGGCGATCTACTGGGATTGGGACAACCTGTGGACCGAGGAGACGGCTGCGGGTCCCATCCAGGGCGGCCAGCAGGCGCGCCAGACGGCGATCAATCACTACCGCGCCTTCTGGAATCTCGGGATTCCGGTGGACCTGGTGGGGCCGCACTCGTCGCTGGATGGCTACACGTTGCTCCTGGCGCCGATGCTCTACATGACCACACAGGAAGTCGCAGATCGCTTCCGCAGGTTTGTCGAGGCCGGTGGCACGCTGGTCACCACGTACTGGTCCGGGATTGTGGACGACAACAGCCTCTGTCATCTGGGCGGCTTCCCGGGGCCGTTGCGTTCCACGCTGGGGTTATGGGTCGAGATGACAGACGCCCCGATTCATGTTGCCAACACGCTCGTGCCGGCCAAGGATAACGAACTCGGGTTGAGTGCCGTCCGCGCGGCGCATACCATTTGCGACCTGCTGCACGTGGAGGGCGCCCGGGTGCTGGCCTCATACGGGCAGAACTGGTATGCCGGCTGGCCGTGCCTCACCTGCCACGACGTGGGCAAGGGGCAGGCCTACTACATCGGCACGCGCACGGATGGCGACTTCCTGGCTGACTTCTACGGCGCACTCAGCCGGAAACTCGGCCTGCGGCGCGATCTGGACGGCCAGTGGCCGGAGGGCGTGAGCGTACGCAAGCGCGCCGCTGGCGGGCGCGACTTTGTTTTTCTCATGAACTTCAACAACGCGCCGGCCGTAATCATCTGGCAGGATTCTGGCCTGCGCGTCAATCTGCTGGATGCAGCCGGCGGAAAGCTGAAGGGGCGCATCGAGCTCTCCGCCTACGGGATTGCGGTGCTTTCCCAGGCGATCTCGACGACGGAGCGTGTGTGAGTGCGTGAGTTTGTGAGTGGGAGAGTGCGTGGGAACGGCTGACTAACTGTAAGATTACAGTGTGCCCGGGTGACGCCGGGATGCATCCGATCATGGCGTCACCGAGTCACCGAGTCATCTAGTCATCTAGTCATCTAGTCATCTCCGTTATTACTGACACAAAGAAAGAGAATATTGCAATGAATAAGATTCTGGAATTGAGTTCGTATTGCACCCATGTGCCCGTCGTGGCGCGTCTGCGCCTGGATTTGTTTACCGAGCGGGCCTTCCGCTTACGCCTGTCGCGTATTCAGGGCGACGATCCGTTTCCGCCCGCCTACGAGATCCCTTTTGCCGTCGGCAAACACGCGAACTGGGCGCCGGTGCCATTTACACGCACCGAGGATGACGAAGAGGTCGTCATCACGACCGCCGTCCTGTGCATCCGCTTCGCCAAGTTCGATTTCCGGTTCACGGTCTGGTCCGCCGACGGATCCCAGCGCATCTACCCTTCTGGCGGACCGGTCTATGGCATGTTCAAAGATGGCTACACGCTGTTCGACTCCGCCAGCGCTTTCAACGAGGAAAACCTGAATGACTCCAATGCCCACTGGTTCTTCAATCCGGAGACCGGCCGCTACTGCGACACGTACCTGGCGCC
>CAZOJL010000164.1:2591-7537 GCA_964580075.1 uncultured Akkermansia sp. | reverse complement strand
TCGTAGCGATACCCGGCATTGTGAACGGTGCGGATGATGCGCGGGCTGGCCGGATTCACCTCGATGCGCTTGCGCAACTGCGAAATATGCTGGTCGAGCGATCGGCTGTTGGGCATGTAATTCATCCCCCAGCAGACATCAAAGAGGGTGTTGCGATCCAGCACCCGCCCCCGGTTGTCGTACAGCAATTGCAGAATGCGCATGTCGCGCAGGCTGACCTCGATCGCCTTTTTGGCGCGATAGACGCGGAGTTCCGCCGGAACGACCGTGAGGTCGGCCATGGGAAAGGAGGCGGGAGTTTTGGACGGCGCGCGATCCGCCAGGCACCGCCGCGTCACCGCGCGGATCCGTGCCACCACTTCCTTCACGCCGAACGGCTTTGAAATGTAGTCGTCCGCGCCCAGCTCCAGCCCGAGGACCTTGTCGACTTCCTCCGACTTCGCGCTGATGAACAGGATGGGGACGCGGCTGTTCGTCCTGCGGATCTCGCGACAGACATCGTACCCGCTCAGCCCCGGCATCATGATGTCGAGACAGAGCGCATCCGGCGCCTCCCGGGCGAAGGCGGCCAGGGCCTCGTTGCCATTCGCGGCGGTGCAGGTGGCATATCCCTCACGCGCGAGAATTTCCACCAGCCCCTTCCTGGTGCGGGCATCGTCTTCGACGACCAGTATTTTCATGGCGCTCCTGTCTGGGGGGCTGCGGGCGTGTGCAACACGACCTTGAAGCATGCCCCGATGTCCGAACGCTCCAGCGTGATGTCGCCGCCGTGCAGGCGGGCGAGGTCGCGGGCGATGGTGAGCCCGATGCCCGTTCCCGAGACGCCGTCGGTGAGCTTGTCGCTCAGCCGCACAAACGGCCTGAAGATGGCGTCACCCTGTCCGGCGGGGATCCCCGGTCCGCGGTCGGAGACCCGGATTTCCGTGCGGGCGCCGGCCTGTCGGCTCGTGACCTCAAGGGATTGCCCGGCGCAGGCGTATTTTTCGACGTTGCTGAACAAATTGCCGAGGATCTGCGCCAGCACGTCGGCGTCCAGCATCACGGATCGCCCGGCGCCTGCAGTGAACGTGACCTTCAGCCCGGCATCCTCCAGAACCTGGCGGAATCGTTCGAGCGTGTCGGCGATGACCGCGTCTACGGCGCCGGCGGCCGGATGGAGCGTAGGCCGGGTCTTTTGGTGTCTGGCAAAGGTCAGGATGTTGCCGATCAGCCGGCTGAGGCGGTGGCTCTCGGAGATGATGATCGCGAGGTGTCCCCGCGTTTTTGGGTCATCATCCGGAATGCGTTCCTCGAGCAGTTCGGCGTACAGGCGGATATTGGTGAGCGGGGTCTTCAGCTCATGCGACACGTGATTGACAAAGCTGACCTTTTGCGCCGCCGCGCGCATTTCGCGGGAACCGTCGCGGTAGAGGGTGATGGCCAGGGCGATGAGGGCCAGCGCGACCACGCCCACCGCCGCACCGACGTTGAACAGCGCGCTGCCGCTCAGTTTCCGGCTCATGGCCGCGGCCGGGGCGTAATATTCCAGGCTCCACGCCGTCAGTGGCGGCGCGAGCGCCAAACGGGCCACAGGCAGTTCCCGTGCGTCCGACCGGTAGTCTCCCCACTGGTACAGGGGCAGGTTCCGGGCATCCTGAAGCGCAATGAGGCCCGCGGGAACGTCGGAGGCGCCGCTGTCGGAGGAGGGCAACAGGCCGATGATGTCCGCCAGCAGGGCGGTGGCGTCCAGTTCGATTCCGACCGTGCGGCCGTCCGCCGGACGCCGCCAGAAAAAGAGTTGCACCCCTTCATCTGCAAGCCAGGTGTGCCATCCCGTTGGCTCAGCCGCTGTTCCCGACTCGATCCCGTCGCGATGAAAGAACCCGCTGGATTGCCAAACAGGCGCGAGCCTCTGGAGCGCCGCGCGCTCCCGGTCGCTCGGCCCGTCGGGCGGCGGGAAGAGAAACGCCTTGTCGGGCGCGAGCACGAACACCTGCCGGACCAGCCGCCGTTCCCGCACGAGATCGCGGAGCGCCTCCGCGTCGGATGTCGGCAGTTCGGTCAGCCGCCGCAGGGCCCGCGTCTCTCGCTGCATCAGGCGGTCGACGTGCTCGCGGAGATCCGCCAGGCGCGCCGTCAACACCTGCTGCATACGCTGCTGAACGCGTTCCTGCTCCTGGCGAGCGATGGCGACGCCCAGCCAGGAGATCAGCCCCAGCGGGATCAGCACCAGGAGCAGGAGGATGACGATCAGCTTCGGTTTCATGACGGATCAATAGCTCTGTTGCGCCTCGGACGAACGTTGCATGTAGCGCATGTCCTTGCGTTGACGCTTCC
The DNA here is from genome assembly GCA_964580075.1 of uncultured Akkermansia sp. Taxonomy (GTDB): domain Bacteria; phylum Verrucomicrobiota; class Kiritimatiellia; order RFP12; family JAAYNR01; genus VGWG01. The sequence goes on along the minus strand of CAZOJL010000164.1, from coordinate 5,221 downwards.
AGTTGGCGTCGTCCAGGTTATTCGCGTCAACCGTGTTTTGCTCGGCGTATGATTTCAGCGCGACGGAGTCAAACTTCGACGCATTGAGACTCAGATAGCCCGCGTTGAAGGTCAAGGTGGCGTTCGCTTCCTCAATCCGGCCTTTGTCACGCAGTTCGACCGCCAGTTTGTTGCGTTCGACGGCGATCTGGGTGACCACCGCAATTGTGACATCGCGGTTGATGCCCCGTTCGATCTCTCCCGCCGCATCCGTGAAGCGGACGCTGGTGGTGGCGGAGAGCGTGTCGGTGGCGCGGGTCATCATATTGGCGTAGGTGACCGTGGCCGTGGCAACCGTGCGCGTTTTGCGCGTCTTCGTCGCGGGAACCTCCACTTCGAGCAGCACATACTTCTCCTGCCCCGCATTGAGTTGACTAATCTGGACACGGACGGTGCTGCCGGTGATTTCAGCCTCGCGGCCGAGTACGCGGACCGGGCGGATGCCGTCGGCGCAATCGAGACGCACGACGAGTTCCTGGGCCACAACGGCGAGGACATCGCCGAATTCGGACTTCATGAGCCGGAGCAGGTCGTCGCTGCTGTTGGCAAAACCGCTGTTGCCGTCGCTTTTGCGGGCGAGCTGCGTCATCAGATCCTCGTTATAATCGAGGCCGAGCCCGATCGTGGTCACACCGATGCGTTCCTTTGCCAATGATTCGCCCAGTTCCGCAAGGGAGGAGGTTGAGGAAGGCCCGACGTTTGCCTGACCGTCTGAGATCAGGATGACGCGGTTGACACGATCCTTCGACAGGAACTTGCGAATTTCGTCGGCCCCCTTGCTGACGCCGGCGAAGAGCGCCGTGGAGCCGTTGGCGTCGAGGCGCTCGATGCCCGCGCGGATGGCTGCCTTGTCCGACGCCTTTGTGGCGGGCACCAAAACCGCCACCGTGTCGTTATAGGCCACGATCGAGACGATGTCTTCGGCATTGAGCCGGTCCACGGCCATCAGGGCCGCTTCCCGTGCCTTGGCGATTTTATTGCCCGCCATTGAACCCGAGCGGTCAATGACGATTGCCACGTTGACCGGGGTATGACGCGCCTGCTCGAGTTCAAAACCCGTCAGCCCCACTTTGATGTACCCGAGTTGTTTCTTGTCGGCCTCCATGTGAGTAGACGCCATTCCCACATCCATTTTGACCCGATTCGCCAGCGCGACGCGCTGGTTCCCGCACACCAGCACGGTCATGCAAATGATACTTGAGTACCTTCCAAACAGTGTTTTCATGGTTATTCCTCCTGAATCACGTTACCGCATCACATTCATTTCTCCGAAAGCCACGCCCGTTGAACCGGGCATCCGCCACCTCCTTTCCAGCCGGGGCATCCATTATCCGGATGCCTGTGTTACAGCGTGATTGAACAACAATCCGGCGGCGGCGTGGTCAGAATGGCGTAAAATGATTGTAAGAAGTGTGTCAGGCGGGTCAATCGGGGCGGATATCATCGGCATCGGCGGGGAGGGCGAGGGCGTCGCGGACGGCGGTGTCGTCGACCGATTCCACGAGGCGGAGTCGTTTTCCGATGATCTCGGTGTCGGAGCGGGCATCATCGAGTGCCCTGTCGGCCTCTTGTATCTTTTTCTGGACGCGTGTAAACGTCTCGCCGAAGCTCTCGAACTTCTTTTTAACTGCGGCCAGGAGTTTCCAGACCTCGCTGCTGCGTTTCTGGATGGCGAGCGTGCGGAAGCCCATCTGAAGGCTGTTGAGCAGGGCGGCGAGCGTGGTGGGCCCGGCGACGACCACGCGGCAGTCGCGCTGGAGGGAGTCGGCGAGTCCCGGGCGGCGCAACACTTCGGCGTAGAGTCCCTCGGTCGGCAGGTACAGGATTGCGAAATCGGTGGTGTCGGGTGGCGCGATGTATTTGTCGCGGATGTCGCGGGCCTCCTGCCGGATGCGGGCTTCGAGCTGGCGCACAGCGGCTTCGACACCCGCCACGTCGCCCCGCTCGGACGCGTCGGAGAGGCGCTCGTAGTCCTCTTTGGGAAACTTGGCGTCTATGGGCAGCCACACCGGCGTGTCGCCGACGTCGTGTCCGGGGAGGCGGATGGCGAAGTCGACGGTTTCGGTCGAGCGGGGACGGAGCCGGACCTGGACGGCATATTGATCTGCGGTAAGCAGTTGTTCGAGGAGCGCGCCCAGTTGAACCTCGCCCCATGAGCCGCGGGTCTTGACGTTGGTCAGCACTTTCTTCAGATCGCCGACACCGACCGCCAGTGCCTGCATCTCGCCGAGTCCCTTGTGGACCTGTTCCAGCCGGTCGCTGACCTGCTTGAACGATTCGCCCAACCGTTTTTCGAGGGTTTCGTGCAGTTTTTCGTCAACCGTGCGTCGCATCTCTTCGAGCTTCACGGCATTTTCCTGCCGGACTTTGTCAAGTTGCTCCCCGACCGAGACGCGGAGCGCCTCAAGCTTGCTATCGAGCGTCTGGCGGAGGGCATCGAACTGGGTGTGTTGAGCGGCGGTGAGGTCGGCAATCCGGCGCTGCTGGCCCTCGCCGAGATCGGAGAGAAGGGCGTGGAGGGTCCGGCCGAGTTCTTGCAGTTGGGCCAGCAACTCGCCGCGTTGTGCGGCGGCCGATTCGGCCGCCTCCTG
>CAZOJL010000164.1:0-2491 GCA_964580075.1 uncultured Akkermansia sp. | reverse complement strand
ATTCGGCCGCCTCCTGTCGGGAGGCGGTCAGCGCCTGCTGCAGGCGCTCGTTGAGCCGGGATAGCTCGTTGGCGAGGGATTGGTCGGCCGTCGTCTCACGCGCGCGCGCGATCACGCCGTACACGTGCAGTGCGATGAGGACGATCAGGGCCAGAAGCGTGAGCGCGTCAGGGAGCGTCATCATGCGGGTTCCTCCACGGTGTGCAGAAGGGCTTGGGCAAAAGCGCCAACGGTCGGCCACCGGTCGGCCGGGTCAAAGGTCAGGGCACGGCGGATCACGGCAGCGACAGCTTCGGCGATGCCGCGGAGGGATGGCCGCGGCCGTGTGGCGAGGTCCGCCAGGGTCGCGTCGGCATTTTGGGGCAGGTACCCCGTGAGCATCTGAAAGGCGAGCACCCCGAATGCGAAAATGTCGGTCGCCGGAGTCACCGGTTCGCCACGGAGCTGCTCCGGACTCATGTAGGATGGCGTTCCCGCGATCAGTTCGCCCGGCGCCGCCTGCTGGTTGGCGAGGGTGGCGATTCCGAAGTCGATCAGTTTTGGGGTGCCTGCGGAGGTGATCAGGATATTGGCCGGCGTGAGGTCGCTGTGGATAACGCCCCGACCGTGCGCATGTTCGAGAGCGGCTGCGACAGCCTCAACGATGCGGCGATACTCCGTGCGCGGAGGCGTGGGATTGGGCTTGAGGACGGTATACAGATTGGGTCCGTCAATGTACTCCATGACGAGCATGTAGCGGCTGTCCAGTTGATCGAGGTTGTACAGGCGGACGATATTGGGGTGGGAGAGGGACATGCAGATGCGGGCTTCGGATTGCAGATCACCCAGCGCTTGCGCGTCGCGGTAAAGCGCGGGAAGGAGCAGCTTGATGGCGATCGGCATGTCGAGGAGGATGTCATGCGCGCGAAAGACACGGCCCGATCCGCCCTCGCCGATTTGCTCTTCCATGCGGTAGCGTGACACGGGGATCCCGGGGTTCTTCGGCTGGGGATGCCGTGTGACCGCGTTGATGCGGCTGGGAGCAGGCTGCTTCAGCGTGCGTTTCGCGGCGGCTTGAACCCGTTTGCCTGCAGACGGCAGCAAACTGGCGATCACGTCGTGAATATCACCCAGATGCCACGGTTTCGGCAGAAAGGCGGCTACGCGCTTTTGCTCGATCAAGCGGAGGGTTTGCAGGCGGCAGATGGGCGGCCCGGTGAACAAGATCTGCGTATCAGGCGAGTGCGCGTGGGAGATCTCGGCGACGGCGAGGCCCGACACCTCGATCATGCCGAGATCACAGATCAGCAGGTCGGGCTTCAGGCGCTGCAGCGTCTGACCCAGTGGGCCGACGGACGGGAGAAAGGTGATCATCGCGCTAAGGCAGGCCAGCGCTTTGTGCACATTCGTCGGGGACGGATCCAGAACGAGAATGGAGTTCATTCAGAACACTCTCCTGCGGGGCGGCTCGGGTACCTGTCATGCGGGGTTTTCATGGGCTCACACGAGACGGATTGAAAGCGATTTCCCTAGCGAGACTGGCGGTTGATGATGGCGGCGGCGATCCCGGCGCCAAAGCCGTTGTCAATGTTGACGACGGTGACGCCGGAGGCGCAGGAGGTGAGCATGGCGTGCAGGGCGGTGATGCCGTTGAGGGCCGCACCGTAGCCCACGCTGGTGGGGACCGCGATGACCGGGCTGGCGACAAGTCCCGCGACGACCGAGGGAAGCGCGCCTTCCATGCCGGCGACGACGACCACGGCGCGCGCGTCGCAAAGCGCGGGCAACCGCCGCAGCAGGCGGTGCAACCCGGCCACGCCGACATCGTAAATCCGTTCGACGCGGGCTCCCATGCGGGTTGCCGTGATGGCGGCCTCCTCCGCCACCGGGATGTCGGAAGTTCCGGCGCAGAGTATCGCGACCTTGCCCCGCAGCCGCGGCAGCGCGACAACATCGCGGCTGAGCGTCCGGCTCACGGGCTCATAAACCGCGTCCGGAATCGCGCGACAGACCGCATCGGCCTGCTCGGCGGTGACCCGCGTGGCAAAGGCGTTTTGGCCCGCTTCATTCAGACGCATCATGATGGCGGCCAGTTGCGCGGGAGTCTTGTTCGGGCCGAAGATCACCTCCGTCAGGCCGCGCCGCCGCTGGCGGTCCAGGTCGATCCGGGCGAACCCGAGGTCGGCTTCAAGCGGCGTCGCATGCGGTTTTGGGCTTTTCTTCATAATAATCTCAGGTGCTGCGCAAGACCCGCCGCGCCGCGCGCGCGGCTGACCGGAGCCTGCAATGTGGCGTGGTGAAGGCGATGGAGAGACGTGAAAAGCGCCACCGCGTGATCATCAAAGCGAAGGCGCGGTGTTCCGTCGCCTCCCGCGCCTAGTTCGGTCTGTCTTGTCTCAGGTTTCGATACCAAGAATCACAAGTGGGACTGATGGAACCCCACGACCTTGCCTGACAACGTTGTAGAACTCACCTTCGTCTTGCACTTGTTGGCATCAACAGCGGCTATTAC
>CAZOJL010000163.1:5790-7641 GCA_964580075.1 uncultured Akkermansia sp. | reverse complement strand
CCCCTTTACCAACACCGTGACAGCAGCGGTCATCCCGCCGGGCGCGTTCCGCCAGGATCCGGCTCGGAACGCTGGCCCGAATGATCGCATCTTTGAAATCAGTTGCACCTACCGCGTGATCACACTCTGATGAAGAAACAATTCACAAAAAAAGAGAAACAGCAGTTTGTGGCCATGGGCTTGATGGCCCTGATCGGCGTCATCTATGGTATCTGGACGCTGGTGGTCGTCCCGATGCGGAAGACGGCGAGTCAGCGGGCCAAAACATTCGCTGCGCTGGTTAAGAAGAACGCCAAGGCCGAAGAGGCCGTGGCGGCGGTCGCTGCCGACGAGGAACGGATTGAAGCGATCAACGCGGAGATCAGCCGAATTCGGGAGGAGTATGCCATACGGCCCATCCTGGGTTCGTCATACCAGCTTGGCTTGCGCGCGCGGCTCGAGCCGCTCGCAAACGCGACCGGGTTTACGGTGTTGGCCTTGCTCGTCAAGGATCCGGCGTCCATGCCCCGGAAACGCCCCGGAGCGCCCTTCTCGCTCTGCGTGGCTGAAATACGCGGCTCGGCCTCCTATCGGCAGACCCGCGATTTCCTCGCCGCGATCGAGGCCGACAATCCGTATATCCATGTATCCAGCTTGACCCTCGCAGCCAATCCGAAGAGCGTTCGGTCCCACCGCGTCATCATCCGTCTCGAGTGTATCAGCGCTCCCGTCAAGGTCAAAAGCTTGTGAGGTCTCCACCATGACAGGTATTCGCGAAACGTGTCTCAAATCAGGCGTCCCGGTCGCCTGCCGGATCCTCGCCGCTGTAGCCTTGTTCGCCGGCCTGGCCGGCGCCCAGAATCTGGAGGAGGCTCCTGCCACCGCCGCAAAGATGTCCGGTGTCGCCGTGGGGATCGCGCCGGATGCCGCCGGCGGGGCGAATGCGGAGTCTCCGAAAGAAGGCCCGCAAGCCGACGTCCAGGAAGACGACATTCCCCTGGAACGCGACGTCGAGGCCGACGTGGCGCAGTCCCGGACGGAAGAGGCAGAGCCCCCGACCGAGGCTGATCCGCTGCTTCTCGCCCCCACGCCCCCACCCTCGACACCCATCGTTCGCGATCCATTCTGGCCCCCGGGTTACGATCCCAACCCGGCCCCGAAAGCGCCACCTACCCCGAACGTCGTCTCTTCCACACCCACGGTCGAGCACACGACCCCACCGCCGCCGCCCGTCGAGCTTCCCGAGCCCACCCCTGCCCACTGGACTGCGGCCACCCGCCAGCTCAAACCGATCATCGGTCGTAGCGTCGATCCCGAAGGCCACGAGCAGCATTTCGCCTTGTTGAACAACCGCCTGCTCGCAATCGGGCAGACCGTCTCAGCCAACACATCCCTGTTCGCCTTCTCCTGGCGCATCGGCCGTATTACCGCCACCGGCGTCGAATGGATCCCCGTCGAGGCGCGGCGCCTCCAGGACGGCCAACGGTTTTCTCCTCGGCAAACCGAAGCATTTTAAACTTGGCACGACTTAAGCGCTTTTTTCAACCCTAACCGCTCACAAAACCCCCGGAGAACTAAAAACCATGAAACGTCTACCCCTGCTCGCATGCCTTGCAACGGCCGTCCTGCTTTCAGCGGTCGTCCATTCCCAGAATGAAGGGGCGCCTATCGAGCCGCTCCTGAAAAATCTGACTCCGGCACCGATCCCTCCCCCGGAACGGATGGCGGCGCCTGAGGCGTTTGGCGACGCGCCTGCGGCCCCAGATGCCCCAGATGCCCCGGAGACGCCGCAATCCGCCGGCGGAGATGCCACTCCGGCCCCGGCCCCCAAAGCGGTAATCGCCGCGCCGGCGCCTGAGATCGCCGCGCCGG
>CAZOJL010000163.1:0-5690 GCA_964580075.1 uncultured Akkermansia sp. | reverse complement strand
CGCCTGAGATCGCCGTGCCGGCGCCTGAGATCGCCGTGCCGGCGCCTGAGATCGCCGTGCCGGCGCCTGAGATCGCAACGTCGGCACCTGAGATCGCCGCGCCGGCACCTGAGATCGCAACGTCGGCACCTGAGATCGCCGCGCAACCCGCCCGCGTTACCGTTGCCACCGAGTCCGACGAATTGCCCGTGGGGGTGACCGAAACGCCTGACGGCTTGATCAGCGTGCGCTTTGAAGAGCTGCCGATGTCCGAAGTGATCAAACTATTCTCGCAGATTTCGGGCGCCAACATCATCGCCGCCACCACCAACCTCAACGGCACCGTCACCGCCAGCCTCAAGAACGTCGGATGGAAACCCGCCTTTGAATCCATTCTCAGCCGCCACTAGCTTCTCCTCAACGAGAAACCCTTGGGATCGGGGATCTATGTCGTCGAATCGGGCATCGCCGGCCAGGAACCCCGTATTACCGAGACGCTCCAACTTCGTTTTGCCAAGGTCGAGCAGATGACCAGCATCATCAATTCCATGCTCGAGAAAACCGGAAAGGCCACCGCGTATTCAGAAGGCAACGCCATCCTCATCCAAGCCCCCGCCAGCAAGATCTCCGAGATCCAGCGAATCGTCAAAATACTCGACAGACCCCGAAGCCAGGTCTATATCGAGGCTCGCTTCGTCGAAATGACTGCGGCTGCCAGCAAGAAACTCGGGCTGAAGTGGGATCCGCTCGACGGCATGAGCGTCGGTGTGAATGAGGTGGCCGGCGGGTTCAGCGCCACCCAGGGAAAGTTGGCGCAATACCTGACGGGTGTGAACGATTTTGTTGATACGGATGGGCTCGACACCACGGCCAAAGTGCCCATTTCGACACTCTTGTTGGCAAAAGACCTCACCGGCGCTGGCGGGATGAGCGCGGACGAAGTCCAATGGAAGCGGATGCGCGGCATCAAGGGGCAAATTTCCGCGAGCGATTTCAGTCTCGTGATGAGCGCGTTTGAAAAGGAGGACGGTGTTTCAACGATCTCGAACCCCAAGATCATCGTGGCCAACGAGGAGACGGCGATCGTCGATATGACCACCAAAGAGCCGTATGTCCTGGTGGAATCCCAGCGTAACACCTCGGGGGATGGTCTCACGACGCAGGATATCAACACGAAGCTGGGGATCATTCCCGGCTCGTCGGACGGCCCATCCTCCGGCGAGGCGTTTTTCAGCTATGGCGTGACCCTGAAGGTCAGGCCCCGCGTCAGCAGCTCGGGCGTGATCACCGTGCTGATCGAGCCCTCGATCAGCAGCCGGGATCTGAGTCAGGGGATTGATGGGTATTATGTCGTCGGTAATAATGATAAAGACACGCCCAGCACCAAATACCCGATCATCAGCATCAAGAAGATCAGGACCACATTCTCGATGCTCGACGGTTCGACCGCCGTGATCGGCGGGCTGACGCGTAGCTCGGAAGCCAATATTGACAGCGGCATTCCGCTGTTGCGCGAGATCCCCTGGATCGGCCCCCGACTCTTCGGATGGAAGAGCCGCGCCAAGGATCAGCGCGAGATAGTTATCTTCGTCACGGTCGGCATCGTCAATCCCGAGGAGGACATGCCCGAGGATATCGGTATGCCCAAGAACGCCGTCCTCACGCGGGATTTTCAGGAACCGGGAGATCGCCCCCGGGAAGACCTGATGCGGTTGAAGAAGTAGGACGCAGGGTTCAGTGGGGCCGCTGGCCTGTGCTCGGATGGAAGAGGAGATGAGAAGGGTTCAGGGTTCGGGGTTCAGGATGGGGCATTCTTGCCTGAACCCTGAGACCCTGAGCTCTGGTTTCTCAGATCAGGGTTATGGCATCTCCCTATTTGAAAACGCAATCGGTGACCCGGATCAAGGAGGCGCTCGCGCGCGCGGGCGTGGACGAGGCCGATCTCGATGAACGCTTCGTGCTGGGATCGGGTTCCGGCGGACAGAAAGTGAACAAGACGTCGTCGGCTGTGGTGTTGCGTCACCCGCCGACCCAGACCGTCGTCAAATGCCAGGCGACCCGGTCGCGCGAGGTCAACCGGTGGCTGGCCCGTCGTTTGCTCGCCGAGCGCCTGCTGGAGCGGGTCGCCGGCGAACGGAGCGCCCGCCAGCAGGCGGCCGAGAAGATCCGCCGCCAGAAGCGGCGACGCTCGCGGCGGCAAAAAGCGCGGATGCTCGACGACAAGCGGGCGCACAGTGAACGCAAGACCTCACGTAAAACAGTGGAGTGGAGCGAGTAAACCCGGGAACGGAAAATCGGTTTTTGGGGGGGAGGAAATTCGCCATGGGTGACTTGAATAAGTTGACGCAACGCGCGCAGCAAGCGGTGCAGGGGGCGCGCGAGCTGGCTGTGCGACTGGGGCACCAGCAGGTGGACGTGGAGCATCTGCTGCTGGAACTGCTGGTGCAGGAGGATGGCCTCGTGCCGCGGTTGTTGGAGCGAATGGGCGTGGGGGTGTCCGCGTTGCGCGCGCGTGTCGAGGAGGCGCTGGAGCGGCGCCCCAAGGTCTCGGGAGACACGGAGGCGGGAAAAATCTATGTCACGCAGGCGCTGAACGAAATGCTGGTGCGGGCGGCCGATCAGGCGAAGCGGTTGAAGGACGATTATGTGTCGGTCGAGCATCTGCTGCTGGCGATGGTGGAGGGACGCGCCGGGGAGGCGAAGCGTGTGCTCACCGATGCCGGCGCCGACGTCCGGGGCGTGTTGACCGTGCTGAAGGATATCCGCGGCAACCAACGGGTGACGTCCGACAACCCCGAGGGGCAGTACGAGGCCCTGAAGAAGTACGGCAGCGATTTAGTGGAACTGGCGCGCGGGGGCACCCTCGATCCGGTGATCGGCCGTGACGCCGAGATCCGCCATGTCGTCCGCATCCTCTCCCGCAAGACGAAAAACAATCCGGTGCTGATTGGCGAACCGGGGGTCGGCAAGACCGCCATCGTCGAGGGGCTGGCGCAACGGATCCTTCGCGGCGACGTGCCGGAGGGGCTAAAAAACAAAACGATCTTCTCGCTCGACATGACCGCCCTCATGGCCGGCGCCAAATACCGCGGCGATTTCGAAGAGCGGCTCAAGGCCGTGCTCACCGAGATCAAGACCGCCGCCGGACGGATCATCCTGTTCATCGATGAGATCCACACGATCGTCGGCGCGGGCAGAACCGAGGGCTCGACCGACGCCGGCAACATGCTCAAGCCGATGCTCGCCCGCGGCGAACTGCACTGCATCGGCGCGACGACGCTTGACGAGTACCGCAAGCACATGGAGAAGGACGCCGCCCTCGAGCGGCGATTCCAGCCCGTTCAGGTCGATGCTCCGGGTGTCGAGGATGCCATCTCGATCCTCCGCGGCCTCAAGGAGCGTTTCGAGAAGTACCACAACGTGCAGATCCAGGATGCCGCGCTCGTGGCGGCGGCGGTCATGAGTGACCGCTATATCCAGGATCGCTTCCTTCCGGACAAGGCGATCGACCTGCTTGACGAGGCGTGCGCCTCGATCCGCACCGAGATGGATTCGATGCCCGCCGAGTTGGACGAGATCACCCGCAAGGTCATGCGCCTCGAAATCGAGGAAGCCGCATTGAAGAAAGAGAAGGACCACGCCAGTACGCTGCGGCTCGGGGAGTTGCGTCAAGAGCTGGCCGACTTGCGCGCGCAGGGTGACGCGATGAAGGCGCAGTGGCAGCGTGAGAAGCAGGTAATCGAAGTGACCAAGGGGTTGCGCGAACAGCTCGAGGCCGCGCGGCTCGCGTATGACGAGGCGGAACGGGCCACTGATCACGAGAAGGCCGCCGCGTTGCGCTATGGCAAGATTCCCGAGCTGGAGAAGCGGCTCAAGGACGCCCAGACGCGCCTCCACAGTGATGCGTCGGGCAGTCAGGTCTTGTTGCGTGAAGAGGTGACCGAAGCGGAAATCGCCGAGGTCGTTGCCCGCTGGTCGGGGGTCCCCGTGACCCGGCTGATGGCTGGCGAACGGGAACGCCTGCTGTGCCTGGCCGACACCCTCCGCGCGCGCGTGATCGGACAGGACGAGGCCGTCGGTGTCGTCGCCGATGCGGTGCTGCGGGCACGAGCCGGGATCAGCAACCCCCGACGGCCGGTTGGCGCGTTCCTCTTCCTCGGGCCGACCGGCGTCGGCAAGACGGAACTGGCCCGCACCCTCGCTTCGGAGCTGTTCGATTCCGACACCAGCCTCATCCGTCTCGACATGAGCGAATACATGGAGAAACACGCCGTGTCGCGCTTGGTTGGCGCCCCCCCCGGCTACGTGGGCTATGAGGAGGGCGGACAGCTCACCGAGGCCGTGCGGCGCAAGCCCTACAGCGTGGTGCTGCTGGACGAAGTGGAGAAAGCCCACCCCGACGTCTTCAACAGCCTGCTGCAGGTTCTCGATGACGGGCGGCTGACCGACGGCCACGGGCGCACCGTGAGTTTCAAGAACGCGATCATCATCATGACGAGCAACGTCGGTTCGCCCGTGCTGATCGAAGGCGTCAATGCCGCCGGCGAGATCACCGCAGACGCGCGCCGGGCGGTCCTGGACGAACTCAAGCGGTCTTTCCGTCCCGAATTTCTCAACCGGCTCGATGAGGTTGTTCTTTTCCGGCCGCTGGGGATGACGCAGATCGAGGCGATCGTGCGGATCCAGCTCGACGACCTGCGGGCACGGCTCGCGGAGCAGGACCTGACACTGGAGGCGGACGATCAGGCGGTGGCCTGGGTCGCAAAGAACGGCTTCGATCCGGTCTATGGCGCCCGCCCGATCAAGCGGACGATCCAGCGTGAGATCGAGACGCCGGTCGCGCGCAGGATCGTCGCCGGCGACTTCCCCTCCGGCGCGACCGTGCATATCACCGCCACAGCCGGCAAGCTAAAGGTAACGGCCGCTCAGGGAGCTTCGACGGGTGGCACGTAGCGTGAGTCGGGAATCTCGTCTGCGGCAGGGGCTTTCGCCGCGGCAGGTTCTTTCACAGCCACCGGCATATCCAGGATGCGAATCTGTTTCTCGATGCTGACCCGTCTGAACAAAGTCGCCAGTTCCCGGTCTTTTGCGTGCGACGTGTTGACCGCAGTGGAACTGCGGCGGTACTGCTCAACCGACGCGATGAAATCCAGCACGGGCGTGGGCGTATCTTTCGAAGGGAAGACCGTCCCGTGCGCTCCGGAATCCTGATCGAGAATCCAGTTGTAGATCACGGATCTCAGCGTTTGCCGGGCTTCACTGGTGTCTAGCCGGACGCTTCCCATCAGGGAACTCAAGCGCATAGGGGGTATATTCAGACCTTGAATCGAGCGTGCGGCCTCATCCAGTTGATTCGCGTCCATCAACTGAAGCGCATGTAGCGCGATCTGGGCATCGGCGAAGCCTTCACGGACCGACTCCGGTTGCATCTGTTCGGCTTCGGGCGTCGGTTGGCTCTCGGATTGGAACAGGGCAAATAAGATGATCGCAACAAGGGTGAGCAACGGAATCAGCGGATTCCCGAGCAGCAGCCGTCGCAGCCGTCGCGATATCACCGGCCGATGCGGCCGATGCGGCCGATGCCGGGAATGTGAGGCTCCCGCGGTTGATGAATCTCTTTGTTTGCGCGTGCGCGGGGTCAAATCGGCGCGACGTTTGCCATGCTCGTGACGGCTGTCGCGGCTGTGGCGGCGGGAATGCTGACTGTGATG
>CAZOJL010000162.1:0-7737 GCA_964580075.1 uncultured Akkermansia sp. | reverse complement strand
CGACAGGCGCCAGGAGAAGCAAAAAAAGAGAGAAATTAGATGCGTTTGCCCTGGCCCACCTGCCATTCGCGCTTGACCAAACGGATGGAAATAGGGTATACCCCGGCGCTTATGTTCTCGCGGGAACCAGATTTGGTGGTTCGGGCGCCGGCAAAGATCAATCTGACGTTGGAGATTCTGGGCCGGCGGCCGGATGGATATCACGAGTTGCGCAGCATCCTGATGCCGATCGGGGTCTGCGACGATTTGGCGTTTTGGCGGACGGACGACGGGCGGATCGAGACGGCGATGGAGGCCGAGGCGGGAGTGAACCTGGAGACGCTGGGCGATCCCGTTGAAAATCTGGCGACACGCATGGCGCGGTTGCTGCAGACCGCGTTTGCCGTCCGCGCGGGGGTGTCCATCCGGATCCGCAAGCGGATCCCGGTCGGCGGTGGGCTGGGGGGCGGCAGTGCCGACGCAGCCGGGGCGTTGGTCGGTCTCAACGCGCTGTGGCGGCTCGGTCTTCCGCACCCTGCGATGCTCGACCTGGGGGCGCAGCTCGGCAGCGACATTCCAGCGCTCGTGCATGGCGGAGCGGTGATCATGGAGGGGCGGGGCGAACGAATCACCCCGATGGACCTTCCCGACGGGGGTTCCGGATGCCGCTTCTGGATCGTCGTGGCCAACCCCGGAATTGCCTCTCCGACCGAGGAGATTTACCGCCTCCACAATGGAGGCTTGACGATTCGACCCGATCTCTTCCATAATACACTCCTTTCGATCCGGGCTGGTGACGTTGAAGCAGCCTCCCGGTTTTTGTTCAACGGTTTGCAGCCCGTGGTGTTCAGACACTTCCCGGCAACGCAGGACTTGGCCATGAGGCTGCGTGCGGCGGGGGCGTTGGGTGTGCTTGTGTCCGGCAGCGGCGCATCGGTTTTTGCGCTGGTGCGAGACCAGAAGCACGGTGACGTGGTGCGCGAGCGCCTTGGTTGTGGATTTTGGAGCGTGGTGACAACGACACTGCCCGATGGTGTAATGGCAGCACATGGGCCTTTGGAGCCTTGAGTCCTGGTTCGAATCCAGGTCGGGCAACCAAACAAGGCGGAGATGCAGACCGTGAGAAAAGGGTGTGACAATTTAAGTGCGGGAGAGACCGACATGCGGATTTTCTCCGGAACGGCCAATCTGGCTTTGGCCGAGCGGATCGCGGCTTGTCTGGGAACCGATCTCGGCGCGGTCGATATCCGTCGTTTTCCAGACGGTGAAACCTTCGTCAAGATTCAAGACAACATCCGTGGCAAGGATGTCTTCATCGTGCAATCGGTATGCCGGCAGCCCAACGAGATGCTCATGGAACTGCTGATTATGATCGATGCGATGCAGCGCGCCTCGGCGGCGCGCATCACCGCCGTGCTGCCGTATTTCGGCTACGCCCGCCAGGACCGCAAGGACCAACCCCGCGTGCCGATCACGGCCAAGCTGGTCGCCAACCTGCTCGTGGCCGCGGGTGCCAACCGCGTGCTGGCGATGGACCTCCACTCCCAGCAGATCCAAGGCTTTTTTGATATTCCGGTGGACCACCTGTACGCCGCGCCGATTATGGTGAAGTACCTGCGCGAAAAACGGCTGATCAAGCCACTTGTCGTGAGCCCCGATACCGGAGGGGTGAAAGTGGCTTACGCCTATTCGCAGATGCTGGGCACGGGCTTGGCTATCGTCGCGAAACAGCGTCTGGGCCCAACGGAAGTGGATGCCTTCAGCGTTGTCGGCAACGTGGAGGGCTGCGACGTGATCATGGTGGACGATCTGACCACGACGTGCGGCACGCTGTGTGCGGCCGCGAAAATACTGAAGCAACAGGGCGCGGCAAGTATCCGCGCCGCTGTGACGCACGGCACCCTCACGAAGCAGGGCTTCGAGCGGCTGAAAAGCTCATGCATCGAGGAACTGGTGGTGACAGACACGGTGCCGATGATCGAAAGCGACGGCTTCCCAGTCACGATCTTGTCGGTCGCCGAGCTTCTCGGCGAGGCCATCATGCGCATCCACAACGACCAATCCGTCAGCTCGCTGTTCCGGCTGTAGAGGCGGACGGCGCGCTCAGGAACAGACTACGCATAAAGGAATGACATGGCGAAAGAAATCAGAATGAAAGCGGCCCTGCGGTCGGAACAGGGTTCCACTGCGGCGCGCCGGTTGCGCCGCACGGGGGTATTGCCCGCGGCGGTCAAACGCCTTTCGGGCGTTTCAGAATCGGTCGGGCTCGATGCGCATGCGTTCGAGAACACGATGCGCCACCACTCGGGCGACAATCTCCTGGTGACGCTTGAACTGGGCGGAACGGACATGCTGACCCTGCTGCGCGAGGTGCAGCATGACGTGATCAGCGGGTTGGCGATCCACGCCGATTTCGGCGAGATCTCGCTGACGCAGAAGATCCGCGTGTCCGTCATGCTCAAACTGATCGGCGAGGCCGACGGCGTGAAGAACGGGGGCGGCATTCTGGAGCAGACGCTGCGCCACGTGGAGGTTGCATGCCTTCCCGCCGATCTTGTCGAATCCATCGATGTCGATGTTTCGGCGTTGAAGCTGGGGCAGGTGCTGACGGTCGGCGCCCTCGTGCTCGATCCGGGCTACACCGTGCTGACGCACGCCAACCTGCCGGTGGCCACAGTCGTCGCGCCGATTGCTGAGGAAGTGGCGGAAGTGGTCGAAGGCGCTGTTGTGGATGACGCCGAGCCGGCGGTTATTACCAAGGGCAAGAAGGAGGAGGCTGAAGCGGCGGCCGGAGCCGATAAAAAGGCTACGGAAAAGAAGTGAGGATATCGATGGCACGCCGCAGTCGGAGCGACGCGTGAAGGTGATTGCCGGTTTGGGCAACCCCGGTCGGGAATACGAGCAAACGCCGCATAATGTCGGATTCGATGTTGTGGAGGCGCTGCGCGGACGATTCGCGGCGGAGTGGAGCACAAGCCGGCGGTTTCAGGCGCGGATCGCACGAACGGTGCATGCGGGGGAGACGGTTTTGTTGGTGCAACCGCTGACGTACATGAATCTGAGCGGTTCCAGCGTCGCGCCGATCCTCCGCTACCATGGCGGCACCGCAGACGATCTGATCGTCGTCGCGGATGACGCCGACCTGCCGCTCGGCCGGTTGAGGGTGAGGCCCTCAGGCGGGAGCGGCGGCCACCGCGGGCTGGCCTCGATCATTGAGGGGGTCGGCACCGAGGTCTTTGCGCGCGTCCGGTTGGGCGTGGGACGCGACGGCGACGGCGGGCTGGTCGAATATGTGCTGGGCAAGTTCAACGGTGAAAGCCGCGAACAGGCCCTCAAGACGGTCGATGTGGCCGCGGAAGCGGTGTGCTGCCTCCTGTCGGAGGGAGTGGCTGAGGCGATGAACCGGTACAATGGCTGGCGTGCCGATGAGGCAAAGCCGGCGGTGAGCGTAAAAGGATTGGGAGCATGAATAAGTACGAGGGGCTTTACATCTTCGCCGGCTTGGCGAAGGACGAGAATCTGGAGACGTTGATCGGGAAGGCGCAGGGAGAGATCACCCGGTTGCACGGCACTATCCTCAGCACCGAGGTGTTGGGCAAGCGGGCGTTTGCACGTCCGATGCACAAGCAGGAGAACGGCACCTATGTGCGTATCCGCTTCGAGCTTGAACCCGGGCAGGTCAAGGTGTTGACGGCGCGCTACCACCTGGTGCAAGAGGTGTTCCGCGTGCAAATTCTGGCCGTTGACGAGCGCCGTGAGGCGATCCTCATCGAACAGGCTGCGAAATTCCGGGCGCGCGAGGCCGCGCGCCAGGCCGCAGCCGATGAAGCTGCAGCCGCAGCCGCAGCCGGTTCCGCATCCGAACGGGCCGCCGCTGTTGCGCAGGACGCGTAACGCGCAGGACGCGGGAAGGCCGGTTATGGCATCATCATTTAACAAAGTCATTCTGATGGGGAATCTGACGCGCGACCCTGAGCTGAAGCAGGCGCCGTCGGGCACCTCCGTTGCCGACCTCCGGCTCGCCGTCTCGGAGCGCTACCGGGACAAGCAGACCGGGGAGGCCAAGGAAGTGACCTGTTATGTGGATGTGGTGGCCTGGGGCCGCCATGCCGAGCTCTGCCAGCAGTATCTCGCGAAAGGCCGTTGCGTCCTCGTGGAAGGGCGGCTGCAGTATGACGAATGGAAGACAAAGGATGGTGAAAACCGCAACAAACTGCGGGTGCGGGCGGACAACATCCGCTTCATCGGGACACCCCCGGGCGCCCGTGAAGCGGCCGGCGCCGGTTCCGGCAATCCGTCGGCCGCCGCACCCGTGGCCGCCCACGCGAAATCAACGGACGATGTTCCGCCTGAACCGGCGGCCGATACCGACGACCTCCCCCCTTTTTAACCGATACAATGACGAACGAGACGAAGGAGTCTGATCATGGCCTTCAAGAGAAACAACGACAAGCGAAGCGACCGGAACGACCGGAACGATCCCGCCAGCGGCCCCCGCAAACGGGTGCGTTACTTGGATCCCAACACGGTTGTGGACCGGGACGACACCGATTTCCTGCGCCGGTTTGTAACCGAACATGGCAAAATCGTCCCCGCCCGCATCACGGGTGTCACGGCGATGCAGCAACGGGAAATCAAACGCGGTGTGCGCCGCGCCCGCACGATGGGATTGTTGGCGTAAGCCCGGAAGGATGCGAATATAATGGCTACCGAAGTTTTATTGATGGCAGATGTCCCCAACCTGGGCAAGGCCGGTGACGTGGTGAAGGTCGCGGTCGGCTATGCGCGCAACTGCCTGCTGCCGCAGGAGCTGGCCGCGCCCGTGACCCAGGCCTCGCTGCGCCGGTTGGACAAGCTGCGCAAGGAGCGCGAGGAGCTCTCCCGTATCCAGAAGGCCGAGGCATCGGCGAAGGCCGCCAAGCTGAAGGGGCTGGTCTTGACGGTGAAAGCGAAGACCACCGATGGCCAGCGGCTGTATGGTTCGGTCACAACCGCAGATCTCGCCACCCGGCTCGAGGCGCAGGGAGTCAGCGTGGATCGCAGTCAGGTTGCGTTGAAAGAGCCGATCAAAGAGATCGGCACCTACACCATCGATATCAAGCTGCACGCCGATGTCACGGCCACCATTACCGTCAGCATCGTCGAGGGCTAGGCTATGGCACACGGATCCGTCACGGCTGCGGCGGTACCCGCCTTGCGGGTGCCGCCGCATAATGCGGAAGCCGAGCGGGGCGTGTTGGGGTCCATCCTGTTGGATTCGGTTCGGGTGATGGATCTGTGTCTGGCTCACGGGCTGTTCCCCGAGTCGTTTTATGTGCCTCGGCACCGGACGCTGTTCACGATCCTGATGGAAATGCAGCGCGCCAGTGCGGTGATCGACATGATCACCGTAAGCGAGCGTTTGCGCACGTCCGGGATGCTGCAGAACATCGGCGGCCCGGCCCTGATCGAGGAACTCGTCGACCAGACCCCCACCTCGGCCCATGCCGAGTATTATATCGAGTTGGTTCATCAGAAGCACCTGCTGCGCTGCATCATCGACTGCTCGCGCGAGGCCGAAGCGGCCTGCTACGAAAGCCGCCAGAGCGCCGATCTGGTGCTGAGCAGCTCCGAGCAGGCGTTTCTCAACATCAGCGAACGACAGCGGGGCTTTGTCGGCACCTGGCCCAAGGCGGTGAACGACACCGTCGCGCACATTTCCAAGCTGCTGGATCTCGGCCCCGGCGGTATCTCGGGCCTGCCCACCGGGCTGCACAATCTGGACAGCAAGACACGGGGCTTGCGCGCCGGCGAGATGATCGTCCTGGCAGCGCGCCCCTCCATGGGAAAGACCTCACTGGCCATGAACATCGCCGAGTGCGTGTCGCTGGGGATGGAGATTGGACAGGGGAAGATCAGACGCCCCCTGGTCGGAGACCACGCGCGCCCCCATCCGGTCGCCGTGTTCAGCCTCGAAATGTCGCAGGAGGCGTTGGCGTTACGCATGCTCTGCGGCATGGCTGAGGTCTCGTCCTACAAAATCGAAAGCGGCATGGTCAGCAACAAGAGCGTCGGCACCCAGATCACCCGCGCGGCGTCGCAACTCTCCAAGGCGCCGATCTATGTGGACGATACCGGCGGCCTCGACGTGCTGGAACTGCGCGCGCGGGCGCGGCGCATGAGAAAAAAATACAACATCGAACTGATCGTGATCGATTACCTGCAGATGTTGAATTGCCGCGAATTCGCCCGGCAAGGACGCCAGCAGGAGACGTCCGCCATCTCCTCCAATATCAAGGCCATGGCCAAGGAGCTGAAAATCCCCGTGATCGTCGTTTCACAGCTCAGCCGCGCACCGGAACAACGGGGTGACAAGAGCGCCAAACCGAAGCTGTCGGATTTGCGGGACTCGGGGGCGATCGAACAAGACGCCGACGTGGTGCTCCTGCTGCGCCGCCCCTGCCGAAACCCCGGTGACGAGGAGTATGAAGACAAAACCTTGGCGATCATCGACATCGCCAAACACCGCAATGGCCCCACGGGAGAAGTGCGGCTCAACTTTGACGAGACGCTGACCCGCTTTCACGACCGCGCCCCCAATCACGGAGCCGGTGCCGACACCGAACCCGATCGGGAAGATGTGGAGTTATAAGAAGAGGAGCAGAATTTTGGCTTACAAGAAGATCCGGATTCCGGACGGAGGCAAGGCAATCACCGTGGACGATCACGGCGCTCTGCGGGTGCCCGATCGCCCGATTGTTCCCTTCATCGAAGGCGATGGCACGGGAGCCGATATTACCCGTGCGGCGATGACGGCATGGAATGCCGCCGTGACAGCCGCCTACGGCCGTGCGCGCGCGGTCGCGTGGATGGAGATTTATGCGGGTGAAAAGGCCAATGACGTGTATGGCCCCAACACCTGGCTCCCGCCCGAGACGCTGACCGCCTGTCGCGAATTTCTCGTATCGATCAAAGGGCCGCTGACGACCCCCGTCGGCGACGGTATTCGTTCGCTTAACGTCGCCCTGCGGCAGGAGTTGGACCTGTATGTCTGCCTGCGTCCGATCCGCTGGTTCAAGGGCGTTCCCACCCCGGTGAAGCGCCCTGAATTGACCGACATGGTCATCTTCCGCGAAAACACCGAAGATATCTACGCCGGCATCGAGTGGCTGGCCGGCACGGAATCGGCACGAAAGGTGATCCGCTTCCTGCGTGACGAAATGGGGGTTTCAAAGATTCGTTTTCCCGAAACCTCGTCGATCGGCGTCAAGCCGGTTTCGGTCGAGGGGACCGAACGCTTGGTCCGTGCGGCGCTAGCCTACGCCGTCGACAATGACCGGTCCTCGGTGACCCTGGTCCACAAGGGCAATATCATGAAATTCACCGAAGGGGGATTTCGCGATTGGGGATACGCGCTCGCACAGCGTGAATTCGGCGCGACACCGATTGACGGCGGCCCCTGGTGCCGCTTCGCCAACCCGAAGACGGGGCGCGAGATCGTGGTCAAAGACTGCATCGCCGACGCCTTCCTGCAACAGATTCTGACGCGGCCGGGGGAGTACGACGTGATCGCGACGCTCAACCTCAACGGCGACTACATATCCGACGCGCTCGCGGCATGCGTCGGCGGCATCGGCATCGCCCCCGGCGGGAACATCAACTACCAGACGGGCGTGGCGGTCTTCGAGGCGACCCACGGCACGGCCCCGAAATATGCCAACCTCGACAAGGTCAATCCCGGTTCGCTCATCCTCTCGGGCGAGATGATGTTCCGTTACA
>CAZOJL010000161.1:0-7866 GCA_964580075.1 uncultured Akkermansia sp. | reverse complement strand
ATCCGGTTCTTGTTCATCGCCCCGTGCTTTCGCGTTGGGCTTCCTCCCCACCCCGTCTCACGACGACGCAGTTGCCCTTTCGCTTCCCTTCGGCTTCTCCTTCCACCTGGCGTGGGGACTTGCACCCCACACGTTACGTGCCATGCCCGGCACACACGATGAGGCTGTGGGTTCGGCGCGTTAGCGACGATACCCACCAGTTCTTGCTTCGGCCTTCTGATTCAACGCCGGTTTCCCGTCCATATAGATCGTCGCAGATTTCCCCGCGGAAGAGGCAATGTTATTGAAACGCGCATGCGTGACCTGGTAACCGGCGATAGCAGGACGATTGTCAGGCGCCGCCGTCCCTAGCACGCTGTTGGTGATTGAGAGCCCCGCGATGTGCTCCGCATAGATTCCGTGGCAGGGAACCGTTGTTTTGAACCGTTCATATTCGGGCCACCATCCCGCCAGGCGATCCGGGGTAAGATCGGGGAGCTTATCCATGTTGGGTGCGGAAGTCCAGCCGCCACCGGTCTGCAAGTGGATGTTATCCAGAACGATGTCCTGAATCGGATGATCCGGATGGCCTACAAAGACCAGTGCCGAGTCCTTCCCGCACATTCCGGAGTCTGCCGCGATGTTGCTGAATACCAGGCGGCGCATAGATCCCACGGGTGCGAGCTGCTCAGGGGCATCGACACAGGCGCGTTGTCGGCACAGTGTCAGGAACACTGGCCGCGGGACATTCGCCATGACCAGATTGCTGAATATCATGTTGCGCATGGCCGCACCCTCGCACATTTGGATCTTGAGCCCGGAATCATCGATATCTCTAAAACTGCAATTGGTGACCGCCACATTCTCGAAATCCCCGCGAGAAAGCAGGCCAATGCGAATACCCGCCCACTTGCTGGTGAAAGTGCAATTGCTGATGGTGACGTCTCTACATGGCGCATCCGGTCTTGAGGTCTGCAGGCAGATGGAATCGTCGCTTGTGTCAAATGAGCAATTGCTGACCCGTACGTCCCTGCAACCGTCGAAGTCCAGTCCATCGCCATTCGAATTAACGCGGCTACGGATGGTGACCCCGTCAACAGCGATATCTGTGCAATACAGCCACGCCGACGTCCAGCTTGCCGGGTTCTGCAGCGTCATGTCACGCATCCGGATACGTTTACACCCAAGCAGCCGCATCAACATCGGGCGATGTTTCTGTGGATCGTCGGGATTGGGAAAGACGTTATGGTGGCCCTGGCCGTCGATGACGCCGTTGCCTTCTATCGCAATGCCAGTTGCGTTCCTGGCAAAAAGGAGGCATCGATCCATGTGGGGCTCGTTCCTGTACATGTTCTTGTGCGTATCGTTCGCGTAGTCGTCAATTCTGCCGCTGCCCAGAAGCGTTGCACCGCCTGCAACATGCAGGGTCACGTTGTCCTTCAGGTGGAGGGTGCCCGTGAGGTAGGTTCCTGCCTGAATCAAGACACCGGAGTGTCTGTCCCGGCTGCACGTGTCGATAGCCTCCTGAATTGCCCGCGTGTTGATGGTGGTGCCATCTGGGACTGCGCCGAACTGTCTAATATCAAGCATGTTGTCCTCATCACCGGAACCCTCACCCTTTTGTTGAAGTGGCGCGACATCCAGCTCCGCTGGATTCGTGCGACTTTAACAAATAGGCGTGCGATTATACCTGCATGACCACGGTGACCGATCTCGCCATTCTCTTTGTGCAACTGCCCAAGGAACCCATATATCTGATCCAGCAACATCTGGGTAGCTCTGTCGTCGTTAAGGTCCTGTGGCGCAAAAACGGCCTGCAGCCCTTTGACCGCTCCCGGCAGGTAATTTGTCTCGTAGAAAGCGCCCGCTCGGATGCTGTAGGGATCTCTAACCTCATTCGTGGGTTGCTCTGCTGATGCGAGTGATATTCCAGCGGCACAGAGTAGAGCCACAACGATACTTATCTTCATTTCATTTCTCCTTAGCCAACGAATAGCGTTTTATCCCTCGTGCGGCAAGTGTATGACGGTTGCTGTTTGCAACCGTCGTGAATCACCGGACAGGGGAAGACGCGTTCGGCGCGGCTTTCACTGGTACGGTGGACTCAGCTTGCTCGGGATCTTCCTTGGTTCGCGTGATTCTCTGTGGAACCCCGTTGGGCACAGGTGCAAAGGACTCCACCTGCCCGTTCTGATAGGCGACAGTTGCGCACAACGACCCATCCTTGCGAAACCAGGATTCTGTTCCGTGCTTCCGCCCTGCAACATACCGCATCAGACAATTGGTGGTTCCTGACGGCCACCATGTCACAAAGGTGCCCTGGCGAATGCCGTTGGTATACGCCCCTTCGCACATCTTTGCGCCGTTTCGGTAGAACCATGCGCATGCTCCCTGCTGACGGCCGTTGACAAACCCACCATCCCACACTTGTTCCTGGTGCCTGTTGAAACCATCAGCAGTACCCGTGACCAGATTGGTCGTGCCGCCCACGTATACCAGTCTGTCGCGACTGTACAAATAGCGATCGCCGGAGAACGCCATCACCATGTTCATAAGGATACCGCCACATTTCTGGGCTGGCTCCATACGCGTTTCCAGCGGAATGAGGTCAACACCGATCCAGGGGCCAAGATGGGCCGTAGCGGCAATGAATTGGTCTATCGCTATGCGTCAAGACCGGCTTCGCGCCCTGTTTCTGATTGGGCACCACTCCCGGATCAGTATTCAGCGCTAGCGCCAGCGTCCGGTGAGAGTGAAACACATCTAAACAGCCCGCACAAGGAGAAACTTCGTGCACCCACACAGTGGGCGCACGGGGGAGGGTAAAAAGGAGGGAGAGAAAAAAGCTGAAGACTGAAAAGGGAAAGCTGAAACGGGGCGGGGGCGCGCGGAAGGCGCGGCGCGGTATCCGGAGGCGCGGATGGGGGGAACTTGGCAACAAAGCGGCGGATTTATAGAGGGGGCGCTTGCAAAACCTCCGGTTTGTGGAAGCGCCTCATACTGTCAACACTAAAAAAGCCGCGTAACATTCATAATGAAGTTGTTACGCGGCTTAAAAGTGGTCGGGGAGAGGGGATTTGAACCCCTGACTTTTTGGTCCCGAACCAAACGCGCTACCAGGCTGCGCTACTCCCCGATGACCGTGATGAGATCACGAAGGCGCGTACAATACCCGAAACGGACGGTTACGTCAAAAAGAATTTTTAACACGTTGACCCGCTCGACCGATCCCCTTACAATCAAGGGCGATATGGACTTCCCCGCTTATCCGTTGATTTTTACACCGATCTACAAGGACTACCTGTGGGGCGGTGACCGGATCGCCGTGACGTTTGACCGGGGCGGCGTGCCGCCGGTTTGCGCCGAGTCGTGGGAGGTGTCGGCGCATGCCGACGGCTTGAGCCGGGTTTCCGAAGGTCCCCTCGCCGGCGCCTCCCTCGACGAGCTGACCCGCCGCTATGGCGCCGCGCTGCTCGGCACCCACGCCCCCGATCCCGGACGCTTCCCCCTGCTCTTCAAGCTGATCCATGCCCGCGAACGGCTGAGCCTCCAGGTTCACCCCAACGCCGTGACCGCACCCCGGCGGAACGGTGAACCAAAAACGGAAATGTGGCTGGTTCTCGACTGTGATCCGGATGCCTCCCTTTACGTGGGCTTGAAGCCCGGCGTCGGCCCGGACGATCTGCGCCGTGCCCTCGACGCGAAGCAGGTGGAGGGCTGTCTTAACGCGTTTCGCGTCCGCCCCGGTGACGCCATCCTGATCCCGGGCGGACAGGTCCACGCCATCGGCGCCGGCTGCCTGATCTATGAGGTTCAGCAGAGCTCCAACACCACCTATCGGCTCACTGACTGGGACCGCCTCGGCACCGATGGGCTCCCCCGCCCGCTCCATGTCGCAGAGGCGTTTGACGTGATCGCCTGGGACCTCCCCGTCCCATCTCTCTGTCATGAGGCGCCGTCCGCCCCACCCACCGACGCGCGACTCGCTGCGGCGTCCAACCCGCCCCTCCGCTCGTCCGGCGCGGCATCCCCCAACGTCTGGGCCGAAGTCCTCACCTGCCCGTTCTTCCGCATGCGCCGCCTCCACCTTGAACAAACGGAAAACCTGGTCTCGGATGGCGGGAGCTTTCAGACGCTTTTCGTCCGTTCCGGCATGGTATCTGCTACTGTAGGAGACCTGACCGTTGAGATACCGCATGGCTCGAGCTGCCTGCTTCCGGCCGCCGCCTCCTGCTGTAAACTTGAACCGCATGGCACCGCAAACCTGTTGCTTACGACGCTACCCTTATGATCAAATCCTCGTATGAAATCGCACGGCCGTTCGGCATCCCGATCCGACTGGATATGTCGCTGATCATCCTCATGTTTTTCATGATCAGTCAGTACGGAAACCCGTTCTACGGCCTTGCGGCCGGTTGCTTGCTCCTTCTCTCGATCACGCTTCATGAACTGGGCCACAGCCTCGTGGCCATGGCTTTCGGCTGTCGGGTGCGCGACATTACGCTCATGATGCTGGGCGGCTGTGCGACACTTTTGCGCATGCCGCAGCAGGCGTGGCAGGAATTTCTCGTCGCCGTGGCCGGTCCTGCGGTCAGCCTGATGCTGGGATTGACGGGCATCTGGTTCGCACAGCATGCGCCCATTCCCAATCCGGTGCTCCGCGAGTTGATTTATGTACAATTCGGGTGGCTTAATATCGTGCTGTGCATTTTCAACCTGCTGCCCGCGTTTCCGATGGATGGCGGGCGAATTCTGCGCGCGTTCCTGCAGCAATTCTTCATGTCGCGCGTCAAGGCCACGTGGGTCGCCTCCCGCGTCGGGCGTGGCGTGGCTGTGTTGATGGCACTTTCCGTTCCGTATTCTCTTTTGAGCGGACACGGACACAGTTTTTTAATCATCCGCCTGCTCATCGCCTATTACATCTACCGCGCGGCGGAACGGGAGTATCAAATGGTTCTGTCGGAATCGCACCAGTCGGGGCCGTTCGGAGGCCCACCGGACGGCGAGGTGCGAATCTCGCCGCCGCCGTACCGTTCCAATCGTGAATGGACCGATATCAAACGACTGTGATGCAATGCCGCAACCCCGATTTGCCTATGACGCGTTGACCCTGCGCAAAGCCTACTCGGGCGTGGAAAACACGATTCACGGGTTTGTTCAGGCGTGGGCGGCGCATGGCTCTGCTCCGTTGCGCGTCTATGCGCCCGTGCGCACGCCGCTGCCGTTGCCGGAGTCGCCCTTAGTTGATGTATGCGCGGTCCGCTTTCCCGCATCGTCGCGCCTCGCACGGATCGCCTGGGAGCACCTCTGCCTGCCGCACCGGCTTCGGCGTGATCACGTGGCGGTGCTGCACGCGCCTGCCTATATCGCGCCGCTGGCCGCGCCGTGTCCGGTGGTGCTGACCATCCACGATCTTCACGTTTTCACCCATCCGGGCTGCTGCACCTTCGAGAATCGCCTCTACTACCGTCTCTTCCTCCCCCGTTCGATCCGCCGCGCCGCAGCGGTCATCGTGTACTCAGAACATGTCCGCCGGCAGGTCGCGGCACGCTATCCGGAGCGTGCGGATCGCATCGCGCTGATCCCTCCCGGTGTCGATCCCGATCTGCGACCGGTCACCCATCCGGAACGACTCGCCGCGGCACGTGCCGCGTGGTGTCTGCCCGGCCGGTTTCTCCTGTTTGTAGGCGATAACGCACCGCGCAAGAATCTTCCCCGGTTGATCGAGGCGTTCGCGAATCTGATCGGCGCGCGGTCAGACCTGAGCGACCTGCATCTCGTGCTGGCCGGCGGGCGTGGACACAACCGCAGCCCCTCTCTGGACGGCCTGTGCGAACGATTGGGGATAGCGGCACGCGTCCGGCGACTCGGTTACGTGACACGCGCCGATCTGCCGGCGCTTTACAGTCTGGCAGAGGCGCTGGCGTTTCCGTCGCTTGATGAGGGGTTTGGCCTGCCCGCGCTTGAAGCACTGGCCTGCGGTTGTCCCGTCGTCTGCGGACCGGGCGGACCGGCCGAGATATGCGGACCCGCGGCGGCCTATTGCGATCCACACGACATCGGCTCGATCAGCCGCGCACTGTCCGAGCAAATCGACCCTCCCCTACCCCGTTCCGCCCGCGCCGCAGCCGGTTTCGAACGGCTCACCCGTTTCGCGTGGCGCGACAGCATCGCCGCCACGGCCGCACTGTATCGGGACGTGTGTGCGAGCAACGGTTAGCGCATGCAAAGGCGATTGACACTTACTTAATGGGCTTCTTTCGGGGTCGGGGTCGGTATCGGGGTCGATTTCTCCCGTCCTGTATTCACCATGGTCCTCATGCACCGCATACCCTCGCTGGCCGAGTTTCGTGATCATCTGTCCAGTTTCTCGTGGCCAAACGCCATTCCGATCTTTTTTTCGACCCCGATACCGATACCGACCCCGACCCCGATTTTATCCGCTTTCCTTTGTCTTTCTCTTTCCGCCAACGAAATGGGTCATGGTTGCCGCGCTTCGCGGCATACCATGGACCCACTGGTTCGGCGGCGTCTGTCCACGAGTTCAGTCAACGGAGACTTCTGTCGTCTCTGCATGTCGAGCACGATTTCGTGCAGGTTATGATGACTCCGCTTGGACAGTGTTTCTCGGTTCTTCCAGACTTCTTCTATGATCTCGTCATGATACATAGCCACTCTCCTCGGGCAGAAGTTCCTGCGGCGTGCAGATTTCGGGGCAGACGTATCCGGCCAAAGCACATATGGATCGGATGGTGGGTTTCGTGTCTGCGTTGTTAATATGCCGGCAGTTCCAGGTCAGCAGGAAGTCCACGGCATGAACCGCCGCCAAGGCAACGTGAAGGGCATCGAACTCTGCCGCCGAGGGGATTCCGCCGTCGGCAATCAGCTTCGCGGCAAGGGATTCGGACTCGGCATCAACGACCAGTTCGGGTATGCCACGCAAGACATCCAGACGGCGCTGCGCCGCCGTGGGGTCTCCTTCGCGGGCTTCCGCCACAACGATCTCCGATGTGAACAAGTCATAGCTGCGCCGAGCGGTATCCCACCACTGGACAGTGAGTTCCTGCCAAGCCGCGGCTCGAACATCCCGGCTTGGCCGTGCTGTCAGGTAGCTCGGGATGGATGTCTCAATGTAGACGCTCTTCATGTAGTTACGTTATCCTACCGGACTGGATAGTTCAAGTCAGGATTTCTGGTGTTTCGCTCACGCGCCGAACGCTCGCCCACCATCGACGGTATCCCGTTCGATGGATGGGCGGGTTCTGCGTGTTCATGATGCCCATGTGAGGGCTAACTTCTTTCCGGAATTGGCGCACTCACTCAGGTAGAGATTGATCAAGTTCTGGTAGGGCACTCCGGTCTCGTGGGCCAGAGCCTTGAAATAGGCGATGACGTCCGTCCCCAAGCGGATAGTCACCTGCTTTCGCAAGTGCTTCGCGTAAGGGTTGCGAACCGAATCGGTGAAGTCGTATTCTTTTCTCATAAATAGCTCCCGTATTGTTTGCGTTCGTTTGGCGTTGCTTTGCGTGCCGAGATGATGCGGATCACCTCGTCATTCTCGCGGTAAGCATGGCACACGAGCAATAGCCGCAGCTTGGCACTGAACCCGAGTAGGACAAATCGATCCTCCTTCAGGGAGTGATCAGGATCGTGCTTCAAACGGGCGTTCGCGTCCGCAAATACCGTCGTGGCCTCCTCGAAAGCAACGCCGTGCTTGCGTCTGTTCTCTGCAGCCTTCGCTTCGTCCCATGCAAACCGTATCGCATCCATAATGTTACTGTATTTCTTATGGCGTTATACCGCAAGGATATTTTTTCCTCTTTATCCCGCAGAACGATTGAAATCACGGGACCGCTGGGGCGCGTCCGCGCGCCCCAGTGGGTACCG
>CAZOJL010000160.1:0-7925 GCA_964580075.1 uncultured Akkermansia sp. | reverse complement strand
CTAATGTGGATGTTACGTCCGTATTGATGCCGTCCTGCTTTCAGCGGCGTCGCAATCGAAATCGGTAGCGAAATCGACCCCGATCCCGATTCGATAAACCCGAATTGACGGGGCGCCCGCCAGACGCTAAGCTTGCCCCCATGACCGACCTCCCGCCCATTCCCGCACCCCCCGCCCCTGACGAGACCGCGATCCGGGCCGCGCTTCACCGCTGGTTCGGACACGCGAATTTCCGCCAGGGCCAGATGGAGGCGATTCGTGAGTCACTCGCTGGCCGCGACGTCGTGCTTGTCATGCCAACCGGTTCGGGCAAGTCGCTCTGCTACCAGCTCACGGCCCTGCTGCTGCCCCACACCACCCTCGTGATCTCTCCTCTGATCGCGCTCATGAAGGATCAGGTCGACGCGTTGGAACGCCGCGGCATCTCCGCGACCTTTCTCAACTCGTCTGTCGACTCCGCAGAGATGGCATCGCGCCTGGCGCGCCTGCGCGCCGGGCACTTCAAATTGGTCTACATCGCCCCTGAACGTTTCCGCAACACCCGCTTTATCGAGGCGCTCACACATACGCCCATCTCACTGCTGACCGTTGACGAAGCCCACTGCATCAGCCAGTGGGGACATGACTTCCGGCCCGACTACCTCACCATCAAACACGCACTGGCCCGCCTCCCCGGCGTGCGGGTGATGGCGGTCACCGCCACCGCCACCCCGGACGTGCGTGAGGACATCTCCACCCAACTCAGCCTGGGCGAGGTGCCGCGTCCTGAACCCGCGGTCCATATTCACGGTTTCGCCCGCCCCAACCTCCGGCTCGCCGTCACACGCGCTCCGACACACGCCGCCAAACTCAGCCACGTCCGCGCCTGCATCAGCGCGCACCGCACCGGCATCGTCTACGTCGCCACGCGCCGCCAGGCCGAACGCGTCCACGCCCTCATCCAGGACACGTGCCGCATTCCCGCCCTGCTCTACCATGGCGCCCTGCCCGATGAGGCGCGCGCCCGCGTCCAAGACGCCTTCATCTCTGCCGAGAGCCCGGTCATCGTCGCCACCAATGCCTTCGGCATGGGTGTCGACCGCAACGACGTCCGATTTGTCATTCACTGGGACATCCCCGGATCGATCGAGGCTTACTACCAGGAGGTCGGCCGTGCCGGTCGTGACGGACAGTCCGCCTGGTGCGAGTTACTCTTCAATTATGCCGATGTCCGCACGCAACAGTTCTTTGTTGACGGCGCCAATCCCGCCCCCGCCGACATCCTCGCCATCTGGGATTATGTCAAACGGCAGTGCGCCCGGGAGCCGCAACGTCTCTCCATCGAGGAGTGGGCCGAAGCCACCGGGCAGAAGAATGACATGGCCGTGCGCACCACCTTCGCCCTGCTCGAACGCGCCCGCCTGATCCGGCGTGAACAGGAACCGGGGCAGCGCGCCTACACCACGTCCCTCGTACCCGACGCCGACCCGGCCGCACTCCGGCCGCAGTTCGAGGGCCTCCAGGTAAAAGCCCGGCGCGACGCCAGCCGACTGCGGGCCATGCTTCGCTTCGTGGACCATCCCGGCTGCCGCCACGCTTACATTCTCGCCTATTTTGGCGAATCGATCGGAGTTGGCGCCTGCGGCGGCTGCGACCGGTGCGGTCCGAGCACGTCGCACGCCATGACGCCACCCACCGAAGAGCAGTGGCAGGTCATCCAAAAGATCCTGTCCTGCGTCGGCCGCATGCAGGGACGCTACGGCGCGCGCCGTGTGATCCAGGTCCTGCGGGCCGATCCCGACCCGTATTTGACCGAGCGAAAACTCGACGCGCTCTCGACCTTCGGGTTGCTCCGCGATACGCCGGCGGCCCACCTCTCCGCGTTACTTGATGCGCTGGTGGCCGATGGCTCGATTGCTGTCACACCCGACACCTACCGGCAGCTCTCCCTGACGCCGCGCGGCCTCCGGGTCGTCCGGCGCGACGCTCCTGACTTCCGCATCGCGTGGCCCGCACCCCGTCTCACTCCCAGCGCACTTCCGACACGCCGGCGATCCCTCCCGTCTCCGGCTCGCGGCACGAAACAGAGCGCACCGGCGTCAACACCCGATTCTGAACGGGTTCGCAGACTCCACGCGTGGCGAACCGCAACAGCCGCGCAACGCCACGTACCGCCGTACCAGGTGCTTCATAACCGCACCCTCGACGCGCTGGTCCTGCATCAACCCCGCACGCTCGACGCGCTCGAATCGATCCCCGGCCTGGGGCCCGTCACGATCGCCCGCTACGGCTCAGCGTTGCTCAATCTGATTGAGCCCGCCGGCCAGGAGCCCCCCTGCGTGACGCCAAGCGACGCCGTTCCTCCCTCTTCAAAAACCCCGCCGCCCCCCCCTCCCCAACATTAAACTCATTTTACGGTTGCACTGACACGGGGTCTTGCCTCATTATTTGGGTTTGTCGCACGCACCCGTTGTGAGTCGGCGAGGCGCGCCAAGGAGTTCTCATGGCTAAAGGACAGTTTATCATCGTAGGCGAAAACATTCATTGCACGCGCATCAGGCTTACCTCGGGAAAGTTTGTGGTGACGCTGCCCGATGGCAGAAGCGCCCTCGCATTCAAGCATCAGGGCACTCCGTGCACACTGCCCATCCCCGAAGCCGTCGTTGCCGGCGAGGAGTGGCGAAACGGAAAGGTCAGGCACATGGCTGTCGCCATCTGGCAGGGCCTTTACGGCAAGGAAGCTGAGCAGGCCGCCGGTGTCGCCTACCTCGAAGCCATGGCGCGCGAGCAGGAGGCGACCGGCGCCCATTTCCTCGACCTCAACGTGGACGAGTTCAGCATGGACCAGGCTGAAAAACTCCGCGCGATCGTCTGGACCGCAAAAATTCTCCAACAGGCCAGCACGCTGCCGTTGAGCATCGACTCCTCCAATCCTGAGATTCTCAAGGCCGGGATCGACGCCTGTGACCGGTCGCGCGGCAAACCGATGATCAACTCGGTTTCGCTTGAACGTGCCGCGTCCATTCCGGTTGCAGCCGCCGCCGGCGCCAAAATTATTGCGGGCGCGACCGGGGTCACAGGCATGCCCGAAACCGTTGAAGCGCGTCTCGCCAATATCGCGGAACTCATGGCCTGCCTGGAACGCCATGGCTTCAAGCGCGCGGACATCTACCTCGACCCGCTGGTATTTCCCGTCTCGGTCGACGGCGCCAACGGCCTCGCCGTGCTCGACGCCATCGGCGCCATGCGCGAGGCTTACGGTCCCGCGATTCACTTTGCACCCGGCCTCAGCAACGTCTCCTTCGGCCTCCCCAAGCGTCTGCTCATCAACCAGGTGTTCACGCGCCTCTGCCGTGATCGGGGATGCGACGGCGGTATCGTGGATCCTCTGCAAATCAACGACGGCATTCTTGACGGCCTTGACCCCGCATCGGAGCCGTTTCGTCTTGTCACAGATCTGCTACTCGGCCGTGACGAATTCGGCATGAATTATATCGCGGCTTCCCGCGAAGGAACGATCTGATCTGTTCCAATAATGACGCGCCCGACGGAGACACCATGCCTAAACTCGACCCGACCCAGATGAAAGACTGGCAGATTGCCGAAGCCGCAGAAGCCGGCATGCGGTCGATCACCCGCATCGCCGCCGACCTCGGCATCCACGCCGATGAACTGATGCCCTACGGCCACCACATCGGCAAGGTGGACCATGTGCGCGTGCTCGAACGCCTCGCCTCCCGTCCAGACGCCAAGTACATCGACGTCACCGCGATCACCCCCACCCCGCTCGGCGAGGGTAAGACGACCACCACGATCGGCCTGGTTGACGGTCTCGGCAAGCTGGGCAAGCGGGTGACCGGCGCGATCCGCCAGCCTTCGGGCGGGCCGACCTTCAACGTCAAGGGCGGCGCGGCGGGCGGCGGTCTCGCCCAGTGCATTCCGCTCACCGATTTCAATCTCGGCCTGACCGGCGACATCGACGCCATCACCAATGCGCACAATCTCGCCATGGTCGCCCTCACCAGCCGCCTCCAGCACGAGTTCAATTACGACGACGTCACGCTCGCCACCCGCAATCTCAAGCGCCTCTCGATCGACCCCAACAACATCTCCATGAACTGGGTCATGGACTTCTCCGCCCAAGCCTTGCGCAACATCATCATCGGCATCGGCGACAAGATGGACGGGTTCATGATGCGCAGCGGCTTCGCAATCACCGTTTCTTCGGAGATCATGGCGATTCTCGCCGTGGCCCGCGACATCAAGGATTTGCGGGAACGCATGGCCCGGATTGTCGTTGCCACCAGTACTTCTGGAAACCCGGTCACCACCGGCGATCTCGATGTCGCCGGCGCGATGACCGCGCTGATGCACAAGGCGATCTATCCCAACCTCCTTCAGACGATCGAGGGCAACCCGGTCTTTGTCCACGCCGGCCCCTTTGCCAACATCGCCATCGGCCAATCCTCCATCATCGCCGATCGCATCGCCCTCAAGCTCGGCGATTACCATGTCACCGAGAGCGGCTTCGGCGCGGACATCGGCTTTGAGAAGTTCTGGAACCTCAAGTGCCGCTTTTCGGGACTCACTCCCAGCGCGGCGGTCGTGGTCTGCACCGTCCGGGCGCTCAAGATGCATGGCGGCGGCCCCAGGGTCTCTCCCGGCGCGCCGCTCGACCGGGCTTACACCGAGAGCAACCCCGGGC
Source organism: uncultured Akkermansia sp. (assembly GCA_964580075.1). GTDB lineage: Bacteria > Verrucomicrobiota > Kiritimatiellia > RFP12 > JAAYNR01 > VGWG01. The sequence goes on along the minus strand of CAZOJL010000160.1, from coordinate 3,241 downwards.
TCGTCGAACGCGGCGTGGAGAACCTCGTCGCCCACATCGAGACCGTCCGCAAGAGCGGCATCGCACCGGTGGTGTGCATCAATCATTTTTCCGCCGATCATGCCGACGAGATTCTGGCGATCCGCCGTGCCGCCGAAGCGGCCGGCGCGCGTGTCGCTGTGAGCCGCCACTGGGCCGGGGGCGGTGAAGGCGCGATCGATCTGGCCGAAGCCGTGGTTGACGCCTGCGCCCAAAAATCGGAATTTCGCTTTCTCTATCCCCTGGACATGCCGCTCAAAGACCGCATCCACACCATCGCCACGCAGGTCTACGGCGCCGATGATGTCTCGTACACCCCGGCCTCCAAAGAGAAACTTGCGGCTCTGGAGAAGGACCCCGCGACCCGCACGATGGGCACCTGCATGGTGAAAACCCACCTGAGCCTCTCGCATGACCCGTCCGTCAAGGGCCGTCCGCGCGGCTGGACCCTGCCGGTTCGCGATTTCATGGTCTACCGCGGCGCCGGTTTCGTCGTCCCCGTGGCCGGCGACATCAAGCTCATGCCCGGTACGGCCTCCGATCCCGCCTTCCGCCGCATCGATGTCGACACCGCCACCGGTCGTGTCACCGGCCTGTTTTAAGCCAGAAAGCCCCCGTGAAACAACACATCGCCAACCACATCTATCATGTCGAGATCCTGCCGCCCAAGCAGGACTCGGAGAAGCTTGACGCCGACCTGCAGACCTTTGCCGAGAAATATCAGCGCGTCCTCGACAGCGACTACTGCATTTGTCTCACCGACAACGCCATGGGGCATCTCTCCTTCCAGGGGACGGAGATGATCCAGGAGCTGGGCCTGCCCGTGAAGCCCGAACAGGTGATGATCCACCTCAACACCTTCCACACCAAGGCCAACCTCGACGAGATCCTGCATGCCTGCATCGAGAAAGGCATCCGAGACCTGCTCGTCGTCACGGGTGATGGATCCGACCGTCTACCGAAACTTCACCCCGCCGACATCGGCGCTGCGGGGGTCGAGTCGGTGACCTCCGTCGAACTCCTCCGCTACATCGGGCAGGCCCACCCCGGCGCATTCAACCTCGGCGTGGCTTTCAATCCCTACGAGCCGGAAGAGCACGAATTCACCAAGCTGGACCGCAAGATCGCCGCCGGCGCGATGTTCATCATCACCCAACCGGTGATCGCCCGCAACGCCGTGGTCGACAAACTGCTCGCCACCTGCCCGCTTCCCGTGGCGCTGGAGGCGTGGATGAGCAAGAAGCTCCACCTCCTCTCTCAGGCCGTGGGCTACGAGATCCCCGAGAACACCGTCTTCGATCCGATCGAGACACTCCGCCTCCTCCACCGCACCTATCCCCAGTGCGGCATGTACCTTTCCCTGCTCGGCTTTAAAACCCAGTACCACCTGCTAACCGACACCTGGGTGTCGTAACACTAGGCGATGGTTCCTCAGGATCGATAATATCGACATAATCAACACTATCGAAAATAGCGAAAAGGAAATTTTCACCCATGCGCATCGTGGTTTGCATCAAGCAGGTTCCCGCGACCCATGACGCCTCGATCGATCCCGAGACCAAGCGGATCGTGCGCGAGGGCGTCAAGGCCATCCTCAACCCCTTTGACACCTATGCGGTCGAAGAGGGCGTGCTGCTGCGCGAGCGGTTGGGCGGTGAGGTGGTCGTCCTCTCGATGGGACCTCCGAAGGCCGAGGCGGTTCTGCGCGAAGCCGTTTCGCAAGGAGCCGACCGCGCCGTCCTCCTGAGTCACCGCGCGTTCGGCGGCTCCGACACCTGGGCGACCAGTTACGCGTTGGCCTGCGCCATTCGCACCTTGGGCGGCGCCGATCTTGTGATCTGCGGCAAACAGGCCGTGGATGGCGACACGGCCCAAGTCGGCCCCGGCATCGCCGCCCATCTTGGCTGGCCCCAGGCGACACATGTCATGCAGATCCGCTCAGCCAACCCCGGCTCAATCGTCGCCGTGCGGATGCATGAAGACGGGTATGACGTGTGCGAGCTGAGCCTTCCCGTCGTGATCACCGTGGTCAAGGATATCAACCAGCCGCGTATTCCCACACTCCGAAGCAGCCTTGCTTCACGAAAAATCAATATTCCCGTCTGGACGCCCGACATGATCGCTGCCGACACCGCCCGGATCGGGCTCGACGGTTCGCCGACCCGCGTCGTCAAGACCGAACCGCCGCCGCCGCGTCAGAATGCCTCCTGCCGGATCGAAGGCCCGCCCGCTGTCTGCGCCGCCGCACTGGTGCGCGAATTGAGAATACGAAACCTCGTTTAAGGTGATTTCCCATGCGATTGAACACGGCTGATGAACGCGAAACCTTTCAACATGTGTGGGTTGTGGCCGAAGTGCTCTCCGGCCGCGTCCAATCGGTCACCCATGAGCTGATCGGCGCCGCGCGCGCCTTGGCCGATCTACGCCGATGCGACGTCTGGGTGATCGTGCTCGGTTCCGGCCTCGCCGGCCAGACCGACAGTCTGATCGCCTGCGGCTGTGACACCGTTGTGGTCGTGGATGATCCCGCGCTTGCCACATTTAACGATGAAGCCGCCGCCCGCACTCTCGTGCAACTCATTGCGAAATACCGCCCCGAGATCGTCCTGTGCGGTGCCACGACCTGCGGTCGCGCGCTCATTCCGCGTGTGGCCGTCCTGGCCGAGTGCGGCCTCACGGCAGACTGCACCGGACTGGCGATCGACCCTGATAACGGCGACCTGTTGCAAACCCGACCCGCGTTCGGCGGCAACATCCTGGCGACGATCCGCAGTTCCCATCACCGACCGCAACTGGCCACCGTCCGACCGCGTGTGATGAAAGCCCTCGACCCGGACCCGCGCCGTCTGGGACGCGTCATCCGCGAACCGCTGACACCTGATCCGTCGGACGCCCTCAAACGCGTGATCGAGGTCTTCCACAGCACCGAGACAGCGGTCAATCTCGGCGATGCCCGGTTTATCATCGCCGGCGGACGCGGGCTCAAAGGGGCCGCGGGCTTCGACCTGCTACGCCAACTCGCTACCCGTGTCGGCGGCGCGGTTGGTGCCAGCCGCGCGGCCGTTGACGCCGGCTGGATTCCCTACGCCCACCAGGTCGGTCAGACCGGCCAGACGGTCCAATCCACAGTCTACATGGCCTGCGGCATCTCGGGCCAGATCCAGCATCTCGTCGGCATGCAATCGTGTGATCTCATCATCGCTCTGGATAAAGATTGCGACAC
>CAZOJL010000159.1:0-7994 GCA_964580075.1 uncultured Akkermansia sp. | reverse complement strand
TACCGATCCCGACCCCGACGCCGATGGTCCCATCTCCAAAATGAGAATTGCTGGTACTCGCGTGCCACGGCGTAACGCGAAGCGCGAAGACGGGTCGCCGTTCTCGTCACCCACACCCCCCTACACACCGTCCCACACACCCACACACCCACTATCTCTTCCCCCCCCCCCAATAACTGCCCCATTACTGTTTTATCGGCCGATTCATCGGCTTGCCCCAGCATCCCGTTCTATGATATATAAAGCATTTACTTTGTGCCCATCGACCCCGCTCGGACCCCGCTGTGCGTCCGGCGGATGCAAACCGAGGCGCCCGTGTATCTAAAAACGTTGGAAATCATCGGTTTTAAAAGCTTTTCAGACCGCACTCGCATGTCTTTCGAACCGGGTATTGTTGCGATCGTCGGCCCCAATGGGTGCGGGAAAAGCAATGTTTCGGACGCCATCCGCTGGGTTTTGGGCGAACAGCGTCCAACCGCGCTGCGCTGTGCGAAGATGAGCGACGTGTTGTTTAACGGCACGGACACCCGTAAGCCTCTCGGCTTGGCCGAGGTCTCCATCACGTTCGCCGATTGCGAGGGCGTGCTCAGCACCGAATTTAACGAAGTCACCATCACCCGGCGCGTCTACCGTTCCGGCGAGGGTCAGTTTTTTCTGAATAAAATTCCCTGCCGGCTCAAAGAAATCCACCGCTTGTTCATGGGGACGGGTATCGGCACCACCTCCTATTCCGTGATGGCCCAGGGGCAGATTGACGCCATCCTCTCGTCCAAGCCCGAGGATCGCCGGACCGTTTTTGAAGAGGCGGCCGGCATCACCAAGTTCAAGGCCGACCGCAAGGAGGCGTTACGCAAGCTCGAGCAGACCGACGCCAACTTGCTGCGGCTGACCGACGTGATTCGTGAAGTCAAGCGGCAAATTGGATCGTTGCAGCGCCAGGCCGGCAAAGCGCAGAAGTACAAGGAACTGCGCGATGAACTTCGCGGCATAGACCTGTTTGTCACCCGCCGCCGCCTGGCGGCGCTCGATATCCGCATCCGCGATCTGGACGCGCTGTCAAAGGAACTGGCCACCCGCCTCGCCAAAGAGCAGGACGCCGTGGCCGCCGCCGAACAGGTTTCGACCCGCATCCACGAAGAGATGCTCCAGACCGAGCAGCAGATCGGCGTGCTGACCGAGTCGGCCGCGCAGGCCGACAACCGTCTCCTCCGCGCGCAGGAAGTGATCCGCGTCAACGAACAGCGGATCGCCGAATATCGCCTGTGGGCTGAACGGGACACCCGCGAAATCAACCAGAACCGTCAGCAGGTCGAGTTGCTATCCGCTCAAGCCGCCGAACTCAACCTCCACCAGCAGTCGCTTGCCTCCCAATGCGAGCAGGCGCGGAAGGCCTCTGGCGAGGCGCAGCGTCTCTTTGACGAGCAAAAGCGGGCGATCGATCAATCCCGCGCCGAGTTGCAGCAGATGCGCGAGCAGTCGGTCGGCCGCGAACGGCGGGCCTCGCAGATCCAGGCGCAGCTTGCGGAGATGGAGGCGCGTCAGCGCGGGCTCCTCCTCCAGCATGAGCGGCTCGCCGCCGAACACGCCCAGCTCGAGCAGCAGGTCGCGACCGTCGGATCCGCCTGTGCCGAACTCGTCCAACAGCGCGACAGCCTCCACGCCGAAGCCGAAACGCGCGCCGATGCCCTCCAGACGATGCAAGATGCGCGGGCGGCGGCCGAGGCCGATCTCCGAACCGCGCAGGAAGCGCTGTCGCGCGTCCAGGCCCAACTGGCCGCCAAGCGGGCCCAGATCGACTTGCTTTCCGACCGTGCCTCGGCCGACGACGATCTCCCGTCAGGCACCCGCCTTTTGCTCGACCCGGCGAACCCGCTGAAACTCGCTGCCGATGCCGTCATCGGTCCGCTCGCCGAGCAATTTTCCGCTCCCCGCGAGCTCCGCTTTGCGCTGGAGGCCGTCTTGCGCGCGTGGCTTGATGCGGTCGTGGTGCGTCATGCGGCTGACGCCGCCGCTGTCATGACCGCCCTCTTCGCCCAGGGGCGTCCCGCTGCGGCCCGGTTGATTGTTGCCGACACTCCTGCGCCTGACGCGCCGACTCCGCCCGCCGGTCTCACGCCGTTGCTTGATCTGATCCAACCCGCCGCCGACTTCGCCCCCGCGGCGCGACGCCTCCTTGGGCATGTCTTTCTCGCCGATACCTTGGAAGCTGTTCCCCGGCCCCTTCCCGCAGGCTGTACGGTCGTCACCCGCGGCGGCGCTGTCTTCCACGCCGATGGCACCGCCGAGGCGTGGATGCCCGAAAGCCAGGTCTCCAGCCCGCTTGCGCGGCAGATGCTCATTACCGATGCCATCACCCAGGCCGACACCTTCGAGGCCGAGGCCGCCGCCATCCGCAAACGCCTCGATCGGGCATCTGCCCGCGCGGCCGAAGGCAAAGAGGCCGAGGTGCAGACGCGCCGGCAGCTTGACGAAGCCAAACGGCTGGCAGCTCAGAAGGACGGTGAATTTGAGAGTGTGGCGCGCGACGCGGAACGTGTCCGCCAGCGGTTCGACGTCGTCTCCCGCGAGTTGAACACGGTCAAGGCGAAGACCGCCGGAGAGGGTGAGCAGCAGCAGGCGCTCGGAGCCGAGTTGCGCGCCGTGGCGGCCACCCGCGAACAGGGGATTGAACGTTCGGCGGCGATCGCCGCCTCCCTCCAGGAACTGGAAGACCGGCAGGGCGAGATCGGCGACCGTCTCAGCGACGCGCGCCTCGCCTATCAAGGGCTCGTCCAGCAGGAGACGCATGCCGAGAGTCAGGGCGCGTCGCTCCAGGCGCGTATCGAGGAGCTCGAACGGTTGCTGCAAGGACGCAGCCAGGGCGTGCAGTCCTATGACGAGGGGATCGCCAGGCTCACGGCCGAGATCGCGGAACTCACCGGAAAACTCGAAAGCATGGATCAGGAAGCCAGGCGCCTCCACGTCTGCATTGACGAAGGACGTGAACTCCGGGCCCGCAAGGGAGTCGATCTCGAACGGGCCGATGCGGCCCTGGGTGAGCTGCGGCGCGTGCACGAGGACGCCCGCGACGAGAAGAGCCGTTCCGACGTTGAACTCGCCGAGTCGCGGATGCGCCGCCAGAACCACCTCGACCGCATCTACAACGATTACGGACTCACACCCGAGCAGCTTGTCTCCCAGCCGGATCCGGTTTGGCCCGGCGGCACCGTACCCGAGAGTGCCGCCGTCGAACCCCGTTTGCTGCAGCTCCAGGCCGAGATTGCGGCCATGGGTCCGGTCAACCTCGTGGCGATCGAGGAGTACAAGGAACTCGAGGAACGCTATACCTTCCTGCGCGCGCAGGAGGACGATCTCGTTAAATCGAAGGATCAGCTCTTCAACCTGATCCAGATGATCAATGGCAAAACATCGGAAATGTTCAAAACGACGTTTGAACAAGCCAACGCCAATTTTGAGGTCATGTTCACCAAGCTTTTCAACGGGGGGACGGCGCGGCTTGTCCTCCTTGAGAATGCCGAGGATCCGCTCGAATGCGGAGTGGATATCATCGCGCGGCCGCCCGGGAAGCGACCGCAATCGGTGACGCTCCTCTCGGGCGGCGAGCGCACCATGACGGCGGTCAGTCTCCTCTTCGCCATCTACATGATCAAACCGTCGCCCTTCGCCATGCTCGACGAACTCGATGCCGCATTGGACGACTCTAACATCGGCCGGTTCATCCAGACGCTCAAAGACTTCCTGCCGCAGTCGCAGTTCCTGATCATCACCCACAACCAGCACACCATCGCCAGCGCCGACATCGTCTACGGCGTGACCCAGCAGGATAAGGGCGTCTCCAAAATCGTCTCGATGCGGTTACGCGAAATCGGCGTCCGCGATCTCGCGAGGGGCACGGCGGAAGCCGAGATGCCGCCGACGATTCCCACCCCCCCCCGCCGCACGCGCGCCAAAAAATAGGCAAATTGGTGTTCCTGCCGTTCCGCATGTGCTACACTGATGCCGATTTCTGAAGACAAGGAGTGCTTGGGCATTCTGAATCCAAGGAGGGAGAGCGCATGAACGAATCGGCTACCTGTGACATTCGGACGTTTGACAGTGCGGCGGACTATACGCGCCGCGTGATCCGCCCGGAGCAAATCGGGCGTTATTTCCGCGACGGCGGGCACTTTATCGACGGCCAGGCGATCGAGCATGTGCTGGCTGAGGCCGCCGCGCATCCGAATGACCGCGGACGCGTGCGCGACATCCTGGCCAAATCGTCGGCCATCGAGACCCTGCTCCCGGAAGAGACTGCGGTGCTGCTGCACGTGACCGATCCGGATCTGATGGCCGAGATGGAAGAGACGGCCTTCCGGGTGAAGACGGCGGTGTACGACAATCGGATCGTGACCTTCGCGCCGCTCTACATGAGCAACCTCTGCGTCAACCGCTGCGCCTACTGCGGATTTAAAGCGGACAACAGTGACCAGGTGCGGCGGATGCTGAGCATGGAGGAGGTGCGGGAGGAGATCGCCGTTCTCGCCGGGCGTCTCGGGCACAAACGGCTCATCGCGGTCTACGGCGAGCACCCGGCCACATCCACCGAATACATCGCCGAAACCATCCGCACCGTCTACGCGACGGAGATGAAATCCCGCACCGGGGCTACACTCGGCATCCGGCGCGTCAACGTGAACGCGGCACCGTTGCCGATTGAGGACCTGCGAGTCTTGAAGGGCGTCGGCATCGGGACCTTCCAGGTGTTTCAGGAGACCTACCACCGGCCCACTTATGAACGATTGCATCCGGCGGGGACGGTGAAGGGAAACTACGACTGGCGCACGACCTGCATGCACCGGGCGATGGAGGCGGGGGTTGACGATGTGGGGATTGGGGCGTTGTTCGGGTTGTACGATTGGCGGTTCGAAGTGATGGCGCTGGTCTGTCATGCCCGCGCCTTGGAGCGGCAGTTCAACATCGGACCGCACACGATCTCGTTTCCGCGCCTCGAACCCGCCAGCGGAACCGATGTGCCGCGCGCATCGCCGTACCGCGTGAGTGATGACGACTTCCAGAAGATCGTCACCGTCACGCGGCTGTCGGTGCCGTACACCGGAATGATCGTGACCTGTCGGGAACCGAAGGCCGCGCGCGACCGTGCCGTTCGCCGCGGGGGCGTCACCCAGATGGATGCCAGCAGCAACATTGCAATCGGCGGCTACAGCGATTTCGCGAGCGAAACGGAGCAGGCGATCGATCGGCAACAGTTTGTCCTGGCCGACACCCGGACGCTCGACGAACTGATCCGCGACCTGGCGGGGATGGGCATCATCACGTCGTTCTGCACGGCGGGCTACCGGTGCGGCCGCACGGGTGGCTGCATCATGGACGCGCTCAAGACCGGCAAGGAGGGAAAATTCTGCAAGATCAACGCCGTGCTCACGTTCCGCGAGTGGCTTGAGGATTTCGCCTCGCCCGAGACGCGCGCGATTTGCGAGCCGGTGCTGGAACGCGAACGGTGCGAGATCGAAGCGAACCTGCCCCAATTCTATCCGTCATTCAAAGACGCCTACGACCGCATTGTCGGCGGCGAACGCGATTTGTTCTTCTGAGGCATTCACCCCGCGGGGGCGCCTATGCCCGGAACAGCGCGCCCATCTTGCGCCCGAGCAGGATGCTGCTGCCGATGATCGCCACCCCCAGAAATCCCATCGCCCACACCCCCAGCGCGGCGGCTAGGTAGCGTCCGACGCCGATGAGTTGGAAGAGCTCGAAGATCGTTTTGGTGATCGGGTAATACTCGATCGTCTGCGCCAGGATCAGGCTGTCGCTCACCTCCAACATGCTGAAGGCGAAGACCAGCAGCACCCCGGCGATCAGATTGGCAGCGATCAGCGGTGCCGTGACGCGCTGCAGCACCTTCAAGGGCGGCGCGCCGAGGTTTGCCGCCGCCTCCTCCAACGTCACCGAGGTCTGCTGCAGACCCGCCACGGCGGCGCGTACCATGAAGGGGAGCCTCCTCACCGCGTAAGCGATCACCAGAAAGAGCGTCGGGTTTTCCCGCACGTCCACCAGCGCCGCCCACGTCGGCCGCGCGTGGAACCACGGCAGGTTGCACAGGCGGATGCTCACGGCCAGAAAGCCGAACGCCATCACCAGCCCCGGAACGGCCAGCGGCAGCATAGCCAATGCGTCGAGCAGACCCCGAACCGGCAGAGTCGAGCGGACAACCACCCACGCGACAGCGATTCCGAGCACCAGGTTGAGCACAACCGCCAGCGACGAGAAGACCAGGCTGTTGCGGATGGCGTCCAGCGTCATGCCGTGTCCCAACGCCTCGCCATAGTGGGCGACGGTCAGCACCTCCGGTATGACGCAACGGTACCAGGCGCCTGGCGCGCTGAAGCTGGTGAGCACGACGCCGGCGTGGGGGAGGAGAGCCAGCGTCGCCACCGCGACAAAGGGGAGCGCCGTCAGCAGGCCCCTACCGCCCGTCTGCCGGATCGCGATGCGCGACACGGACGTTTTGGCGGACATGGCGTAGGCCGTGCGTCCGAACAGGGCGCGGCTTGCCGTATAAAGCAGCACGCTGGTGGTCAGGACCACCGTCACCAAGGCGAAGGGAAACGGGCTCGAACTGATCTCCTTCAGCGCGTCATACACCTGGACGGCGGCGCAGCGGGTGTAGCCCAGCATCAGGGGCGTGCCCAGCTCGGTGAAACTGGCGATGAACACCAGCGTGGCCCCCGCAAACAGCCCCGGGAGAATCAGCGGCAGTGTGATTCTCCGAAACGTGCGGAACCCGTAACACCCCAAGTTGGCGGCAGCCTCCTCCATCGCCGGATCGACATTGGCCAGCGCGGCCGACGTGTTGAGGAAGATGATCGGATAAAGCGTCAGGGCCTGCAAAATCACCACACCCGCGTAACGGGATTGGCCGAGCCAGTCGATGGGTCCCTGTCCCAGCAGGGCGTTCAGAGCGCCGTACGGGCCGAGGATCTGGGCCAGGCCGATCGCGCCGACAAACGGGGGGAGAATCAACGGCACCAGAACCAGCGCGCCCAACAGCCCCTTTCCTGGAAAGTCGAAGCGGTTCGAAAGCCAGGCCAGCGGCAACGCGATACCCATCGCCAGCGCGGTGGTGCCGACGGCGATTCCGAAACTGTTCAGCAGGCCCTCGGCATAGATCGGATTGCGAAAGACATCGGCCACATAGCGCCCGGTCCAGCCGCCGTCCGTCTGAAAGCCGCCCACCACGACGATCCCGATCGGCAACACGAGTGTCACCAGAAACACCGCGACCAGCACACCAAATAAAATCCACGCCGTTCGATTACGCATCATGTCTGTTGTTACCGTCCCGCCGTTGCCAGATCATCGCCATGAGACCCCCACACCGGAATGCTGCCGCCGGTATCCGAAAGGTCTCACGGTGGCATGCACACATTCAGGCGCTCAGTATACCGGGCCGCCCCACGACCAGCAATTCTAATTATGGCAGCCCCTATCGGGCGGGCGCATGGCAGTTCTGATGAGGTCGTTGATACGGTGGCATAATCATAATCGTAATCTTGCTTTGACCCTGCATGTGATCGTACACGGTCACCCATGAACCTAAAAAAGGCTATAGACTGAAAGACAAGACTGAAAGACAGTAAGGCACTAAGGTTGAGAATGGACAGATTACAGGGTTGTTCGCACGCACCCAATGGTGAACAGACCTCATTTGCATAACCGACAGCCTCCCAATCCTTACAGCCTCACAGTCTGCTGCCCTTTAAGTGTGCATGAGCAGCAGGGCAAACGCATCTTATTTTCAGACACTTTTTTAGTTTTGGCTCCGTTCTCGTACTCCTGAGAGCGGTGTCGCGCGGAATACCGCTTGCCACCGCAAAAAAATGGCTGGCGCGGCGTCCCGGAGCCCTCCGACCCGGCGGCAGCTCTTTTTTCTCTCCGAACCTCCTCAAAGCGGTGTCGCGCGACACCGCTTTTCCCGGCTTCGCCACGAATGCAGA
>CAZOJL010000158.1:0-8015 GCA_964580075.1 uncultured Akkermansia sp. | reverse complement strand
GCCGAACCATAACGGAACACGGTCCGGCTCCCGATGGGCAAATGCGGTCAATACTCGTTCACGTGAGTTCATGCTAGACCCTATCCTACCATTGAGGGGGAAGAAACTTCTCCACATCGTCGCGCGTGATGACGTGTTTCGGCAGGTAACGGACGGGTTCCACCGTCAAACCGTTGAACCAGTCGGCGCCAGCCTTCAGCGCCACGGCGCCGTCGGCTTCGGCGGACTGATACGTGATCGCGTGGATCTCGCCCGCTTTGACGGCATCCATGCCCACCTTGCTGTTGCCGGCGGCCACCACCACGATATCGCTCCGGCCCGCCTTCTTGCAGGCCTCCACGATGCCGATGGCCTGCGCCGAATCGTCTGCGGCGCAAATGCCGACGAGCTTGTCCCCGAACCGCATGATCCAGTCCGAGACCACCTGCTGCGTCTTGGCCGCCTCGAATCCCGGCGCCTGCATGTCGAGCGTCTGGATTTCCGGCGCATACGCGGTCAGTTCGCTGATCGGCCCGAAGGTGCGCGCAAAGAAGGGCGATCCACCGGGCGCATGCCGCACGTAGGCCACGCCGCCCGTGCGGTTCAATGTGTCCGCCCAGACTTTGGCCAGCATGCGGAACTGGCCCCAGTCATCCGGCCCGGTCCAGCAGATGGCGTACCGCATGGCCTCGTGGTCCGGGTGCATGTTGCTCAGGATGATCGGAATGCCCGCCTGGTTGACCTTTCGGACCTGCAGGATGGCCACTTTCGCGTCGAGCGCGATCAGGATGATCAGGTCCGGCTTCTCGTTCACGGCTTCATCAAGCATCTGGTTCTGCACATCCACCTTCCAGTTGGGCGAGAGAATCCGCAGTTTCATCCGGTAGGCCTCGGCTACTTTCTTCATGCCGGCGCTGTAGGCGGTCAGATACGGATGGTCTCCATTGATGATGGCGATCACGCGCTTGCCGATGGCGCCATCCTTCGGCGACGACGGAATGTTCTCTTTCGCCGTGTTCCATCCCGCATACTCCATGTCGTACCAGTGGCCCGGGTCGGTCTCCGGAAGCGTGTCCGGATCCTCGGGGCGCGGCGGCGGCGTCTTCGTTTCGAGCGCCAGCAGCAACGGCTGGCCGTCCTGCGACTTGAGTTCCGAAAGATCAACCTTCAGCGACTCCGCCAGGTTGGCCGCGGCATCGGCCCTGCCCACACCTGCCGCTGCGGGTTGCTGTTTGCCGCAACCCGTGACACCCGCCAGCACCGCGCCCGCCGCCAGCAGCACAACCGCATTCCTGATCTGACGCTTCATGTTCTGCTCTCCTTTTTTTGTAGCGGAGCCTTTCTCCGCAGTTCTTCCATCAACATCGGCCGCCGCCCCCGGGCCCGTTCATGCCGCCGGGCGGCCGCCGCCTCGTGTATGACCACCAGCGCCAGCACCAGGCCTGCGATCAGAATCTTGAGCTCGCTGGGAAATCCCATGCCGTTGAAGCCATTGAACATGGCCGTGAATGTCAGCACGGCGAGCGCGCTGCGCAAGACGCTTCCCTTGCCGCCGGTCATCGCCGTACCTCCGACAATCGTCGCGGCAATCACGTCCATCAGGCAACCGGCGCCAAGATTGGACGTCGCGGAGCACATGCTCAAGCCGAACAAGGCCCCGCCGACCGCGGCACTCGCGCCCGACACCACAAAAGCTCCGACCACGTAACGGGCCGGGTTGACGCCTGAGAACCAGGCCGTTTCCCTGTTCCCGCCGACAAGAAAGAAGTTGCGCCCGGTCCGTGTCCACGTCAGGAAGCCTTGCGCGAACGCCACCAGCGCCACAGTGATCAGCACCCGTGGCGTGAGCAACGGCACAAACGGCTTTTCGAGAAAGTCGGCCAGCCTGAAATCCGCCGGGCCGGTCACGCTGACCGACGCGCCGTGGCTGTAGATGTAAATGATCCCCTGCAGGATCGTCATGCTCCCCAGCGTCGCGATGAAGGAGTTGACCCGGGCCTTCGTGACGATCAATCCGTTGCACAGGCCCACCAGCGCACCGGCCGCCACGGCGACCAGGAAACTCCCCGGCCGCCCCAGGTGCGGCTGCAACCCGATCGTCAGCATGGCACCCAGCGTCAACGTGGCGCCAATGGTCAAATCCAGTTCGCCGCAGATCAGCACCAGCGTGAAGCCGATGGCCACCGTGGCGTTCAAACACGAGGACTTCAGCACGGTGGTGAGATTGTTGACGGTGCCGAAGCCGTGGGCCGCCAGCGGCATGATCGCAAACACGAGCGCCAGCAGCACATAGATCCGGTTGCGATCCAGGGCCGCGAGCAGGGAGGTGATCCGTTCCTTACGCATCGTCACGCCCCATTCTCCTTGCCAGAAGGCTGCTGACACTTACCACCGCCAAAAACACCGCCCCTTTGACGATCCGCTGCGCAAACGTGTCCACGCCCAACAGCGTCAGGATGTTGCTCATCAGGCCGAGCATCAGCACGCCGCCGAGCACGCCGAGCATGCTGCCGCGTCCGCCGGTCAACGTCACGCCGCCCAGCACCACGGCCGTGACGGCGTCGAAATCGTAGCCTTCGCCGTTGTAGTAGGCCCCCACCTTGGAGAGCGAGGTGATCAGAATGCCTCCCGCCGAAGCCGCCAGCGCCGAGAGCACAAAGGCCAGGCCTACCGTCCGGGGCATCCGCACGCCGGTCATGGCGGCCATGGACGGATTCGATCCCACCAGTTTGAGCTGCTGCCCGAAGGCCGTTCGCGTGAGCACGTAATGCCCCGTCACGACAAACAGCGCAAGGACGACCATCGGCAGCGTGATCCGCCCGAAAACCTCATGCCGGTAAAGCTCCGTGAAGAGCCTTCCCGCGCCGGTATCGCCGCCCTTCACGTCCGGGTAGATCTGCTGATTCGACCAGAGCCAGCGCATCACGCCCATGGTCAGATAGGACATCGCCAGGGTCCAGATGATCGGATTCACGCGGAGTCTGCCGACCATCAGCGCATTGATCAGCCCGATGCCCAATCCGGTGGCCAGGCCGGCGAGCAACGCCGGAACAAACCCGAAGCGTAGCATCTCCACCGCCATCACGCCGGAAAATGCCATGATGGTGGGCACGGACAGATCCGCATAATGCCCCGAATACGTTACGAACGCCACGCCGACCGCCACGATCCCCAGCAGCATGACGCTGTCCACCGTGTTCAGCAGATTGCCGGCCGTGAGGAACTTCGGGCTTACCAGGGCGCCGATCGCCAGGATCAGCGCCACGGCACCGAAGATGCCGGCCCGGTGAAACAGCCCGCTCAGCGAGCGAGCGGAATATCCTGTGCGCTCAGGCATCGCCCATCCCCCCGTTGGCGGCCAGAAGCACGGCTTCCTCACTCAGCGACTCCCGCGGCATCTCGCGAATCAGCCGACCGTGCCGCAGGATCAGGACGCGGTCGGACAGCGAGACGAGTTCCGGGAGGTCCGATGAGATCAGGATGACGGCGCGCCCCTGCTCCGCCACGTCCTCGATGGCGCGATGAATGATGACCTTGGCCCCGATATCCACACCGCGCGTCGGCTCGTCGAGGATCAGGATCTGCGGTTCGACCGCGAGCCATTTTGCCAGCAGCACCTTCTGCTGGTTGCCTCCGGACAAGTTGCGAACCGTGACCTGCGGGTCGGAAGGATGAACCTGCAGCAGCCCCATCAGTCTGCCCAACGTGCCGTCGCCGCGGCGGGCGGAATAGTGGCAGCGCCGGGTCAGCCTCGGAATCAACGCGGCCAGCAGATTCTCGCCAGCCGAAAGCCGCAGCGCCAAACCCAGGGTCTTCCGTTCTTCCGGCAGATACGCCATCCCCAGGCGGATGGCATCGCTCAGGCGCTTCGGCCGGACCGGACGTCCGTCGAGCAGAAGTGCGCCCGCGTCCAGCGCATCCGCCGCCACCAGGGCCCGCGCCAGTTCGGTCCTTCCGGATCCCGCCAAGCCTCCGATGCCGAGGATTTCCCCGCTGCGGACGGAAAAAGAGACGTCGTGAAAGACGCCGGTGCGGGTCAACCCCCGGACCCGAAGTTTCTCCCTGCCCGGCGCCGGGCGCGCCTTGCGGGAGTACAAATCCGCGGCGGCCGCGCGGCCCACCATCATCTCCACCAAGTCGGCCTGCGTGACGTCGCGCATCTCCCGTGTGGCGATCTTCTTGCCGTCGCGCATCACCGTCACCCGGTCGGCGATTTCCAGGATCTCGGGCAGATGGTGCGAGATATAGACGATCGCCAGACCCTGCCGCCGCAGGTTGCGAACGATCTCGAACAGGTGCTTGACCTCGTCGCGGCTGAGCGCGGAGGTCGGTTCGTCCATGACCAGGATGCAGGGGCGGTTCCCGAGCGCCTTGGCGATCTCGACCAGTTGCGCCTCGTGCTGGCCGATGTCCTCCACCAGCGTCGCGGGATGCAGTTGGTCGAGCCCGACCCGCTGGAGCAGGGCGCGCGCTTCCGCCCTGAGCGCCCGCCGATCCAGAATCCCATGGAGCACCGGCAGGCGACCGGCCAGCAGGTTCTCGGCCACGCTCAGCGTCCGGGCGAGACTCAGTTCCTGGTGGATCATCTGGATGCCGTGCCGTTTCGCGGCGCCCGGCGAATGCAGCGCCACCTCCTGGCCGCCGATCCGAATGCGCCCCGTGTAATCCGCGAACGCGCCGGCGATGATGTTCATCAACGTGGACTTGCCCGCGCCGTTCTCGCCGATCAGGGCATGCACTTCACCGGCGCGAACGTCGAAATCCACGCCATCCACGGCCAGCATGCCCGTGTACCGCTTGGAGACCTGCTCCAGTTGAAGCGCTGTGCCGATGTCGCTCATCTTATTCCTTCATCACCGCCTGCAACTCCGCCGCGAGTTTCTTGTCGAGCACTGGCAAGTCCGCCGGATAGAGCGAAATCAACTTCTTGCCCTCCTGCTGGTAGAGCTTCTGCTTCAGCAGCATGCCGATCTTGTAGTCCGTGGTGTCCAGGCCCCAATACTCGATGTAGACATCGTAACGAGGCAGGTAGAAGTCGGGGCGAATGGCATAGCCTTGGATGATCTGGAACTTGTCGTCGTAACGATACGCGATCGAATGCGCGGCAATCCAGTCCGCGATTTGCCGCTCGCCGCGCGACTGCACTACCGTGCGGTCGGCCGTCAGGATCGTCTTCTGGTTCTGCACTTTCATGTCGAAGTTGCGGCGCTCGATGAAGACGGCATCGAAACAGGCCGAACAGTACACGCGCTGAAACTG
This sequence comes from uncultured Akkermansia sp., assembly GCA_964580075.1. Taxonomy (GTDB): domain Bacteria; phylum Verrucomicrobiota; class Kiritimatiellia; order RFP12; family JAAYNR01; genus VGWG01. Next base: position 2,777 of record CAZOJL010000158.1, on the reverse strand, counting down.
CGTCTCGGAGATCTGGCGTTCGTCGCCAGAGGTCTCTCGTCCGCACCGCGAACAAGCGACAGGCGAGCACTTCTGCTGTGCCTGTGTCGCCGCCTCTATCTGCTCGATGGCCTTGAGGGCGGCGGCCAGCACGTAGTCCGGCTGGCCGGAAGCACGGTTCGCTGTATCGCGCAACACAGGCAGCGCCGCTTCGTCGCCAATCTTGCCGAGCGCCAGCATGGCATACTGGCGCACTTGCGGGTGGGCATCGCGAGCCAATTCGCACAACATCGGCACGGCGGCACGGACCGTGGCATCGGTCGCCAGCTTGCCCAACGCCGAAGCGGCCGCACGCCGGACAGTCGGGCCTGCATGGCGGCAGAGCGCCACAAGCTCCGTGACCGCCGCGGTGTCTCCGGCCTCGCCCAACTCGACAGCGCGCTTCCGGGCCTGCTCAGATGCCGCCTGAAGTTGTCGTCTATTCATTGTGTGTCCCGTAGCGGACTCGACTCGCCGCGCTCGTCGCGTCCGGACAAATGACGCGACGACCGACGGGAGTCGGGTCACTCTCTTGCCTCCAGTAAAACACCAACCTGCTTTCCGGATCCTGCTCCAGTTGAAGCGCTAGGCCGATGTCGCTCATCTTATTAATCGCAATGGAACACCTCTGTCATACCCGCCCACCATTCGCCTTTCTTCCGGTTTTTCAGGGGTTCTTGGCACGGCATGCATTCGGCCCACCATTCCTGCGTGGTCTTGTCGGCCGCCATTCGGGCCATGTCCTTCTTGAAATCCTTCCCGATATACTCAAACGTGCTGAACAGATAGGTGTTGCCGTCCGGCATCCGGCGCAGGTAAATGGTATAATTCCGAATGTTGCACCGCTTGATCATGGCAAGCACCGCGGGCCACACCGCCGCATGCAGTTTCTTGTACCTGGCCAGTTTGTCTTCCCGGACGCCAATCACGGAACCGTATCGCTTCATCGTACCTCCATACCCGCATCAGGACATCGCTTCATCGAACGCGCCCAGAGCCAGGGGATATTTGCCGAACTCCCGCACCAACTTGACGATGTAATCATAGGTCTTACCGCTGACCGCTGACGAGACGCTGTGGTCGGACTGAAAGATATAGCCTCCGCCTTTGGCCGCCTCCAGTTTCCGCACCACTTCGCGGCGGATCTCCACCGGGTCGCCTTTCTCCCAGATCTGCACATCGCTGTTCCCGCAGAAGCCGATCGAGTGCCCCAACTGGCTCCGCAAGTCCACCACATCCATGCCCGCCTTCACTTCCAGCGGATTATAGGCATCCACGCCGATTTCCGCGAAATCGTCCATCACCGCCTGCACATTCCCGCACCCGTGGTAGATTACCATCAGCCCCTGCCGATGACAATGCTCCACAATGGCCTTCACCCACGGCTTGTAGTGTTCCCTCCAGAACGCAGGATGCATGAATGTGCCGCACTTGTACGCGATGTCGCCCCAGATGACAAAGCCATCCAGTTTTCCGGCCGCCGCCGCGATCTGCGCCTGGGCACATTCAAGATAGAACCGCCCGATCTGCGCGACCACCGCCGCCATCCGCTCCGGTTCCATCCCGAGCCAGAGCAGATGGTTCTCCGGCCCTATCAGGCGCGTCAGGCACTCGTTGACTTCGATGATGCTCCCGAAGACCGGGAAATCCGGCCAGAGCGAGTTCACCGTATTCACCCAGGGCGGACTATTGCGCTCAAAGCCATCCCCGACCCCCGCAATCTGGTTGTCGCCCGCTTCGAAGTAACGTCGCCGGTCATGCGGACTGTCAAACGTCGCCACCGCCGCCTCCAGCTTCTCGAGCGTGTCCAGTTCCCACCCGACGAACTCCGGCATGGGAATATCGTGCACCTTGCGCAGGATGGCGCCAAACCCCGTCTTGACGGTCACCTCGTGCGGCGACTCCCGGAGCGTCTCGAAGGGGCGGATCCAGGGATCCATGTTGGGGACGGTTGCAATCCAGTCCAGGTCGTAGTAGTAGTACGGGTTCGCGTCGGCCGGCAGATTCAATTCCTGGCGCCAGCGGCGGATAAACCCGCCCCAGAAAAAGTCGCTGATCGGAACCCGATCCGGCTCCCGATGGCTCAAAGCCGTCTTCATCCGTTCGAGTTTGCGCAGGGTATTCTCCTTGCGATCCGCCCCCGCCTCCCACCTGCCCGTCGTTTCAAACATGCCCATGATTATTCACTCCTTCATTACCGCCTGCACCTCCGCCGGCGACAACGCCGTGCGGTAGATGCGGAAATCCCGCAACAGGCCGCGGAAGAACCGCCCTGTCTCATAGCCTTGTCCCAGCCGGAAGGTCAAGTCCGGATTGGCCTGGAAATCGCCTTTGGCTGCGGCGTTACTCTTCTCCACGCCGTTCAGGTAGCAGAACGCTTTTTTTCCGTCGCAGACAATGGCCACGTGTTGCCACTGGCCCGCGGTCAGATCCACCGGCCCCGGCGCGCAGTGGTTGTAGCAATGAAATGCAAACCGGTTTCCGCCGCCATCATTCTGCATGACGATGCCGGGCGGGTGATTGCCGAAAATATTCACCATGCCATTCTGCAGCGCCGCCGGGTTCACCCAGAAGGCGATCGAGAACGGCAGACTCAGGTCTTCCAGCGTCGTCGGAAACTCAACGATGTCGTCCACACCGTCGAAGCTCAGAGCCGCACGCCCCTCCGCATGGGTCCAGGTTGGCCCCACATTCAACGCGCCGTCCTCCGGCTTCTTTCCGGTATCCCCGGTTTTCAGACCGCCATCCCGCTTGTTCCC
>CAZOJL010000157.1:0-8025 GCA_964580075.1 uncultured Akkermansia sp. | reverse complement strand
CCATCTGCGCCGCATGCGGCGTATACTCGATTACCATACCACACCTCCTGCTAGAAGATAATTTTCAACAACGCCATTTCCGAAAACACGCCCCGCCGCATACCATCCCGAAGGGCGCAGATGGGTCTACGACACCGCTACGGACAACGCGTAAGGCTCACCGCTCGTGGCGGTACCAATGTGTCTTTTTCTGGCATCCGAAAGGCGTACCCAGCGGTTTTTGGTCGGCCGGGGAATATCCCATCCGTCCAAAAGCCGCTGGTTTGCAGTGCTCTTGACACTTCCCCCCGCTTCTGCCATGCTCTTCATCATGACATCGCTGCCTCAGACCAGTTTCGGCATGATTTCGGCCTGTGCGGGTCGGGGCCAGCCGAAAAGCGATTTCTTATTTATCACACCAGCGGATATGAAACGCATTGTCGCCAGTCTGGCTGTGGTTGCTTTCTTCGTCGGCATGATCATGCTGCCGACGTTCCACCGCCTGCACTGCGACGACACCGCCACGCACCACGAGGCCAACTGTCCCGTCTGCCAGTTGGCGAACGCCCCGCTGAATACGACGGACACGCACGTCGCCGTCGTCAACGCGCCACCGCCGGTCGTGGCCTGTCCGGTTCTGTACCGGACCGCGTTCATTGCTGCCACCTCGCACGACGCCACGCAGGCGCGTGCCCCTCCTGTGGCCTGACCGTTTTTTCACGTCAGGCCTTTTTCCCAAGCAGGCTCTTCCGCCTGCGTAGTATCAAATCTTCAACCTAGGAGGAGTATTCGTGAAATCATTTTGGCTACCAATATTCTGTAGCGCCCTCGCGCTGGCCGCGTGCGGGAGCTTGGCGGCGGACGAACCAGCCGTGACGAACCTGCTGACAGAAATCCGCACACTGCGCGCGCGACTGGAATCCTTGGAAAAGCAGGTCGCCGACATGAAAACTAAACAAACGGCGGCCGTTGCTGCGCCGCTGTCCGCGCCGGCGGGTGCGCTCGCCGATACCCGGCGGAGCATTCAGTCACTGAATCCGGACGTGTCCGTGATCGTGGACACCTTCTACCACGCCGACAACTCGAAAGAGGGGATCAGTCACGTCACCGGCGAAATGGCCGGGTTTGGCCACACCCACGCGGACGGCGAACATCACCATCACGGCGTGGAGGATGGCTTCAACCTGCGCCACCTGGAACTGCAGTTCTCGGCCGACGTTGACCCATACTTCAAGGGGTCGGCCATTGCTGCGGTTGACCTCGAAGGCGCGGAATTGGAGGAGGCCGTGATCGAAACCACCTGCCTGCCCTGGGGCTTCAAAGTCAAGGGCGGCAAGTTCTTCAGCGACTTCGGCTACATCAACGCGCAGCACTCGCACCAGTGGGACTTTACCGACCGCCCGCTGATTCACCAGTTGGCGCTGGGTGACCACGGACTGAACGACAAAGGCCTGCAGGTCTCGTGGCTGGCGCCCACACCGTTCTACCTGCTGGCGGGTGTGGAGGGGTTTCAGGGCGACAACGAGAACATGTTTGCCTATCACGGCGAATCGCCGTTGTCCACCCGGGAAGGTCCGCGCGTCGGCGTGGGCTGGCTCAAGTTCGGTCCCAATCTGCCGGGCCGGCACGGCCTGCAACTCGGACTTTTCTCGGGTCTCGGGCGGCATCAGGAGGAGCATGATGGCGACGGCGACGGTACGGCCGATCACTGGTTGGACGGCATGAGCCGTTTCTGGGGCGGCGACGTGGTTTACAAGTACGACGCCCCCCGGCCTTGCGGCGCAGGCGACTTCATCTGCCAGGCCGAGTACTTTGGCCGATGCAAAGATCTGGAACTCGCAGGCCACGATCTGGCTCCAGAGCTTGTGGGCAACAGCCGCGTGGACAAGCAGGACGGCTACTACGTGCAGGCGGTCTACGGCTTCCTGCCGCGCTGGCGCGCGGGGTTGCGCTGGGAGCAGGTCGGGCTGATCAATCAATCCGACCTGCCCGATGGCACAAGCGAGAGCTACGGCAGCAGTTATCGGGCGGGGCCCATGCTCGATTTCACGCTGTCGGAATTCTCGCGCATCCGCTTGCAGGCCAATCGCGGCTCCTACAAAACCAACGAAGGCACCGAGGATGTGACCGAGGTGTTCATACAGTGGATGATCTCGCTCGGCACGCACGGCGCACACAAGTTCTAAGGACGAAAGGAAATTGCCATGAAAACGCTCTCTTGTTTGATAGGCCTCACCGCACTGGCGGCGGTCGGCGCGGCTGACGCGCGCGCCGACCGGCTACGGATCGTTACCACCACGTCCGATCTGGCCGCCATCGCCCGGGCCGTGGCGGGCGATGCGGCGGACGTGCGCAGCGTCTGCACCGGCCGGGAGGATCCCCATTTCATCGCCGCCAAGCCCAGTTTCATTATGCAGGCTCGCGACGCGGATCTCTGGATCCGCATCGGCCTGGAACTGGAAATCGGCTGGGAGCAGCCGATCCTGGATGGATCGCGCAACACACGCATCCGGGTGGGAGGGAAGGGGCATCTGGATGCCTCGGAAGGACTCCTGCTCCTGGACGTGCCACAAACCGCTGTGACGCGCGCCATGGGCGACGTACACCCCATGGGCAACCCGCACTACTGGTTGGATCCGCTCAACGGTCGCCGGATCGCGGGCGTGATCGCGCAACGTCTGGCGCAACTCGCCCCGGACCGGGCGGCGGTCTTCGCACGGAACGCCGCCGCCTTCCAGCAGGCGCTCGATGAGCGGATGTTCGGCGCGGCCTTGGTCAAGGCCGTTGGCGCGGAGACGCTCTGGACCCAGGCGCAGGATGGCACTCTCGCGGCGTTTCTGGCCACCGGTGAAGGCGGCGCTCAGGCTGCAGGATGGGTCAAGGCCATGCAGCCGCTACGCGATCAGAAAATCGTGACCTATCACAAGAGTTGGATATACCTCGCTAATCGCTTCGGTTTGACAGTCGTCGCCGAATTGGAACCCAAGCCGGGAGTTCCGCCGACGGCGGCCCACCTGGAGGAGGTGGCGGAGATAGCCAGGGCCGACGGGGCAAAGATCATCCTGCAGGAACCTTTCTACAGCGACAAGGCGGCCCGCCGGGTTGCCGCGCAGACCGGCGCAAGGGTCGTCGTGGTGGCCAACGCGGTCGGGGGCCAGCCGGAAGCGACAGACTACCTCGCGCTGATGGACCTGATCGTGAGGCGGCTGACGGAATGAACCGTTCGGCGAGCATCATCTCCTGTGCGCACGTGTCTGTTGCCTACGGGCGGCAGGAGGTGCTGCATGACGTCTGTCTGGAGATCCCCCCGGGCATCATCCTGCCGTTCGTCGGCCCGAATGGCGCGGGCAAGACCACCTTGCTGCGCGCCATTCTCGGTCTGATCACGCCGGTCCGTGGCCGTATTCGCACCCCATTCGCCGGTCAGCCGGCCGGTTACGTGCCCCAGCAGAAGTCCATTGACCCGCTCTATCCGGTTACCACCCGCCAGATTGTGGAGATGGGTCTCTATCCCGAGCTCGGCTGGTGGGGAAGGCCGGATGCGGCGCAGCGGGCACGCGTGGACCAGGTGTTGGCCAGGTTCGATCTGACCGCGCACCAAGGCAAGGTCTTCGCCGAGCTTTCCGGAGGCATGAAGCAGAAGGCGCTGCTCGGGCGGGCGTTGGCAAGCGAAGCCGAGGTGTTCGTGATGGATGAGCCGACCTCCGAGTTGGACGAGGATTCGGAGCGGGAGGTGCTGGCACACCTGGTCGCGCTGTGCCGGGAGGCCCACAAGACCATCCTGCTGGCCCACCACGGCATCGATCAGGCGGGGGCCTTGTCGCCGCGGGTGTGTGTGGTCCAGCACGGCCGGGCGCAACTGGCCGAGATCGCCGGTGCGCGGCGGCTTCTGGCCGGGACAAGCTCGGGCGGAACGCCGACTCGGGATTCCGCCGGGAGGGACCACCCGTGAACACCCCGACACTGAATCTGTTCGCCTCCTTTCCCCATGCCGTGCTGGCCGGGGTGCTGGTTGCAGCGGTTTGCGCGCTGCTCGGTGTGTTCGTGATTCTGAAGCGTGTGGTGTTCATCGGCATCACACTTGCGGAAACGGCGGCCTGCGGTGTCGCCGTGGCCCTGATGCTGAACGCGCCGCCCTTTGCCGGCGCCTTGCTGCTGACGCTGCTGACGGTCGGTCTGCTGGCCGTGCCGTTCGAAAACCGCCGCATCCCGCGGGATGCGGTGCTGGGCGTGCTGTTTGTGGCTGCGTCGAGTCTCGGCGTGTTGCTGGTCGCTCACAGCGGGTTCGGTTTGCAGGAAGTCAAGGCGCTGCTGTACGGCGATCTCATTCTCGCCACCACCGACGATCTTTACGTCATCGGTGGTGTGCTGATCCCGGCGGCCGTCTGCCTGTTGCTATTCATCCGGCCAATTCTTTACGCCTTCGTGGATCGCGAGGCCGCCACGGTGCTCGGTGTCAGGCCGGCGCGGTGGGAACTGCTGTTCTTTCTGCTGTTGGGGCTGGTGGTGGCCGCCGCCTCGAAGGCGGCTGGGGCGCTTATGGTGTTCTGCCATCTGATTGCGCCTGCCGCGGCGGCCCTGCTGCTGGTCAGGCGGTTGTGGCCGGTCCTGATTCTGGCTGTGGCGCTGGCGGTGGCGTCAACCCTTTCGGGCCTGTGGCTGTCATTTCGCTGCGACTGGCCGACCAACCAAACCGTCTGCCTCGTGGCGTGCGCCCTTCTTCCTGTGACCGGACTGGCGTTGGGCGTGCGCCGGCTCTTTCGGCGGCACGCATGAGGTCGCCGCCACGAACTTCATCGGTTGTTCGGCAGGACAAGGCGGTCTCGATGCGACAACCAACCGGTCGCTGTGGAGGGAAAAAGCATGGCAAGTAGCAGGGTCAAGCAGACTGGCGCGTTCCACACTGCGGCCGCAAGCATTCTGGAAAGCATTTCGGACGGCGTGTTCACTGTGGATGCCGACTGGCGTATCACCTCGTTCAACCGCGCCGCCGAGACCATCACCGGCATTCGCCGGCGCGACGCCATCGGCAAGACCTGCTCCGATGTGTTCCGCGCCAGCATGTGCGAGGCGGATTGCGCCCTGCGTCACACCGTCAAGACCAGCAAACCGATCGTCAACAAGTCCGCGTTCATCGTGAATGCCGACGGTCGGCGGATTCCCATTTCTGTCTCTACCGCCATTCTCCACAACGAACGCGGTCGCATCGTCGGCGGCGCCGAAACATTCCGTGACCTCAGCCTGGTGGAGGAACTGCGCAAAGAACTGGAAGGCCGGTGCCAAATGGGCGACCTGGTCAGCCGCAGCGCCGCCCTGCGCCGCATTTGCGATCTTCTTCCGCAGATTGCGCCCAGCGATGCGACGGTGCTGATTCATGGCGAAACCGGCACCGGCAAGGAACTCCTGGCACGCGCCATTCACAACCTCAGCCTGCGCAAGCACAAGCCGTTTGTGCCGGTTAACTGCGGCGCGTTGCCTGACACGCTGCTGGAATCCGAGTTGTTCGGCTATATGAAGGGGGCCTTCACCGGAGCTGCGGCCGACAAGCCCGGCCGCTTCGCGCTGGCCGAGAGCGGCACTGTGTTCCTGGATGAAATCGGCGACATCAGCCCGGCGATGCAGGTGCGCCTGCTGCGGGTGTTGCAGGAGCGGACCTACGAACCGCTCGGGGGCACACAGACGCGGCACGCCGACGTGCGCATCATTGCCGCCACCCATCGCGACCTGGCTGCACTGATCCGCAAAGGCCTGTTTCGCGAAGACCTCTTCTACCGCTTGAACGTCGTCAAATTGGACCTGCCGCCGCTTCGGAAACGCAAAGAGGATATTCCCCTCCTAGTCGAACACTTCGTGGCCCGCTTCAACCGGCGGCAGGATAAAACGGTCGTCGGCGTCGCTCCAGATGTCATGGTACTGCTCATGGCGCATGACTATCCTGGCAACGTGCGGGAGTTGGAGAATATCATCGAACGGGCCTTCGTACTGTGCGGCACGGGTAGAATCGAACGCGGTCACCTCCCGCCCGAACTCACCGGCCAACCCGCCGCAACCCAAACACCGACCGGCGACACCATCGCCGCGCAGACCCGCGCCGCCGAAGCACAGGCTATTCGTACGGCTTTGGAACAAAACGCTTTCAACCGCCTCGCCGCCGCCCGCGCCCTCGGCCTGCACAAGAGTACGCTCTTCCGCAAGATCAAGGCCTTGCGGCTTGAGCTTCCAGAGAAGGACGGTCGTTCGCTGGGGTCAGGCAAAAGCGGGTGATTGGGGACAAGTCCAGGTAGTGTCGCGCAAGCGCGCCTCTCGTTTCGGCACATAGTCGCGAATCGGCGACTCTCGCGTGTATTCTGCTCCTGACCAATCTCTGCCGCATCCACATGCCGTCAAACAGGTTACGTGTGTGCAACGCGCCTGCTCCGCATCTTGGCACGCTTCGTGATATAGATCAGGCACGAATCTGGAGAATGCAGAATCATGAAAGTGGCGTTGGCAACGTGGAACGGAAGAATCTCGCCGGTGTTCGATGTAGCCCGGCAGATTTTGCTGCTGGATGTGGCAGACGGTCGTGTGATCGCCCGCCGCGAGGAAACGCTGCCCGGCGACGAAATGCAGGCGCAGGCCGGTCAGTTGGCGACGCTCGGTGCGCAGGTTTTGATCTGCGGGGCCATATCGCACTCCATGGCCGCTGTACTGGCAAACAAGGGCATTCGGGTGATTCCATTCACGGCCGGGGCTGTAGAAGAAGTCGTGGCCGCGTGGTTGGCGGGCTCCCTGCCAAGTGCTGTTATGTCGATGCCAGGCTGTTGTGGTCAGCAGAAGCGCTGTCGCCACGGCAGGACCGGACAACGAAACGAGCGTCCGTGGGCCTGCAAACAGGAGGAAGCATGAAGATCGCGATCACAGCAACAGGCAAAGAGATGTCCAGTGCCGTGGACCCACGCTTCGGGCGGGCCAAGTATTTCATAGTCGTGGACACGGAAACGAACGACACTGCGGCACACGACAACGCCCAGAATCTGAATGCCGCGCAGGGCGCAGGCATACAGGCCGCCGAAACGGTTGCGCGGTTGGGGGCAACCGTGGTGATCACCGGCAACGTCGGCCCAAAGGCCTTTCGTGCTCTGAATGCAGCAGGAATTAAGGTTCTACTGACTAAGGACGGTACGGTGGCGGACGCCATCCGCATGTTCCATGCGGGCGAGTTGACGGAGGCCGCGAACGCCAGTGTGGAAGGTCACTGGGCGTAACTCACAAAAGCAGACGAAAACGCCAGAATCGGTGTTCGAAATGATCAGAATAGGAATCATCATCTGTGCCCGGTACGGAAATTGTGGTGGCGGTAAATGTTTTCGGGCGTTGCGCGAACGGCGCGGAGCATTTTCGATCTACCCTGCCAGCGAGCCGGCGGAAATCATTGGCTACTCGACGTGTGGCGGATGTCCGGGTGGCAACGTGGAACACGTTCCTACCGAGTTCAAGAAAAACGGTGCCACGGTCATTCATCTGGCCACGGGACTCGTCGTCGGTTACCCGCCGTGTCCCAATATCCGGCGCTTCAAAACGTTCATTGAGACTGCTTATGGTCTGCCAGTCGTCATTGGCACCCATCCCATCCCGCTAACCTACATGAAGATACATGAAAGCCTGCCTTTCTGGCAGGACAACGACATGGCGAACCTTGCCAAACCCCTTCTGGAAGAGTCTTCGGAGATCAAGGCCGCCTACAATTGAGTGCAAGGAACAATAACCAAGAGAATAGGAGAACGACAATGCCAGCAGGAGATGGAACAGGACCCATGGGAATGGGGCCAATGACAGGACGAGGTATGGGCTTCTGCGCCGGGGTTCTCGCACCGGGATCCATTAACGCGCTTCCAAGCCGGGGCTTCGGCATGGGGTTTGGGCGCGGGCGGGTAGCTTGGTGTGGTCACGGCGGTGGCCGCGGCTGGCGCCACATGTTCCACGCCACCGGGTTGACCGGATGGCAGCGCGCGGCGGCCGGATGGCCGCTGATGGGTGCCGTTTCGCCCGATGTGGCCGGGCCGA
>CAZOJL010000156.1:0-8042 GCA_964580075.1 uncultured Akkermansia sp. | reverse complement strand
CGTGCGTGATGCCGTCCACGTCGATGCCGCGCGCGGCGATGTCGGTGGCGACCAATATGCGCACGCGGCCTTCGCGGAACCCCCCAAGCGCCTGTGTCCGCGCCCCCTGGCTTTTATTCCCGTGGATCGCCGCCGCCGTGATGCCCGCCTCGTTGAGATGCTCCGCCACCTTGTTGGCGATGTGCTTGCGCTGGGTGAAAACAATCACTTTGCTCATGCCCGTTGCGCGCAGGAGAATGACCAGCAGATCGTTTTTGTCTTTCTTCGAGACAAACATCACGCTTTGCTTGATCTTTTCGACCGTCGGCTGCTCGGGGGTGACCGAGATGTGCGCCGCCTGATGAACGAGCGTCCGCGCCAGATCCAAGGCCTCCCGGGTGAGCGTGGCCGAGAAAAAGAGAGACTGGCGCTTGGCGGGCAGTTTAGCGATAACACGCCGCATGTCGGGAAGGAAGCCCATGTCCAGCATCCGGTCGGCTTCGTCGAGCACAAAGTACTCGACGTCGTCAAGCCGCACAAACCCCTGTTGCATGAGGTCGAGAAGCCGTCCGGGCGTGGCGACGACGACGTCGACACCGCCGTGGAGCGCGCGCACTTGGTGACTCTGGCTCACGCCGCCGAAGATGACGGTGTGTGATACGCGCACGTGGCGGCCATAGGTGTGGATGCTGTCGCCAATCTGCGCGGCCAACTCGCGCGTCGGCGCCAGAATCAGCGCGCGCGGCCGGCCGGCCGGCGTCGGCCGACGATGCTCGGTCAGGTAATGAAGCAGGGGCAGCGTGAAAGCGGCGGTCTTGCCGGTTCCGGTTTGGGCGCACCCCAAAACATCGCGTCCGGCCAGCAATATCGGAATGGCCTGTTGCTGGATCGGCGTCGGGATCGTGTAGCCTTCCTCGGCAACGGCGCGTTGCAGCGACGGCAGAAGCAGGCTGAATGCCCCCTCGGCGGCGGGCGTGTGCGGGTCGGTTTCAAATGTGCCGGATTCGGGCGCGACGGCATCGGTCAACGGGTGTTTTTTATTCTGCATAAGTGATTGCTGGACTATAACGTGGCAGCGGGGCGAAGTCAAGACTCAATCGCGTCAGGTGGCGCGTTTGAACCCGCGCCGCCGCCAGGCGGCGCGATCTCCGGGAGATCCTTGAACACCCGGTGCAACAGGCGGCTCTTGGGGAAGACGATGACCCAGGCCGTGAGGAAGATGATCAGGCAATCGGTTCGCAGCGACATATGCCGTTGATACCACAGTTCCAGCTCGCCCTTGACCGGCGCGATGTGTTGCGCATAAAACACATCCATCGGCATCCCCGACTCGGAGAGCAGCCGCTCCTCGTCGCGGAAGACGATCGAGCCGATCCCCGTCAGACCCGGCCGCACGTTGTAAATCACCCGCTTGACGTGCTCGGGATACGGCTCGAACGTCTTGTCCACCAGAGGCCGCGGGCCGACGATGGACATGTCGCCGAGCAGGATGTTGATCAACTGCGGCAACTCGTTGATCTTGGTCTGCCGCAAAAAATGCCCCAGCGGCATCAGCCGCGGATCATGCCGGGTGGTATGCAAACCCCCGCGTAGATTCGGACTGTTTTTCAGCATCGTCGCAAACTTCCAGATGCCGAATTTCTGATTATGCCGTCCGATCCGCTGCTGCAGATAAAACACATAGTGCTCACCCGTCAGCAAGAGACCGATGCCGACCGGGATCAGCAGCGGCGCCAGCACCAGCAGCGCCAGCCCTGACAAGACCACATCCAGCATTCGTTTCACTACGTGATACATGATCCGCCTTATTGAGGAAATGCGTTATTAAATAAATGCCTGAATACGTTAATGCCTGAATGCCTTATTAACGCATTTCGGCATTAACGCATTAACGCATTTCTCGTACTCTTCCAGCATACGCGCGGCGATTCTTGGCCACTGGTATTTTGTCTCCACCAACCGCCGCCCATTCTCCCCCATTGCGCGGCGCTCGTCGTCCGTCAGACCCATCGCCTCCTCCAGCGCCCTCGCCAGCGGCTCCACGCCGATGTCGATCCACCAGCCAGCCCGATCGGGATGAAATGCCTGATTGCCTGATTGCGGAAATGCCTTATTAACGCATTTCTCACTCCCGCATTCCGGCATTAACGCATTAACGCATTTCTCCAGCTCCCCCCACGGCGTCCCCTTCGTCGTAATCACCGGCACGCCGGCCGCCAGGGACTCCGCCACCACGATCCCGAAATTCTCACTGTGCGACGGCAATACAAACAGATCCGCCGCCTGCATCACCGCCACCTTCTCCGCTCCGTAGCGCGGGCCACCGAAGGTCACGGATCCCGCCACACCGGATCTCTCCGCATGCAACCTGACCTCCGCTTCGTGCCCGCCCTCATCCGCCCCAACCACCAACACCTGCCACCCGGCGTGCGGAATCGCCGCCCACGCATCAATCAACAACCCCAGGCCCTTGAGCGGATGAAGGCGCGAGAGGAACAGCACCACCCGTTTGCCCTGACACTCCGGCCACCGCCGACGAATCGCCTCCCGATCACCGACCCCCGCAAATGCCGCCGCATCCACACCATTGGAAATCACCACAACCGGTCCCCATCCGCCTTCCCGCTGCAGCTTTCCGCTTTCAGTTTTCAGCTTTCCGCTTTCAGTTTTCAGCTTTCCGCTTTCAGCTTTCAGCTTTTCCATCCACCCCTTCTCGGCCTCGCTCGTCGCATGAATCACATCCGCCCGCCTCAGAAAATACCGATCCATCCCCCCCACCAACCGCTTCTTCCAGGCAGAATGGCGCAACCGCACCGGATCGAGACAGCCCTGCGGTGACATCACCAGCTTCTTTCCGGCTCGCCGTGCGCACCGGCATCCCCACCACACCGGAAAGGTCCAGTTGGAGTGGACGTGCACCACATCCGCATCCCGCACCAGTCGTCCCAGGCCGAACAACAGGCCCGAGGAGAAAAACAAAAAGTGCGGGAAACGCGGCTTGAACCGCACCACCCGCACCCCTGCCTCGGTCGCCTGTTCCGCCGCAGCCGAGAGCCGCGCGTCCGACCGCGCCACCGTCGCCAGCACCACCGTATGCCCCTGCCCCTGAAGATGACGACACAACGCCGGCACCGCTTCCGCGATCCCGCCTCCCGGAGGCAACCCCGCCACTATGTGCAGAATCTTCATTCTCTTTTCCGTGTCTTCCGTGGTCAAAATTTTCAGCTTTCACCTTTCAACGTTCAGCTTTTCTCTTCATTCCCTCATACAGATTCCCAAGCCACTCGTAGATCATCCGCTGAGAATTCTCCAAACCATCAACGGAGGGAAGCGGCAGGCTCCATATTCTGAAACGAAAGGGCGGATGACCGGCCATCAGATAGTCACATGGGGCGGGGATCAGGGAGATGACAGCCGGGAGGGCGTCATCGGTCATCAGACCCGCCGGCACCACGCGGCAATCGCGTTTCCGCTTGCCCAGTTCTCTTCTGACAAGGGTCACGGCTCGCGGAATATGGCTGGCCGATGTCGCCACCACGATCGTATTCGTGATCATCAGATCCAGCGCCAGGCTGGCCTCTTCGGTCGTGTCGCGCGCCTGGCTGATCAGATGCATCCGCTCACGCGCCAGCCCATATTCCCGCGCGTAATCGTCCAGATACGCCAGCTTCGGTTCATCCGCCTCCTCTCCGGCCACCGACACGATCATCTGCGCCTCGGGGATCCGTCTAAACAGGCGCGCCCCCTCCTGCAATCGCGCCTGAAACACCGCTCCGGGTCGATAGCGGAGCGGCAGATCCGAATTTTCAGCAAACCCCTGTCCCAACACGAGTATCACGGCACCGCGCAAGCGCTCCCCGCCCGCCGCATCCAGCTCAACCGCCGGATACGTTCGCTCCAGCCGAGACAAATACTGCTTCGCCCCCACGCCATAACCGAACACCACAAACAAACCCAGCGCAACCCCCACCACGATCTGGCCCGCGCGCCGGCACCGTGGAAACCGCGCCAAGCCCCACCCCACCAGAAAAAGCACGGTCACGAAAGGTACCGGCATGAGAAACTGGCTGATCATCTTCTTGATCTCAAACATCTGCCCTCCTTTTTGCGACCACCCTTTTTGCGACCACTGAGTGGTCGCAAAAGCGAGGGTAAAAGGGCACCCCCGCCCGCCCTCCCGCTATCCCTTTTACCCTCTCCATTGCGACCACTGAGTGGTCGCAATCAGTCGCTCCCCTTTTTACACTCCCCTTTGCGGCCACTAGGTGGTCGCCCCCTTTTTACACTCCCCATTGCGACCACTGAGTGGTCGCAATCAGTCGCAATAAGCCCGGCCACCTCATTCATCCGCAAGCAGGCCGCGCGATCCAGCCGTGCGTAGCGTATAAACTCGCCTGCTACCGAGATCTCCAGCAGCCGCCCTGCGCAGCACAGATCGAAAAGCTCGCCCATGGGCTTGTAACGCGCGCCAAAAAAAACGTGCGTCAACCGGATTGCCCGTCCGCCACGCGCCACCACCTCGTGCAACACGCGTTTCTCGTGCGGTGAGATGAACGGCGAGACAAAAACATACTCCTGCTCCACATAGCGGTCAAGATCCTCCTGCCACCCGCGCCACTGGTCCTCCGTCATGCTCCGTGATAATTGCACCGGCAGCCGGCGCGGATGGTGGAGCAGGAAGGCATTCCCCACACCCCACAGCGTCACGCCATCCGGAAGGGTCATCACCGGTTGCGGCTTCTGGAACAGCCCCGGATTCGCCTGGCGCAAGCGATACCGCCGCACGTTGTCACGGATATACGCCACCTCGCGCTCCAGATGTCCACGATCGAAGACAAGACTCAGATGCATCCCCTCCTCGAACACCTGGAAGCTCGCATCGCCGAACGCTTCCCGGCACATCCGGTTGACCCCGATCTTAAACCCCCGGATCAGACGCTGCAAGGTCACGCCTTCGGGCAAATCGCGCACCACATGCACCAGCGCATGGAGATGATCCGGCATGATCTGATAGTGCCCGATCTTCACCTGCTCGTAATGGCGGGGTATTCCGGTCAGTTCCTGCTGTACGATCCGCCCCACATCGGTCACCGCAAAATTCTCCTGCGTAATTCGGCACAGCCGCATGCCAGCCCGCGCCTTCAGTGTGACCATCGCCACACCCGCCCGGTTGTAGTCGTAGCCTTTTTGTGGCCGGTTACCCATACCTTTTTGCGACCACCCAGTGGTCGCAAATGCGAGAGTAAAAAAAGAGGGCGCCACGCTCTCCCATTTACCCTCCCCATTGCGATCCCTCGATGGTCGCTCCCCCTTTTATCCTCTCAATTGCGACCACTGAGTGGTCGCTCCCCCTTTTACACTCCCCATTGCGACCACTGAGTGGTCGCAATCAGTCGCTCCGCCTTTTACCCTCTCCATTGCGACCACTGAGTGGTCGCAATAAGCGGTCATTCCCTCTCGCCTGACGCTTCGCCTCCCCTATACCCGTCTCTTTCTCATTTCCCAGCTTTCAGTTTTCAGCTTTCAGCTTTTTTCCCAGCTTTCTGCTTTCAGCTTTCTGCTTTTCTCCTCCGCCACCCGCCATCAGCTCTAGAAAACCTTCCGGATTTTCCTCAAACTTCGAATAATTCTCCCTATCAATAACAACCGCAACCGCATCTGGGTACTGCGCCACAAAAGCCGTCAGCCCCCCTGCTTTACCTTTCTTCCCTGACTTCACCTCGATGGCAAACGTCCGCTCCCCCTCATAAACAAAATCAACCTCTTCATTCCGCTCGCGCCAATAATATAGCCTCCCCGGCAACTGCTGAAGAATCGATCCGACCAACACTTCAAAAAGCCTCCCACGCTTGTCTGGATCGCGCCACGCTTTCAAAGACCCTTCATACGTACACAGCGCCGGACATAATGGTAATATCTTTGGGCTCGACCCTTTTTTCAGATGCTCCTTCCGACTGTACTTCTCTAATCCCTTATAAAGAAAGGCGCATTCCAGCAGAAACAGATAATTCTTCACCAACTCGACATTCCCCTTATCCTGCAATTGCCCGAGCATTTTATTATAGCTAATTTCCTGACACGGATACGCGCGGATGATTTCAAGAAATTGACGGAACAACACTGGCTTCGAGAGCGGGCGCAACCGAAAAATATCCTTATTCAATACATTTTCAAGAATCGCATCCCGCATATAAGCCTGCCAACGCGGCGCGTTCTTCATTAAACGATAACTCCCCGGATACCCACCCTGAACCAGATACTGATCAAACGCGACTCCCAGCTTTTCGGATTCCGCCGCACTCCAATGCCGAACACGAAGGATTTCATATCGCCCGGCCAGACTCTCGTTAAGCCCTTGCTGAATCTCAAAGGAACTGGATCCCAAAATCACCACACGTAACCGAGTCGAATTCTGGTTATCCCATAAATCCTTGAGCACCTCCTGCCAACGGTCTACCTTCTGAACCTCATCAATGACCAGTATCGAACCCGTGGGCAGTAAGAGCGCCTTCTGCCAATGCCCGAGAAGCCATTCTGGATGCGCCGCCAATAGATTATCCGCGCTGACATACAGCGATTTCGCACGCAAGCTTGCCAGACACTGCTTAACCCCGGTTGTCTTGCCTACCTGCCGTGGCCCTAAAACTGCCTGAATGAGCGCGCCTTTTTCCTTAAGCCGCGCCGTCAACTCAATTGTAAACGACCTGGTTATCTCTTTCATTCTTATAGTATCACCTATAATTTATTATATGTCCATCTATGAAATTACAGCAATTCTCAATATGAGGCGATTGGGTCATCGGGGTCGGGGTCGGTATCGGAATCGGGGTCGAATTTCCGTTGGTTTTATCGATACCGATACCGATCCCGACCCCGACGCCGATCTCGCCCCCGATGGTCCCATCTCCAAAATGAGAATTGCTGATGAAATTATTCTCTCTTTAAGAGGCGCTTGCAAAACCTCCGGTTTGTGCAAGCGCCTCTTCTGTTAGCGTTCGCGTATGAAATCGGCTGGCGAGACGATTCTGTGCCCGTGACAGAGACACCCCGGAAAATGCTTGAGATTACCCGTCACCAAGGGCACATTGGCCGTCAGGGCCACTTCCAAAAAAGGAACATCGCCCGGATCAGGCAGCCCCTCCACATGCACGGTGGGTGCGATGCGATCCGCATCGAGAGAAAGAAACGCGATGAGATCGCGCGCATCCTCTTCGGCGACCCATTTGCGCAATCGTTTGCCCAGAAGAACCGTCTGGTACTCCGCCAGAACACGGTCATCCACAACCAATTTCAGAGCCTTGGCGCGTATCCTGTCAACAATGCGTCCGGGCGCATGCTGCATGTTGATGATACCGGAAACCAGGACATTGGTATCCACCACAGCCTTCATGCAAGGCCACGCATTTTACGGTTTTCAGCGATGGCGGCATCGACCTCTTCGGTCGAAATGGGCTGGGCCATTGCCTTGCGCCTGATCCGTGAAACGGCGGATGAAAACAATCCGCGCCGGATCTCGGCGAGCGACTCATCGCAAGACTCGGCATTCACCTCGACGAGAATCGCACAGGGTTTTCCGTCGCGGGTAATGACCAATTCACGTTCCGCACTCAGTTGCCGCCAAAGATTGCGTGTTTGCTTGAGGTCCTTGACAGTCAGATAGCTCATGGATGTCTCCTTTTTGTCTCCTCAAAATATCACTTAATGGATACGTGGTCAACACAAAAAACCAGCAATTCTAATTATGGCGGTGATGGCACCTGGGAGCGCGGGCGTCCCGCCCGCTTGGGGTGCGTAACCCATTGATACAGCGGGCGAGACGCCCGCGCTCCCAGGTAAAACATTCCCCATCGCCGCCATAATTAGAATTGCTGCACAAAAAACCAGCAATTCTAAGTATGAGGCGATTGAGTCATCGGGGTCGGGGTCGGTATCGGAATCGGGGTCGAATTTCCGTTGGTTTTATCGATACCGATACCGACCCCGACCCCGACGCCGATGGTCCCCTCTCCATAATTAGAGCCTGTCCGAAAAGGGTTCAAGCCTCCTGAACACTGGATTTCTTA
>CAZOJL010000155.1:0-8059 GCA_964580075.1 uncultured Akkermansia sp. | reverse complement strand
CTTCGCCACCGCCCGCACACGCCGCCCGCCTCCCCACTGTCTGAATCGCAGCTGTTGGATCAGCAATTCTCCTTATGACATTTCTCGCCGAAAGGGGTCTCAGATCAGAGGGAAAAGCAGGTGTCAGGTGTCAGGTATCAGGTTTCGGGTGTCAGGTTTCGGGTGTCAGGTGTCAGGTTTCGGGTTTCAGGTTTCGGGTTTCTGGTGTCAGGTTGGAAGTCCTTGTTCATGAGTGAGTTGTGTTCCCTGAAACCGGACCTGGCGCGTGCGCCCTTATACGGTCTTGACGTCGCACGGGTGATCCGCTATTTTAACGGCGTCTTGCTACGGAGGGGTGGCAGAGCCTGGTTGAATGCACATGACTCGAAATCATGCGTGCCGCAAGGTACCGGGGGTTCGAATCCCTCCCCCTCCGCCACTTCGGTCTTCATCATGCAATCCTTGCTACAAGCCATCGCCGAAGGGCGCCTCATCGCGCTGTCGGATACACATAAGGACGGCGCCCTTGAGGATTTGTCGCACCTGATCGCGCAGGCGGGGAATACGCTTGATGCCAAGGTGATTTTTCAGCGGATGATGGATCGTGAAGCCGTCGGCAACACGTATCTCGGTCATGGCATCGCCTGTCCGCATGCGCGGATCACCGAACCGGGCGATCTGATCTGCGCGATCGGGTGGAGCCGGGGAGGCGTGGATTACGGCAATGAGGACGGCACACCCGCGCGCATTCTGCTCGCCTATTATGTCCCCGACAACGTCAGCCATGCCTTTCTGCACGAGATCTCGTCGCTTGCCCGGATCTTTGAAAGCAACAGTCCGCTGCGCGAGACCGATGATTTCACGGACCTTCGAGACGTGCATGTCCGGCTGATCGAATGGGCCGACGCCGTGGCGAACGACGTCACATCCAGTCACGCCCTCCCGTTGTTCCGCGCCAGCGCGACCCACCTCCGGCAGGTGCTGCTGCCGGAAATCATTGACATGATGGTGTCGGGGCGTTTGAGCGAAGTCAGACGTTTTCTGATTGAGCAGCCGGCCCCGGAAATCGCCGAGTTGATGGACGGGTTGCAGGGGAACAACCGCATTCTCCTCTTCCGTTTGCTCCCCCGGCATTTGGCGGACGAGGTGTTTTCCCTGCTGGAGCTTCCCGCGCAGAATACCTTGATCGCGCACATGGCCAAGGAGGAAACCCGGCAGGTCATTTCCGCGCTTCCGCCCGATGATCGGACGGCCCTGTTTGAAGAGCTTCCCGCGCGCGTTCTGCAGGAATTACTGAACCTGCTGAGCGATGAGGACCGCCGCGAGACGCTGGCGATGTTGAGCTATCCGGAGGACAGCGTCGGTCGGCTGATGACGAACCGCTATGTCTCCATCCGTGCCGACTGGAGCGTCGCCACGGCGATCGATCACATCCGCAAGACGGGGACCGATTCCGAAACCATGGTCATGGTGTATGTGACCGACGCGCACGGCGTCCTGATCGATGACCTGTTGCTCCGCAAAGTCATCCTAGCCGAACCGACGACATCGATCCGATCCCTGATGGATGGCCACTATGCCGCGCTCACGTCGCTTCAGGATCGCGAGGAGGCGGTGCGGGTCTTCAAGAAGTACAACCTGTATGCGCTGCCGGTGATTGACGACGACGGCGTGTTGCTGGGCATTGTGACGACCGACGACATTCTGGATGTCGCCGAAGAAGAGGCAACCGAGGACATTCACAAAGGCAGCGCCATCCGCCCCCTGGAGGAGGAATACCTCCGGGCGCCGCTCAGGATGCTGTACCGCGGCCGGGTTCATTGGCTCCTCGTCCTGGTGCTCATCAATATCCTGTCCGGCGCGGGCATCGCTCATTTCTCGGGTCTGATCAGCAGGGTTGTGACCCTGGTCGTCTTTCTGCCGCTGGTGATCGCGAGCGGGGGTAACGCCGGTTCTCAGGCCGCGACACTGGTCATCCGCAGTATGGCGCTGGGCGAGTTGGAAGTCCGGGATTACTTCAAGGCCGTGAAACGGGAAATGCGCGTGTCGCTGGGTCTCGGGTTGTCGATGGCCGCAGCGGTCTTCCTGCTGGCCTGGTGGCGGGCCGACGTCGCACTCGGCATGGTCGTTTCGCTTGCCATGGTCTCGATCGTGTTCGTCAGTAGCTTGCTGGGACTGTCGCTGCCCTTCGTCTTGCGCAAACTGGGACAGGACCCCGCGGTCGCCAGCGGGCCCTTGGTGGCCTCCATCGCCGACATTCTCGGGGTGCTGCTGTATTTCGGCATCGCCTCTGCCTGGCTGTCCTAAGCCGCTTCTTGATCCCCGCGCCAGACACCGGAGGGGGCGAAGGTGCGCGGCAGGGCGAGGAGAATGGCACTGGTGACGGTGAGGGCGGTGGCACAGAGGATCGCGAGCATGATCATGAGCTGGTACTTGATCGCCTCGGCGGGCGAAATGCCGCCTAGGATCACGCCCGTCATCATCCCGGGCAGGGCGACCAGCCCGGTGGTAGCCATGGTGGCGAGGGTAGGAGCCATCGCCGACTGCAGGGCGTCGCGCATGAAAGGCTGAAGCGCCTCGCGGCGTGTCGCGCTCTGGGCGAGGGCGAGTAGGAAAACCCGCTCACGCTTGCGCACCCCGTCAAAAAAAACCCGCAACCCCACGATGTTGGCTTTCAGGCAGTTGCCCATGATCATGCCGCACAGCGGGATGGCGACACGGGCCTCCCAGAGCGGCGATGGCCGGACGACGGCGCCGAGCATCCAGAGCAACGGCACGACGGTGCCGAGAACCAGCGCGCCGAAAATCGGCAGCCCCATCGTGCGAAGGCTCAGCCCGCAGCCGCGGAGGATCGACCCATCAGCCACCACCAGCATCACGAGCACCCAGGCCAGGGTCAGCCCGGGATGGTTGGCGCGGAAGACAAATCCAAGATAGACCCCCACCAGCAGCAGTTGGACGGTCATGCGCAGCGTGCTCACGAGCGTGTCGCGTATCACGGGCACACCCAGCCGCGCCGCAATCACGAGCGGCGGCACGAGCATCAGAAAACTGGCGGCCAGCGCGGGCCAGGAGAGGGTTGTTTCGGGCATGACGAGGGTTCACCGTCCTTTCGTGACGTACTTTAGTGCATTTCCAGCCGACAAGGCCACTCAAAAACACGTTGTTTGCTCTCTCTCCCCCGGGGAGAAAGCCGGGGTGAGGGTTGTGGGCGATAGCCCACCTTTGACCAACCCGCGCGGGTTGGTCAAAGGTAATGCGCCGATCACGCAGGGCAAGGCGCTTGACGGGAACGTCTTCCTTGCGCTGCAATAGCGTGGGCCACGACACCTATTCGCTGTTGTACCAGGCTTCCATAGCAACCTCCGAATCAGATTTCAATTAGGAACGCAGGAAAGCAGGAACGACTGCGGCTGCTTCCCTTCCTTCCTTCCTTCCTTCCTTCCCTTCCTGCCTTCCTGCGTTCCTAATTCATACTAAAAAGGGCAGAAGACTGTGAGACTGTGAGGCTGTAAGGATTGGGAGGCAATCGGTTATGCAAACGGGATCTGTTCACCATTGGGTGCGTGCGAATAAATCTGTAACCTGTTCATTTTCAACCTCATAGCCTCATTTAAAATTAAGGCCGAATCAGGTTTCAATTAGGAAAGCAGTAATGGGCAAAAAGTCATCCAATTTCTGCTTTCTTGCTTACCTGATTACTATTGTCCCTCTGTTCCCTTGCGACTCTCTTGATGTTCAAAGGCATCGTCGCGAAGTTCAAAATCAGGCCGTGCTCAAGATGCAGTGCTTTCAGATACGAACGGACGGTAGCAAAGAAAATGTTTGCCAATTCGGAGACAGCCTTCAACTCAACAACGATGGTTTCCTCAACAAGCAGGTCAATGCGATGCTCCCCAACCTGCCGCTGTTTGAAGAAGACGGGGATGACTAGTTGCCGCTGGAACGGTATCCCTCGGTAGTCAAGTTCCACGCACATGGCCTCTTCGTAGATGGATTCCAGGAAGCCGGGACCGAGTTCCTTATGGACCTCGATGGCCGCCGCGATGATTCTGCCTGTAAGCTCTTCGTGTTCCATGGGTTGTCTCCAATCAGGAAATCAGGAAAGCAGGAACAACTGCGTCTGCTTCCATTCCTGCCTTCCTGCGGCGCTTTCGGGTTTGTGTGTGGGGGGGGGTCAATGGATCCGTTTTCTTTCTGATCACGCGATGTGGACCACCTCGGTCCAGAGGCCGGCTAGGTTCTCGGGGGCGTGGGTGACGGCGACGAGGGTGATGCCGTGCAGGTCGGAAAGGCAGTCGCGGAGCGCGGCGGCGGCATCGGCGTCGAGGGCCGAGGTCGGTTCGTCCAACAGCAGGATCGGGCGCTTCAGCAACAGGGTGGTGGCAAGGGCGAGGCGCTGTTTCTCGCCGCCCGAAAGGGTGCTTATCTCGGCGTCGAGGATGTCGGGGCGGAGGCGCAGGCGGGCGAGGAGCGCGGCGGCCACGCCGGGTGTCGGGCGGAGCGACGCGTTGGCGCGGTAGCCGAAAGGGCGGTAGAAGGCGTCACGCGCGGGGCCGTCACCCAGTTCCGGTTCCTGCGGCAGGTAGCCAAGGAGCAGGCGGAGCTTCCAGCATGAAACGGGATCGACCGTCTCGCCCGTGATGCGGATGGTTCCGTGATGCGGTTCTGAGAATCCGAGGGCGGCGCGCAGCAGCGTCGATTTGCCGCAGCCGGAGTGCCCGCTGATGGCGACTCGCGCGCCCGGTTCGACGGCGCAGGAGAAACGGTCCAGCACCGTCCGGCCGCCGAAACGGACGGTTACGTCCTGCCACACGATGCTGGCGGGAGGTGCACTCATGGCGCCTCCAGTTTGACGAGGTCGAAGGCGGGTTCTTCATACGGGTGAGCGGCGCGCAGCGCGCGGATCACGTCGGCCGTCCGGTCTTCAGGACAGAGCATGTCGACGCGGTATTCATCGACGGTCTCGACCGCCCCAGTCTGGCCGATGAAGGGCGAACTGCCGGCGAGCGGACGAAACTGGCCCTGTCCGCGTGCCTGCCACGCGCAGCAGTCGTAGGTGCCCTGGCGGCCGGCACCGGCCTCGAAGAGCGCGGTTTTGACGGCTTCAAGATGTGTGGCGGGGATGTAGACGGTGAGTTTGTACATGGGGAGTCTCAGGAGGGGTCAGGCCAGGGTGATGAGCGACTCATCGCAGCAGGTGAGTTTTTCCAGACCGGAATCGGTGACGGCGTAGGTGTTCTCCACGCCGACGGCGCCCACGCCGGGGAATACGAACTTGGGCTCGAGGGCCAGAACCATGTTCCGTTCGAGCAGGATGTCGGATCGCGGGGCGAGCACCGGCAGCTCGTTGATCTCGATGCCGATGCCGTGTCCGACGAATCGGGCTTGCTGTCCGAACCCCATGAAATGGCGGGAGAGTCCGGCTTCTTCGGCCTGCTTCAGGGCCAGGGCGTAGAGCGTGTCGCAGCGGACGCCCGGTTTGGCGGCCAGGGCTAGTGCCGCGCAGATGGCGATCGAAACCTGGTGGGCGTCCCGGACAGGGGCGGGGATCTCGCCGATGGCGTAAGCGCGGGAGCAGTCTGAGATATAGCCGGTGAAATTGCCCCCGATGTCGGCCATAACCGTGGTGCCGGTCGTGAGCGGCGTGCCATTGGCGCCAACGGGAATCGTCGGATCCAGGCCCGCGCCGCCCAGGGCGAAGTCATACGCCGACGGTGTTTCGGCATTGGTGCCGACGAGCACGCTCCCCATGAACAGCTCCATGCGGCCGCCAAAGGCGCGGAACAGGCCGAGGCTGCCGCGCTGGCGGATGGCGTGTTCCATGGCGATGGAGAAGGTGAGATCGGTCATGCCCGGCCGGTAGAGCGAGGGGAACGTGGCGACGGTTTCGGCGTGAAGGCGGCACGATTTGCGCATGAGGCCGAGTTCGTAGTCGGTCTTGACTGCCCGTGCCAGGCGGATCTGCGGCGTGCCGTTGAGAAGTTCGGCGGCGGGGAAGACCCGGCCGATCTGGAACCACTCCGAGGCGGGAAGTTCGTCGCCCTCCAGCAGCAGGCGGGCGGGGAAGGGGCGTCCGGTGGCGGCGAGGTGCTCCGCGATCTGGTCGGGGCGGCGGACGGCGACAGCCTCGAAACCGGGAATACGCGCCGGGAAGTCGGACGGGCGCCGGAAAAAAAAGATCGGACTGCCTGAGACGGGCAGGTAGAACCAGCCGCTGAAGACCGTGCCGGCGGCATAGACCAGATCGGCGTTCAGCGTGAGGATCACCGCGTCGGCCTGCACGGCGGCGAGGACCGCGCGCAACGTGTGGTGGCGCAGATGAAGGTCGGTCAAGAGTTCGGTGGGGAGTGGGTGCATGGTGGGACAGAAGGGGATGTCAGGGTTTTCGTACGGGGATGTCGAAGACGGACCGGTAATCCACGCCCGGGAGGCCGGCGGAGGCGGTCAGTTGCCAATAGGTGCCATTGCAGCCGCCGTCGGCGGTAGTCGTGGGTTGAGTGGCCGGCAGGGAGAAACGGACCGCCAGAAAGGTTTCGCTGACGCCTGCGTCATGGGCGGGCACCCGGGTCTGCTCCTGCCACAAGACGTCCCGGTGCGTGTTGCGGTGCTTGCCGCTTCCGGTGGTGTATTGACGGACGCACGTGAGCTTCAGGTCGGCCTGGGTGTCGGCGGCCAGTCTGGCGGGGATGCGCAGTGTTCCGAAGAGGGGACCACCGATCACGACGGTCGCGGGCGATAATTCGAGCACGCTCACGCCGAAGCGGCGGAAGCGGGCGAGGTGATAGCCCCCGAGAATCGCGAGCAAGACGCCGACGACGGCCGGAATCCATAGGTAAACGGGAAATGGGCATGCCGGGATCACCCGATGTTCCAGCCACAGCGTCCAGCCGATGTAGCCGATGGAGACGATGGCCACCGTGACGAACGCTCGGTGTCCGTAAGGGTGGCGCATCGGGATCCGCCCGTCGGCACGGGTGTGGATGCCGCTGGTGAGCAGGGAAATTCCGTATGTCATGACTCCGAGGCCGACGCCTCCGAACATCAGGACAAAGAGGTGAAAGAAGGCCACGCGTTCGGGCCGGATTGTGCGGATCAGGATCGCATCCGTCGGGTCATCCGGATTGACCCAGCAGGACGTGGGTTTGTTGTTCCGCCGGCAGGCGTCCAGCGCGGCATGAAGCGTATGATGAAAGCGGCCGATATTATCCGATCCGGAGTGCAGCGTCACCCGCGTGCCGGTATGCGCGCGACCGTCCGCTTCGTAGCGGTAGGAAGCCGAAACACGGTAGGTGGAACTTCCCTTGGAGTTGTGTGAGACGTGAAGGGCGCATTCCAGCACCTGAGCAGGGGTCTCGCGCCACGTGCGCATCGCGTCGGCGCGGAGGAGCGTCCGCGTGACGGAGAAGCCGAAGCCAATACCGACGCCGAGGAAGATGAGCCCGAAGGGAATCAGGCCCCCCGCTAGTTTCCGAGAGGACATGTGTGCGAGTTTAGCAACGGGCCGGTGATGCGTCAAGTAAGGGGCGAAGATAAAAGCCATTTCAACTTTGACGAGTGAGTTTGACCTCGTGCTGATCTTCATGGTACGCTTTCTCCCATGTCTATCGTGCGCCGTTTCATCCTCGGACCGGTGGATTGCGTCTGGACGCCTATTGAATGTTGAAACGTAAACAGAAGGAAACAGCATGAGTGACGGTTACGAAAAATGGTTCGGCCTTTTAGCACTCGTATGGGTTCTGTCGGTCACGAGGGCGCAGGCGGCATCATCCCCACTGGCCGGTGATGCGGAAGCGGCGACGCACGGCGATGAAGCGGCCAGCGTTCAACGGGTCAAGGAGACCGAACAGAAGACGCCCGACTTCGTCTTTCGACAGTATAACCTGGCGGTCCTTTCGCACTACTCCTACCTGATTGGCAGTGGGGGAGAGGCCCTGATCGTGGATCCGGCCCGCGACATCAACCGTTATCGGAAAGACGCACAGGAACTGGGACTGAAGATCACGAGGGTATACTTGACGCATTCCCACGCCGATTTCGTGGCGGGGCATATGGAACTCGCCAAGGCCACCGGCGCGGA
>CAZOJL010000154.1:4177-8081 GCA_964580075.1 uncultured Akkermansia sp. | reverse complement strand
TGCGCCCGACACGCAGATCCGCCTCGGCGAATCGGTCATCCTCTCCGCAACCAACAGCATCGCCGGCGAGCGCGTCATCACGATCACCGACGCCTCCGGCGCCCTCTTTTTCGAACACCTGAACCCTGAGTCCTGAAACCTGAAACCTGAACCCTGAACCCTGAACCCTGACACCTGACACCTGAACCCTGAACCCTGAACCCTGAACCCTGAAACCTGACACCTGAAACCTGACACCTGTGGGGTATCAGGGTCTCCACAAGGGCGCATCCCTGTTTCATTACAGGCTTGAGTTCGGTGGGCCGGAACTCCGATTCCGGCCTTGGAATGGGCCGCAATCGGAGTTGCGGCCTACAGTACCACATCGCAAGGTCAATAAAACAGGGATGCGCCCCTCTCCACAACGAGCTATGCTTTTGCTATTGACATTTTTCGCAGTTTTGTCATGATTAAGCGCTTCTTTCACCGAATTAGGTTTCGGATAGAGGGATAGAGGGACCGGGGCATCTCTTAACCGGAAGGATGCTGCACGGGTGGGTGTGGCGTGTCTAGCGAAGGAGTTTCAGACGTGGGCAACGCGAGTTTTTTTTCGGGACAGGGCGCGCAGTTTGTCGGCATGGGCAAGGATTTGGCCGCCGCAGATGGCGCGGTGCTTGCCCTTTTTGACCGTGCGAATGACGCGCTTGGTTTTGATCTGAAGGCCCTGTGCTTCGAGGGACCGATCGAAGCCTTGACGCCGTCAAACGTCTGCCAGCCTGCCATTTTTGTGGCCAGCGTCGCCTGCTTCAGGGCGTATCAGGCGCGGGTGCCCGGGGGGGCGTTTGATCTGACGGCGGGATTGAGTCTTGGCGAATGGACGGCGCTGCATGCGGCGGGCGTTCTGGGATTTGACGAGACGTTGCGGGTTCTGGAGGCGCGGGGCCGTTTCATGCAGGAGGCGTGCGCCGCGTGCGAGGGCGGCATGGTCAGCATCATGGGTGCGACGGCCGAGCAGCTTGACGCCATCTGCCGGACGACCGGTGTGACCCAGGCCAACATCAATTCCGAATCCCAGGTGGTGCTTTCCGGTGCCAAGGCCGGTATCGCCGGGGCGACCGCTCTGGCCGGCGAGATGAAGCTCAAGGCGGTGCCGCTGACCGTTGCGGGTGCGTTCCACTCGCCGTTGATGGCTCCTGCACGCGAACAATTGGATGCTTTTCTGAAGCATGTGCCGTTTGGGACGCCGCAGATGACCGTGCTGTCGAACGTGACGGGGCAGCCGCACCCGGCGGACGGCGAGGCCATCAAAGCGCTCATGCTGCGGCAGGTGACCGAATCGGTGCGTCTGCTCGATTGCGTCCGCACGGCGCGTACGGCGGGTGTTTTCGAGTTCATCGAATTTGGCCCGGGCAAGGTGCTGTCGGGACTGATCAAGCGGATTGACAAGCAAAACACGGTGGCAAACGTGCAGGATGTGCCGTCGCTCGACGCGTTGACCCGGCTGGCCTGAGCGGATTGTGGGTTGGGTAAGAGATTTTTTTAATAACAGACAAGGAATCGCACAATGGGCAAGTTTGACGGAAAGATTGCGCTGGTGACCGGCGCGGGGCGTGGCATCGGACGCATCATCGCCGAGACGCTGGCACGGGACGGCGCCGACCTGGTGCTGTGCGATGTGATGCCCGAGCCTCTGGAGGAGTGTGCCGCCGCCATCACCGCTCTGGGGCGCAAGGTGCTGACGGTGCTGACCGATGTGGGCAACAAGGATTCGGTCGAGGCCTGCGTGGCGCGCACGGTTGAAACGTTTGGGCGGCTCGATATTTTGGTCAACAATGCCGGAATTACCCGTGACAAGCTGGTGATCAGGATGAGCGACGAGGACTGGGATCAGGTCCTGCAAATCAACCTGAAGGGCGCATTTCTATTTTCGCGGGCCGCGGCCCGGCTGATGATGAAGCAGCGTTCGGGGGTGATGATTCAGATCGCCTCCATTATTGGCTTGATCGGAAACGCCGGTCAGTGCAATTATGCTGCCTCGAAAGCGGGTCTTATCGCCTTGACGAAGTCACTGGCGAAGGAGCTTGGATCACGGGGCGTCCGCGTGAACGCGGTCGCGCCGGGGTTCATTGTGTCGAAGATGACTGACGCCCTTCCACAGGACGTGCGTGACCAGATGATGGCCAACACGCCGCTGGGTCGCTTCGGCGCCCCGGAGGATGTGGCGAATGCGGTTGCTTTTCTCGCATCGGATGACGCGTCTTACGTGACGGGTCAGGTTCTGAGCGTGAATGGCGGAATGTCAATGTGACAAAACGCGGCAGGATAGGTTCTGCCGTGGATTAAACTGACGAGTGCGAGGAGAGGGATATCATGGCCAACAAATTGGAAGAGCGGGTCAAAGCGATCATCGTCGAGCAGTTGGGCGTCAATGCCGAACAGGTCACGCCGGAGGCGTCGTTTATTGACGATCTCGGCGCCGATTCTCTGGACACCGTGGAACTGATCATGGCGTTCGAAGAGGAATTCGGGGCGGAAATCCCGGATGACGAGGCCGAGAAACTGACCTCCGTCGGCAAGGTCATTGAGTATCTCGCCGCCAAAGGTTTTGACAAGGAATAACCGCGTCTGTCACGGCGGCAAACCGGGGAACCGTCAGGCGGAGCCCCGGTTTTTTCTTTAGGAGGGTGGATTTATGAGGCGAGTGGTCGTTACGGGGCTGGGTGTGGTTTCGCCGATCGGATGCGGCGTGGCTGCGTTTTGGGAACGGCTGACGTCCGGTGTTGGCGGCATCAGCCGCATTGACCGGTTCGATCCGAGCGCCTTTAGCTCCCAAATCGCCGGGCAAATCCGCGATTTCAGCGCCGACGCGCTGATTCCATCCAAAGAGCAGCGTCGGATGGATCTGTTCAGCGTGTATGGGGTTAGCGCCGCTAAGTTGGCTGTTGCCGACGCGGGAATTGATTGGGCCACGATCGACAGGGAGCGTTGCGGTGTCGCGGTCTCGTCAGGCATCGGCGGTATCCAGACCCTTTCCGACGAACTGACGGTTCTTCAGGAGAAGGGGCCCCGCCGGGTCTCCCCGTTCCTCGTTCCCCAAATGATCGTCAACATGCCGGCTGGCCTGATCGCCATTGAATTCGGGTTGAAAGGCCCCAATTTTGCGACGGTCACCGCCTGTGCCTCGGCGCTTCATTCGATCGGTCACGCGTTTCGTGCCATTAACCACGGCGATGCGGATCTCATGGTGGCGGGTGGCGCCGAGGCGCCGATCACGCCGATCGGGCTGGCCGGTTTCTGCTCGATGCGGGCGCTCAGCACCCGTAATGATGACCCGGCGCACGCATGTCGACCGTTTGACAAAGATCGTGACGGTTTTGTGATGAGTGAGGGGGCCGGTGTGGTGATCCTCGAGGAATACGAGCACGCGGTCACACGCGGGGCCGTGATCTATGCGGAAGTGGCCGGATTCGGCATGTCCTGTGACGCCAACCACATCACCGCCCCCTGCGAGGATGGGGCGGGTGCGGCGCGGGCGATGCTGGCAGCCATGCACGATGCCGGGCTGTCGCGCGATGACGTGGATTACATCAACGCGCACGGCACGAGCACGCCGATGAACGACAAATGCGAGACGGCGGCCATCAAGGGGGCGTTTGGCGAACAGGCGAAGCGGGTGATGATCTCGTCGACCAAATCCGTGACGGGGCATATGTTGGGCGCTGCGGGCGGCATCGAGTCCATTGTTTGCGCGCTGGCGATCAAGCATGGCGTGATCCCCCCCACCATCAACTACACGACCCCCGACCCCGATTGCGATCTCGACTATGTTCCCAATACAGCTCGCACGCACACCGTGCGCGCGTGTCTAAACAACTCGTTCGGGTTCGGCGGTCACAACGGATGCCTTGCCTTTAAGCGGGTCTGA
>CAZOJL010000154.1:0-4077 GCA_964580075.1 uncultured Akkermansia sp. | reverse complement strand
CAACTCGTTCGGGTTCGGCGGTCACAACGGATGCCTTGCCTTTAAGCGGGTCTGACATGAGGGTACGTGAGCGGATCATTCTGACGGTGGCGACCGGCTTCGGGCTCGGTTACGCGCCGGTGGCGTCCGGGACCATCGGCACACTGGCCGCCTTGCCGCTCGTCTTCGCTTTTTCCCGTCTGCACGCGCATGGATGGTGGCAGGCGGCGATTGCGGCGGTGCTGACGCTTCTGGCGGTGCCGATTTGTGATGCCGCCGAGAAACTGTTGGGGAAGAAGGACGACGGCCGTATCGTGGCCGACGAGTGGATGCTGTTTCCCATCTCCCTGATCGGCCTTCCCGTGCTCGATCAGTGGCAGATCCTGGTGCCGCTCTGTTTCATTGTCGCGCGTGTCTGTGACATTATCAAACCGCCGCCCGCACGGAGGCTGGAGCGTCTGCCCGGCGGCGTGGGGATCGTCCTTGACGACCTGGTCGCCTCGCTGTACGCGTTGGCCATCAACCAGTTGCTGTGGCGGCTGTTCATACGTGGCTGATAATCGAGCGTCCCGAAAACGCAAACAAGAGGCGGGCGGCGAGTTCCGACTCTTTCCACGGCACCTGCAGTACCGGTATGGACAGACGGCGCAGCATCTCCTGGCAAGGCTTCGAAATCGCGCCGCGCGCCACCACGAGCGCGGGCGTCCGTTGTGTCTGCGCATCGTGCCGTAGCTTGAGCAGCATCTCGGAGTTTGGATCCTGTCCGCAGCAGCATTCGAACACCAGCATGTCGGCCGCCTGCGTTTCACACAAATGAAGCGCATCATCGAGCGAGCGGGCGTTGCGGACGCGGTACCCGTGATGCACAAGCTGCTCCTCCAACGGCAGGGCCACGTCGGTGGTAATGCAAAATATCGCCACGGAGGGAGGTTCGGCCAGCGGCAGTCGAATGGTCACGGCCGTGCCGCAGGTCGCTCCGGGAGCCGGGCTGGCCACGTGCAGCGTCCCGCCGTGCATCTCGACAATCTCGCGCGAAATCGCAAGGCCCAGCCCCGATCCGGTCACGTGATCGCCGACGCGGAAATACCGCTGTGTGACCCGTGAGAGCGCCTCCGGGGGGATGCCCACGCCCGTGTCGACGACGGTGATCAGCGCAAATCCGGGATCGGCCCGGTCTTGTGAGAGCGAGACCGTGACCTGTCCGCCGTCGTCGCCGGTGAATTTAACCGCATTGCCCACGACGTTGATCATGACCCGCTCAATCTTCTGGGCGTCACACGTGCAAAACAGCTCATGTGGCGGAACCTCGACCCGCATCCGGATGCGTTTGGCGTCGGCCTGCACGCGCAACGTCTCCACGCCCGCCTGGATCAGGGCGGTACAGGGCGCACGGGCCCTCGTCAGGGTGAGGGTCTTCGTCTCCATCTGACGCAGGTCGAGAATATCGTTCACGGTTGTGAGCAGCCGTTTGCAGTCGGAGTCGAGCCGTTCGAGGTACGAAACCGCCCGCTCCGGGAGCGGTCCGACGACGCCTCGGAGCATGTTGCTGACGGCGTAGATCATCGAGGTCAGGGGGGTCCGCAGCTCGTGCGAGACGTTGGAGACGAACTCCATACGAGCCCGGTCATGAACCTGCAACCGCTCCACGGCGTTCTCGAGCGCCTCCTGTGCCCGCTTGCGCTCCGTGATGTTGCGGATGAAAAAGCAGAGCTGGTGCCCCTCCGCGTCGAGATTCAAACTGTTGACGGCGATCTCGGCCGGGAACGAAGTGCCGTCCGTCCGCAGGCAGGTCGCCTCGATAAGCGTGTACTTGTGGCTGATCAAGTTGGCCTGGATGGTGTCGATCAGCGTTTCCCCGGCCCCGGAGAGCAGGTTCCAGACAGGAAGCCCGAGCAGACGGTCTTCGTCGGCTAGAAAGAAGTCGGAGGCGCGCCCGTTGAAATCGATCACACGGCCCTTGCGGTTGGTGATCAGCACGCCGTCGTAGACGCTCTCCAGCAACAGATCGTAGGGGGTGTCGCGGTTTAGACGGTCATGCCGCTTCGCCGAGAAGATGGTGGCCGTCACCGTATCCGTGCGCCGCGCCATCCGCCGGGACGCGCCCGTCGAAGCGTCTTCCGGCGCGAGGTCGATGCGCATGGTTTGTGCCGCTTGCTTGCTCATGGATCAGGCCGGTTTGGCTTCCTGCTTCAGGCGCCGGAGTTTGCCGGCGACGGCGAGTTTCTGAACCTGAGACATGCGGTCGACCAGCAGGACACCGTTGAGGTGGTCGGCCTCGTGCATCACAGCGCGGGCGAGGAGTCCCCGCACCGTGATCGTCTGGCGCGAGCCGTCCAGTGCGGTGAAGGCGACGGTCACCTGGTTAGGGCGGGTGATGGCGACGTTGATGTCTGGAAAACTCAGGCACCCCTCGTCGTCCCGCTGACTCCCTTCGGTCGCGAGGATCTTGGGATTGATGAGCACGAGGGGCATGGGGATCGCAGCGTTTCCGGGGCGGCACTCGGGCTTTTCGGCGTCGGGGGGGACGTCGATGACGCACACCGCCTCTTCGCGACCGATCTGCTCTGCGGCGAGCCCCACGCCATTTGCCGCATGCATGGTCTCGATCATATCGGTGGCAAGTCGGCGAATATCCTCGGTCAGGACCGGTACCGCTTGCGATGCCCGGCGCAGGTTTTCTTTGCCAAAGGTGATAATCGGATAAATCATGAAGGCGGCCTCTTTGAATCAGGTGTGGTCTTCGTCATCGCGTGGGTGCTAGCGTGCAGGCAGCACGATGCGCCACGGGATCGGCGCTTCCGCCTGCTTTCCCGGGATGGCCACCGTGAGACGGTTGCCCGAGGTGCGATAAGCCATGGCGTCCGCTGCGGCCGGTTGTTCGAGAGGCCGGAGCGGTGGGGCGATCGGAGTCGCAACGGCCGTCGCGGGGAGAATCGGCAGCGGATCCGGGGGCGGGGTGTCGGGTCTTGAATCGGGTACGGTCGCCGGCGTGGGCGGTACCGGCGTAGGGTCGGCTACTGCCGGCACGGGCGCGTGACCGGCCGCAGCGGGTGGAGGATTCAGATGGGCTACGGCGGATCGCGGGACGAGCGGACCGATGCTGGCGGGAAACCGGGGGCGCACCCGGAGCGCCTCGTTTTCCTTTTGAAGTGCGGCCAGCGTGATCTTGATCGCGTCCAGTTCGGCTGTGGACGACGCGGCGACATCGGGCTGGGCAACGGCCGTGCCGGTCATGGCCAGTCTGGCCGCGACACGCTCCTCGATGAGGCGGTCCAGAGTGGCGGGATCCGGGAGCGGTGTCGCTGGCTCGGACTTGGCGGCGGCGAACTGCGCAGGTGCAGCCTGTTCCCCGGCGGGCTGCGCCAGACGGCCGTGATCGGGTGCCGGCAGCGCCAACGCGGGGAGGGGCGTCCGTTGTTCGAGCACCGCCGAGAGGAGCTGGCTCTGGGTGGCGGACATATTACCGAACAGATAGACGCCGATGGCTACCAGGCCGACCATGACCACGATCAGGAGAACCGCGAAGAAGGCGGACAGGAGGATCAGCCGTTGGCGCGCGCGCTGCCGTTCCGTCTCCAGATAGTCCTGGAACGCCTTGAGGACGGGAAACGAGTCGGGGTTGGCATGGAGCGCGGCATTGTGGATCGAGACCAGCGCGCCCGGTTGCTCGGACATACCCGCGTACGGTTGCTCAAACATCGCGTTCGGACCGCCGAGCGTCTCGGCGACCGTTTGCTTGGGAGGAATGTTCGAGGTCATATCATTTTCCATGCGGAATACGATCCGGCTATACGATCCGTTTGATGCGTGAGTGTTATCTTATCCGTATTTGCTCTGAGAAACAAGTGCAGGAATTGCTGGAATTGCATTTAGTCCGCATGTTGTGTATGCTTCCCCTCGTTCCTTCTCAGGCGGCCCTGTCGGACCGCTTACTCATGAACCGTCAGCAGGAGATTCTTATGGCCAACATGTTCGACCAGGTGAAGCAGGCGATGCAAATGCGCAAGGAGGCGAAGCGCCTTCAGGCGGAAGTTGAGAAAATAACCTTTGAATACAGCAATGCCGGCATTTCGTGCCTGGCGCGCGGTGACTTCTCGA
>CAZOJL010000153.1:0-8233 GCA_964580075.1 uncultured Akkermansia sp. | reverse complement strand
ACGCAGCAATTATACGGAATATCCGGAATCCGCGTTTTTTGTGTATAAAAATATACGCTTAAGTCTTTCTGCTGCAACACTTTAGCGATTGCCTTGATGGCTTCCATGTGCTACTCTACTTCCTGTTGCAAGGATTGGGTTTCATTTGAAACCACTTGTAACAGGAGATCAAAACATGAAGAACGGGCGTGTCACTTGCGGCCAAGAAAGAGGCTCAATTAAGACGCCGTATGCGGTGTTTCAAGGTGAGCTATTCGTCCAGATTCGGGCGACTGGAATCCCGACTTTGTGCTTCAACACCGACGGGATCACGATCCACCGGTTTCCAAAAGACCGCTACAACTACATTAAGTTAGCGGCGGCCATTGAATGGCACGAGAAGGAGCTGGCATTTACAAAGCGGCCTCAGCGTATGCTGAAGGCGTTGGGCATACTCAAGGATGCGCGGGATCGGCTTGAGGCCGAACTGCGAGCCCAGGCTGGGGCCGAGCACGCGGATGGTGGTTTGGAGATGGCATGACCGCAGCGCAAAAATACCAATGCTTCATCAGCCGCCTCCCCGCCACGGCCACACGGCTGCAGAAAATGCCCGGACCGGGCGGCACTCATCTGTGGCTCGCCCAGGTCGCGGGCGGGCTGAAACGAGTGCTGCCAGCCGAGGCATGCGCATCTTTTCTGGAACAATGTTGTGAGCGCTGGGTCACGCACCGGCGTGTGCCGGCGCGCGAGATTCGCGACGCGGTGGCCTTCGCCTATGGTGAGGCGACGGCCGGGCATCAAGGCAGGCGGTGGCCCGCAGCCGACGCGGCGGCGGTCGCGCGGGCGCTGGGTGACGGCGCGGCACCTTTATTTGACGGTGTGAGCGACGCCGGAATTTCGGCCGCTGAGGCGATGGGCAACCTTTCCCGACCGGGCGATTGGGTCTGCGGCGGCTGGAGTTGTGAGCGGCCCGTCGTGCGACGGCTCGAAGAGTGGATGGCCGATGCAGCCGATGCGCAGTTTGTCTGCCCGAACCCAATGAAGGGAGCGGAGGCCGTGCCCTGCAAGACGGGGCGGCCGTCGCTGCGTTGCCAGGCGAACGTCGCGGCGCGACGGTGGATCGTTGCCGAGTTCGACGATGCGACCAAGACCAAAGCGCAACAAGCCAAGTTGGTGACGGTGCTGGCGAGTGCGTTATCGTTGAAACTGGTCGTGGATTCGGGCGGAAAATCTCTGCACGCCTGGTTTTACTGCGAGGGTGTCGCGGAGGCCGATGTCGAACGCTTTTTCCGGGTGGCATGCGTCCTTGGCGCGGACCCCAGTCGCTGGGATCCCTGCGGCTGGGTGCGGATGCCGGGAGGGATGCGGCGAAGGGCTGACGGGACAAGCGTTCGGCAACGGATTGTCTTTGCCGGGGTGGAGGTGGCTATTGGGTACTGATAATCCAATAGACCTTCTGGTCTCCGAGTACCTACCTGCGGTCGAGGCCAGTGCGGTCGAGACCGGTGCGGTCGAGGCGCAGGTGGCATCGACTCTGCCTGAGGTGCGAACGCTTGCCGAACTGAAGACACCGGTTTATGGGAACGACCCGAACGAGTTGATCAAACACCGGTTCCTCTACCGTGGAGGCATCGCACTGCTGTGCGGTCCGACAGGAATTGGAAAATCGTCTTTCCTTTTGCAATTCGCGATCCACCTCGCCGCCGGGCAGGCGCTGTTCGGGATCGAGCCCGGAGATACGTTCAATGTATGCGGGATGAAAGTGCTGCTGATCCAGGCCGAAAATGACGAAGGCGACTTGGCCGAGATGCGCGACGGCGTCATTAAAGGCTGTGAAGAGTTGACGGATGAACAGCGCGAACAGGCGCTCGCGAACATCAAAGTCGTGACCGTCTGCGACAAGACCGGCGACGCATTCGGCATGACGCTGGCTGTGCTGCTTAAGCGGCATGGGCCGTTCGACTTAGTGATGGTAGATCCGGCGTTCGCCTACCTGGGCGGGGACAGCAACAGCCAGAAGGACGTGAGTCACTTCATGCGGGAAATTTTGAACCCGCTGGTGCAGAAACATCGGATCGGGCTGTTGCTCGCGCACCACACCAACAAGCCCTTGCGCGGCAAGGAGAAAGAAGGTTGGGCCGCCGGAGACTACGCCTACTTGGGCGCCGGGTCGGCCGAGTGGATCAACCCAGCGCGCGCGGCGTTGGCGATCAGGTCGCTGGGGTCGGAGGACGTCTTCGAACTGCGTGCGGTCAAGCGCGGCAGGCGGTTGCGCTGGACCGACGCCGAAGGGCAGCCGACAAATGCACGGCTGATCGCGCACGATAAACGGCCGGGGGTTATCTGTTGGCGAGAGGCGACGGAATTAGAGTGCGCACTGGTCGCTGCGAAACCTGCGCCGAAAGCTGGACGGCCGAAGTTGTACCAGGCGGTTGACGCTGTACGGATCGTCAAGGCCAATCCGGGCGAATCTGAGAATGGTTATAGCAAACTGCTTTCCTTGGCGCTGGGGTGCTCACCATCGCAGGGCAAGGGGCTGCTAGGCGAGGCGGTCGATGCGGGCTGGTTGGCTACCCGTTTGGAGGGCGGTTGTCGGCGGTATTCAGTCACGGATGCCGGTGAGGCGTGCGGTGGGGGTGTCAGTATTACAGAAATTATGGCAAAAAGGGTTTATTAACAGGGTTGGCAGAAATGCCGCCCTTACGGGCGGCGATATTTACTGCCAGCCACGAACGCAGAGGCGTGGGCGGCAACTGGCCTGATGTCGCAGGCTGGGAACAGGATTTGAAGGGGGCGCTGGACCGCCCGCACTGAATGTAAAAAAAGGAGATGAAACATGTATTGTCACCGATGTGCGACCAAACAGGCTATCGACGCCGGTGTGTATGCCGGACTTGCTTTTGAAGAACTCCCATGTGCGAAATGCGTTTTAGAGGAGTCGTCGCAAGGGACCATGGCATTCGACGAGGACCGTGAAGATAAAATGAATTGCGAGGGACTGGGCACGCCTGAGGTGCCGCCGGTGGAAGAGTTGCCCATTGGTATTCTTGGAGATGCCCTGAAACTCTTTTTAGGGATGAGTGACGATGAACTCGCCGTGGTGCGCGCCCGTTATGCTGGCCAAAACTACGCGCAGATTGCTGCCGAGCGGCAAATTACGGGACAAGCTATAGAAATACGATTGACAAGAATAATTGAGCGAAATCCGCTGCTCGCGTATTTATTTCCCAAAAAATCCCGTAAACGAAAAATGAGGCAGCAGTTGACACGGGCGGGAAAAGTCGGGGTATTGGTTGGTAAAGGAGGTGCCGCAACAGTATAGATACATGAAGGATTTCGTCTTGGTCACGTTGGCCGGGACATTTTGAGCAGTAGGTTTGGAAAGGGGTTGTGTATGGCTTTTGAACAATTGAAAACTGAAATTATCGACCGCAGTGCGGCGAAAACCTGGGAAGCTGCCAGGCAAGAGTGGGATTTGCGCGACATCTATCTGGATGAACATCCGGAACGATGTTTATGCGGGCACTATCCGATCCACGAGATGTGTGTGATCCAAAACGCTAAAACCGGAAACATAGCCACCGTTGGAAACTGTTGCGTGAACAATTTTCTCGGACTGTGTACTGATGGCCTGTTTCCGGGATTACGACGCATAAAAGGCGATGCTGAAAAGTCCATGAGTCGTGAGTTGGTCGAACATGCTCGGATGGTTAATTGGATTGATGAATGGGAGTACAAATTCTGTATTGATACGCTTCGCAAACGCAAGCTTTCTGAGAAGCAAATCGCTAAAAGGTTGAAAATAAACACCAAGGTAATTGAGCGTTGCTTGCGGAATCACATAGTGCCTGCCGGGCATTAACGTGTATGAAGCGATTGACATCCGTCGAAGTCCCTGCCGAGAACGGCGGGGGCGGTAACCGGAGACGGGACATGGACAGACACGGACGGTGGAAGCGAAGGCGTGTTGATAGTTGCGCTCTATTGAGGGCGCGAGTGGCGCGCCGGAGAGAAGAGGCACGGGATGGGTGAGGGCGGGTTTGTAATGGCGGCGGATGGGTGGGCGCAGGTGTGTCCGCTCGGGGAGTTTCCGCATGCCGGGGCGGAAGTGACGCAGGTTGTGGACGCGGAGGCGTGCGCGGCGATGACGGCCGATTTTGCTGGCCGCGCGGCGGAGCCGAACTTTCCGGGTGTGCTGGTGGATTTTGATCATTTCTCCATGGATGCGGGGAAGCCGTCGGAGGCGGCGGGCTGGGTTGCGACGCTGGAGGCGCGGGAGGACGGGCTCTGGGCCAAGATCCGGTGGACGGACGCGGGGCTGGCCGCGGTGACAGGCGGGCGCTATCGGCTGGTGTCGCCGGTCTTTCCGGAGCCGTCGGCGTGCGAGGACCTGGGGGGCGGCCGGATCAGGCCGCGGCGTCTGGTGAGCGTGGCGCTGACGAATGAACCGAACATCAAGGGCGGAAGGCCGATCGCGAATAGGTGCCCGGATGGGGGTGAACACGGACAGGCACGGACTGACACGGACAGACACGGACTAACACAGGCGGAAAAAGAACGCGCAACGCCCAACGCCCAAGGGATGGAGAACCGGGGCGGGGTTAAGCGTTACCGGTGGACGCTGGGGCCGGAGGCGGAGGGAGGGCACTGTCCGACGTGTCTGGAGCGGGCGGGACAGGTGAAGACGGCGCGGGAGTGGGCGCTGATGCCGCCGCCGCTGTGCGGGAGGCACTGCCGCTGCTCGCTGGAGGAGGTCGGGACGGCCGGGACGGGGAACCGGTGGAGTGATGAGGCGCGTGCGGCTTCGCTGGCGGTAAGGAAGGCGAAGGCGGCGGCGCGAGCCGGGGAGACCGAGGGCAGTGGCAGTAGCAGTGGCAGTAGCAATGATAATGGCCGGTTGCAGACGCAGGCTGTGGCAGGCCAGACGCAGGGAGCGCCGGCGCCAGCGGTGGCGCCGGCGGTGGTGACGGGCGATACCGAGGGATCGGTGACGGCGCGGTACACGCGCCTGCTGGCGGACATGGATGCAGCGGGGGGCGATCCGGAGAAGTTGCGGGAGGCTTCCAAGCGCTATCTGGATAGTCGCTACCGGGACGGCACGGATTTCACGCTGGCGGATATCGAGGCGGTGCGGGAGTGTCTGAGGCGGGACAAGACGCTGACGGACTATCAGATCCGGGAGGCCGAGGACGCGCTGACCGAGGCGCGGGCCTGGGTGCGGAGCGACAGCCGGAGCTTGCTGGACGCGGCCGAGGAGGAGGTCGCCGCGAAGCTGACCGCGGCGGGCATCCGCTTCGCGGAGGTCGAGGCGCTGCGGCGCATCATGAACCCGGTGCGGTATTACGCGGAGTACGGGGTCGAGGCGTTTCCCTCGGATCTGCCGGACTGGATCGACGATTTCGCGGCGCACGAGGAGCTGATGGAGCGTTACCCGGTGCTGCGGCCGGGGGCGAAGACGGAGACGCAGCGCTTCGGCCCGACGGTCCATGACAAGGTGATGCTGAAGCGGGGGCTGATGACGCGCAAGGAGTTGACGGAGACACTCCAGAGACGGGCCGAGACGTCGGCGCGCCAGGACGGCTATCTGCCGGTGATCCACAAGACGAAGACGGGCCGTTACGCGCGCGGCCCGATGAAGGTGGACGCCGAACGGGTGATGTACAATCTGCCGCCGAACCTGCGCAAGGGGACGATCGGGACGTCGGGCCGGGCGGTGCGGATCCCCGTGGAGACGGCGGCGAAGAACATCATTGTGAAGCCCACGCGCAGCGCGGGCGCGGGGGTGGGCGCAGTGGCCGCGGCGCTGCTGCCGCTGGCGATTGATGCGCTGATGCACACGGTGCCGGCGGTGCGTCGGACCGAGGCGCGCAACTGGCTGCGGCAGGCGTCCGAGGCCGGGAAGCTGCCGCAGAAGCCGGGAGTGCGGGCATTCCTCGGCACGGGGGCGCGGATACTGTTCGGCGACATCCAGGGGGCGGAGCGCGGGATGCGGTTCGCTGACCCGATCGGGTCGCACAGGGGCGAGGAGGAGATGGCGGAGCGGTACGGTCGGACGGTGAAGGGGACGGGGAACAGGGGCCAGGGGAAAGTGATCAGTGATCAGTCATCGGTGATCAGTGAGGGAGAACATCGAACAGCGAAGGGCGTGACTGAGAACCGGTGGAGTGATGCCGCGCGGGCGGCGTCGCTGGCTGTGAGAAGGGCGAAGGCGGCGGCGCGGGCAGGGGGAAAAGTTGGCACTGGCAGTGGAAAGACGGTAGCGGGCAGTGGGAAGAAGACAGGGGACGGGAGGCAGGTGACGGTGAAGCACTGGAGTCCGCAGGAATTTCTGCCGCCGACCGGGCCAGCGACGCAGGGTTTGGTGGAGTGGGTGAACGTGAGGACCGGGGAGCGCTGGACGGCCCCCAGCGGCGGCTACACGCCGCCGAACGAAGACTGGGTGCCGGTGTCGGGCGGGGGCAACCCCACGCCGCAGATCCGGCGCGGTGTTGAAAAATAGCGTGAGACAGAAAAGGGGGAAGGGATGATCATTCTGACTTCAGATTGTTTGGCGGGGGTGAGGCGTTTGCCGGCGGGGAACGTGACTGTGGGGCGGTTGGCGAGGCTGACGGCGGAGGGCGTCGCGGAGATGCCAACCAATGGCTTGCAGGCTGTGCCGTATGTGGTCACGGACGTTGCAGCGACGGGGGCATTGTGTGACTGCCTGCCGCTGACCGGAGCAGCGAATGCGCGTTGCGAGCTGGCGGGGACCTGCGAACCGGGCGACTGGCTGGTGTCGGCCGGCGATGGACGGGTGGCAAAGGGCGAAGCGGGGTGCGCGGCCTGCCTGGTGGGGATTGCAGAGGAGGCGGGCGCGGACGGTCAGCGGGTGCTGTTCCGTCCGCACGCGGGAATGTTGCCGGCGCTCGGGGTGCGGGTGCAGCATCCGGGGACGGGTGAGTGGCACCGGGTAGTGGGGATCCTGAATGAAGAGGGTGAATTGACACTGGGAGTCGAAACGGAAGGGGTGTGAAGCGCATGATGATGGAACATAACAAGGGGGGCGGTATGAAGAAGTGGTATTGGCTGGTGGCGGTGGTTGCTGCGGGGGTAGCGACCGGCGCGGGAGCGCAGGGGTCGGCTTCGGGCCGGACGGCGACGGAGAGATGGGCAAACGCGCGGATGAGCGACATGAGGCTGGGGCTGGAGTCCCAGATCGCGGCGCGGCCGACCTACGAGGATGCCGAGATCATCGCGGCTGAAGCGGCCGCGGGGATCAATCCCGGGCGGGCATCGCGGCTGGTGTATGTGGACGGCGCGGCGACGAACACGGCAGAGACGGGTTCGGCGGCGGCGCCGTATCTGACGGTGCAGGCGGCGTTTGACCACATCGGCAATGCGGAGAACGCGGAGGCGTACGCAGATGCCGACCAGCGCTACTGGCAGGTGACTGTGGCGCCGGGGCGCTACGTCGGGGATGTTACGGTGCCGTGGCGGCCGTATGTGGGAATCACTCTCGACAGCGCGGTGATTGCGGGCGACGTGATTCGGGCCATACCGGCCTGGCCCGGCACGAGCTCCAACCGGACCTCCACGCTGGTGATCCGGGGCAACTCAATGCGCGCGGCGTACCTGGATGGCGTCCATTCGGTGGTTGGCGTTGAGGGGGCGGTGCGGTTCCAGGGAGCGGCCTCGTCCGGCCTCTACGCCTCGCTGATCCACGAACTGCACGTCAACCAGGCGGGAATTTCGGACGGGGTGCGTTTCGAGGGCGGGAGCAACAACCAGATGGGGCACGTCTTCCTGCGCGACGCGCAGGCGGGAGCGGTGGTGTCGACCAACCGGTGGCACGGGGTGTCGCTGTTTGCGTACGGATGGAGCGGCGGGCACACCGGGGGCGGGCCCGCAGGGAGCGGGATTGGTCCGCTACTCGGGACGGTGGTGCCGTACAACATTTACGACATGCTGATCTCCAAGGGGATGACGTTGACGGCGCCCTACAGCGGATGGAGCGGGGCGTGTCGCTGGCACAACGTGGTATTCGAGGCGGGCGACTACACCGTGACGAACATCGGCTACAGCGTGAACCTCGATATGGCAAGCTACACCGCGTGGATGGCGGCTACCGGGGAGGCCGGGCGGGGCGGATGGCGGCTCGGAGCGAGCGGGCGAATGACGCTGACGGACGCGCCCGAGCCGCAGGTGACGGGCACGAACGCGCCGACGCTGGTGCTGCCGCGCTGGACCGGCGACGAGCTGGTGGTGACGGGCGCGG
>CAZOJL010000152.1:0-8292 GCA_964580075.1 uncultured Akkermansia sp. | reverse complement strand
TACGATTACGATTATGATTACGAATCAACGACCTCATCAGAACTGCCATGCGCCCTGAGGGACACCGGGAGCGATTTCGGGACCGATTTCGGGCTTGTGTCCCGCCTCACGGTCTGTTAATCTTCGCCCCGTTTCGCGTTTCCGTCGCCATGGCGAATGTAGCTCAGTTGGTAGAGCTCCAGATTGTGGTTCTGGCTGTCGCGGGTTCGAGCCCCGTCATTCGCCCCATTCTCCGTCAGCCCTTCGTCGCCTTCCCCCACGAGTCCTTAAGCGTCACGGTGCGGTTGAACACCGGCGCGCCGGGCTTGGACGCCCGTGTGTCGGCGCAGAAATAACCGAGGCGCTCGAACTGGAATCGCTCACCGGGAGCGGCCGCCAGCAGCGACGGTTCGGCCTGGGCCGTCACCGTACGGATCGAGTCGGGGGTGAGGAACGCGCGAAAATCCCGCGTTTCATCGGCGAGCGGATCGGCCACCGTGAAGAGCCGGTCGTAAAGCCGCACCTCGACCTGCCGGGCATGACGGGCCGAAACCCAGTGGATCGTCCCCTTCACCTTTCGGCCATCCGGCGCATTGCCGCCCCCGGACTCCGGATCATACGTGCCGCGAATCTCGACCACCCGTCCGGCGTCGTCCTTCACAACCGATGTGCAGGTGAAAAGGCAGGCGTAGCGGAGCCGCACCTCCCGGCCCGGCGAGAGGCGGAAAAACTTGTGTGGCGGATTTTCCATGAAATCGTCACGCTCGATCCACAA
Source organism: uncultured Akkermansia sp. (assembly GCA_964580075.1). Classification (GTDB taxonomy): domain Bacteria; phylum Verrucomicrobiota; class Kiritimatiellia; order RFP12; family JAAYNR01; genus VGWG01. Next base: position 7,538 of record CAZOJL010000152.1, on the reverse strand, counting down.
CTCGCGGCTGAACGGGATTTTGCGGCTGGCCGATTCGGGATCCTCGGGATTGTTATTCGCGTCAAACCACGCCTCGGCATCATCGGCAAGGTTTTCGACAACCACTTTGACCGGATCCAGGATCACCAACCGGCGTTGAGCCCGGCGGTTCAGATCGTCGCGCACGCAGTACTCCAGCAGCGCCAGATCGGTTTCGCTTTCGTATTTGGAGACGCCGATCCGTTCGCAGAAATCGCGGACGGCCTCCGGCGTGTACCCCCGGCGACGCATGCCGGCCAAGGTCGGCAACCGCGGATCATCCCAACCGTCGACGTGTTTCTCCTGCACGAGCTGCAACAACTTCCGCTTGCTCATCACCGTGTAGGTCAGGTTGAGCCGGGCGAATTCGCGCTGACGCGGCCGCACCGTGGCGCCGTTGCGCACGGGCAGCATCCCCATTTCGTTCAGACGGTCAACCACCCAGTCGTAAAGCGGACGATGCACCTCGAACTCCAACGTGCACATCGAGTGGGTCACGCCCTCGAGCGTGTCCTCGATCGGATGCGCGAAATCGTACATCGGGTAGACGCACCACGTGTCGCCCGTGCGATAGTGCGACGCCCGCATGATCCGATAGAGCACCGGGTCGCGGAAGTGGATGTTGGGCGACGCCATGTCGATCTTGGCGCGCAGGCAGAGGGTGGCGTCCTCAAACGCGCCCCCACGCATCTGGCGGAACAGCGCCAGGCTCTCTTCGGGCTTGCGCTCACGGAAGGGGCTCGGTTTGCCGGGCTGTGTCGGAATCCCCCGGTACGCCTTCCACTGTTCCTGCGTCAGTTCGCACACATAGGCATGCCCCCGCAGGATCAGATCCTCGGCGATGGCGTACATCTGTTCGAAGTAATCACTGGCGTAGACGAACTGGCCCCACTCAAAACCGAGCCAGCGGATGTCGTTCAGAATCGCCTGCACATAGTCGTCGGATTCCGTCGTGGGGTTGGTGTCGTCCATCCGCAGGTTGCAGACTCCGCCAAACTCCCGGGCCATACCGAAATCAATGCACACGGCCTTGGCATGGCCGATATGCAGCCAGCCGTTGGGTTCGGGCGGAAATCGCGTCACCACCTGGCCACCGGGAAGACTGGCCGCGACCTCCTCCAGGATCCACTGCCTGAGAAAATGGCGGCCGGTGTCCGACCCGCTCCCCGCTTTGTCTGCGTCTGTCATCATGATCTGCTTTCCCCGTCAACGCCACACCTTCACCCGTATCGTGCGCCGGCCCCATTTTTTGGCCGCCGCATGAGACGAAAACCACATGTCGAGCCTGTTGCCCTTGATCGCGCCGCCCCGGTCTTCAACCTTGCCGTATCCGTAGCCGGCAACATAAATGATCGTGCCGAATGGAAGCACCGTCGTATCGGCCGCCACCGTGCCACGCCGGGTCCGGCTGCCGTTCGCCGTGATGCCGACCTCCTTCGGAGCCCCTTTGTTCGGGCCGTACGCGATCACGGGCGCCCCCAACCCGAACCAACTCCGTTTCCATCCGCAGCAACTCCCGCAGTTGCAGTAGCCCGTGACCTCAAACGTCATCACTTCCGGCTTGCGGTCGCGCGGCGGACGGATCGGCGCGGTGAGACAACCCGGCAGCACGAGCAGCACGAGCAGCACAGCCGCCACGACAGCGGATGCCACCAATCCGCTGCGGCAGACCGACCCGCCCCCCCGTTTGCATCCGTGTTTCATTTCATTCCCAAGCCGTTTCGTCACGGCAGATCATACAGTTTCGGATCCCGCCGCGGCTCCCTTCGCAGGCGGCGAAGGATGTCGCGGAGCGATCCACCCGACTCGGTCACGAACGGATTGGCGGCGTTCAACACCTCGCCAAACTCCGCCTCCACGTGATCCGGATCGGCGCCCGCTTCGATGCGCGCCAGCGCCTCGCGCACGGCGGGATTAAAGGTCATTCCCGTCAGATCTGCAAATTTCGCGAACAGCCGCGCCGAATCGCGCGGGTCGGCGTCGGCGTCATCCAGGTTCCCCAGTTCGCCCGACAACGCCTCCATCGCCCGCTCCATCCGCGCGTCGTCAACCGATGCCAGCGGGTCGTCGGCGCCGTCCCCGTCCGCGCCCTCCTTGCCGCGGCGCAAACAGGCGAAGGGTGACACCTCGCGGTTCACTATGCAACCGCACACCGGGCATCCCGGAACGCGGGACACACCCAGACGCCGTGACAAAAAGCTGAACACCGTGTTGCACGAACCGCAGTAGAACTCGTAGATCGGCATCGCTTGCCACCCCTGCCCCATCCATCCTGGATCATACGCCTTCGCCAACTGCGGCGAAGCCGGCCCCGCGGGCCGCCGCCCACTGGGCCAGCCGGCCTGACTGGGCCAACCAACCGGCATCCTGCGTCCAATCGCACACCGCGGGTTCCTCGTCGCACTCGATGCGAATCACGGGAAACAGCAGAGAGCGGAACACGCGCGGCAACCCCGTCAGCTCGACCACATCGTCCTCCTGCCGGACATCAATCGCCTGCCCGGTCGTCACCAGCACGGCCCGCAGGACGGGGGTCTTGAACCCGTTCAGAATCAGGCGCTGTTTCCGATCCCAGAAGCGAATCACCACATACACATTGCGCCCCCGTTTTGTCAGACGGCCGTAAGAGAGAAAATCGCCCAGCGCCAGCGCTCCGGCGCCATAGATCGCTTCGCCGTGGGTTCTGAGCCATTTGCCCACCGTCGACATGCGCAGGGCGAAATGGAGGGGCAACACGCCGTTGCTCTTGGGCCCTATCGCAAGCAGCAGGCTTCCCCCCTGGCTCGTGGAGGCCACCAGGTGGTCCAAGAGAATCTCCGGCGTACACCAAGGTTCACCCCTCGCATAGCCCCGGTGGCACCAGGTCGGCGTCCGCACGGAGGCCCACAGGCCGGAAGTTGGGGGGCGCTGATCAGGCTCGATCACGTTGAAATCCCCCGCGAACGAACCCGCGCCGCACCGGTTGCTGATGACTATCGCGGGTTGCAGCTCGCGGGCCAGTCTGACCAGCTCGGAGACGCCCCAGTCTTCCTGCGTATACGGGCCGGCATCGTCAAACCACAGCAGATCGATGGGCCCATAGCGCGTCAGCAATTCGCAGAGCTGCTTCCGCACATACGCGCGGTAGGCCTGCCAGCCTGCCGGGTCGCCGGAGGGGCCAAGCCAATAGGCCGGCATCCGCCAGTCGGCCAGGCTGTACGCCACGCCCACCCGCAGCCCCGCATCACGGAAAGCCTTCACATAGGCGCCGAAAAGATCGCGTTTGGGGGCCTGCGCGCTCGCCGCGTAGTCGGTGGTCGCCGTCTGCCACAGGCAGTAGCCGTCCGGATTACGGGCCGTGAGCACGCTGAAACGCAACCCCGCCTCACGCGCCGCGACCGCCCACCCCTCGGGGTCGTATTTCCGCGGATTCCATCGGCACGCCGCCTTGGCATACGCCTGCTGATCCATGTGCTCGCGCAACAGCACATGCTCACCACGCCCGTAAACAGAGGCGGGCCCCCATTGAATGAACAGGCCAAAGCGGGACTCATCGAACCACCGCCACATGGGCGGCACAGGTGTCATTTCGTACATGGCGCTATAATAGCCGAGATCGCCCGCACCCGCAACAGTAAGAACCAGCCCAAATTCTCCTTTTGGGGTTTGACCCGTCGAAGGGTTCTGTTACAATAGCGCCGTCTTTAGATCATTTTTAAACGTCACGCGGGAATCTTTAACTCTTAACCTATGACACCGCTCCTCCAGTTCGCCGCTATCCTCTGCTGGTCCGGGTGCGCAGCCGGGTTGGTTTGGTATACGCTGCACGCCGCCCGCCAGATTACGTACGCCACGCTGGCCGATGGTCGGCGCCAGCGTCGCGTCATCCCTCTGGTGTTCCGCCTCCTTCTCCCCTTCGCGCCCAATGTCGAGCCGTTCTTCGCCAAACCGGCTTTTGCTTCGACACGCGCCACATTGGGGGCCAAACTCACGGCCGCCGGTTATGACGGGGTCATCACGCCGACCGAGTTCCTCGCCATCAAACTGCTCGTTCCCGTTGTCTTCGGTTCGATCTGGTTCGCCCTGCTCCGCCTCATGATCCGCGTCTTTCCCGAGGTGGGTTCCGAGTCCCCGCTCCTGACCCTCGGCGGCATCCTCCTCTTCTACCTGTATCCCATGCTCTGGCTGAAAAGTGTCCTGTCGGCGCGCCACCGCTCGATTCAGCGAGCGCTTCCGTTCGTCCTGGATCTCCTGACCCTGGCGGTCGAGGCCGGGCTCGACTTTATGACCGCTCTGCAGCGCAACTGCGAGCGTCGCGCCCTCGATCCCTTGAACGAGGAGCTGATCCACGTCATCCGCGAGATCCAGCTCGGTACGCCGCGCCGCATCGCCCTGCGCAACCTCTCCACCCGCGTCGGGCTCTCCGACCTCCGCTCGGTGACCTACGCCCTGATTCAGGCCGACGAATTGGGCGTCAGCATCGGCGCCATTCTCCGCATCCAATCGGACCAGATGCGCCAGCGGCGCTTCGAACGGGCCGAACGCCTGGCCAACGAGGCCCCCGTTAAAATGCTCGGCCCGCTGATGATCTTCATCTTTCCCGCTGTGTTCATCATCCTGCTCGGTCCCACCCTCACCCAGGTCAGCGGACAGCTTTTCTGACACCCCGTAACAGACCCGAGTCCATGACACACACACACCCATACGCACTGACCATCGAAACCGGGCCCTGCAACGTCGGGGAAACATTCACCCTCACCCCCGGAGATCCGCAAACACTCGGCCGCGCCTCCGACAACGCCATCGCCATTCCCGACCCCCTGCTCTCCCGCAACCACTGCCGCTTCGACGTGATCGATGGCGCGGTGTGGGTGACCGACCTCGAGAGCGCCAACGAAACGCTGGTGAACGACATGCCGATCCGGCGCACACAGCTCCTGCCGGGCGACATCATCACCGTCGGCGATACCCGCGTGCGCGTCACCGCCCCGGGTTCGCCCGCCGCCGCCGCTCCCGCCGCCGCGCCGACGACCTCGCCGACGACCTCGCCGATCATTGATCTCGGGCTGCAGACCGATGCCTTCGGCTCCGCGCCTCGCCACAACCTCCGGCCGATTCTCTACACCGTCGCCGCCATCGTCGTGCTCCTCCTCTGCGCGACATTCATCATGACCACCCCTGGCGACGCCGGCAAAACGCAGGCCAACCTCCCGCCCGCCCCGCCCCGGGACGAAACCCTTCAGATTATTTACGAGAAGATCGAGGCGACCCCCGAGTCGATTTTCCGTTACGAGCTCACCCTCTCCCCCGATCACGTGATCGCCGTGCGGATCGATGACCTTTCGCAAAACCGCTCAATCAGCAAAGAGAAAGCCATCGCCCCCACCTTGATCCATGACTGTGTGCGCGCCATCGAGTCGGGCGGTTTTCTGGCACTCGACCCCACCTATTTTGCCTCCAGCATCACCCGGGGAGAGCTCACCTCGTGGGATTTGACCGTCATCATTGGCCGCCGCGTCCACCGCGTGCGGGTTGCCAACCGCAAGGAACCCGATGCGTTCGCCGCCCTGCGCGAGAAACTCGAAACCTTCGGCCAGAGCGAACTGGGCATCTGGGCCATCCAGTATTCCGCCGAGAAACTCACGGAACTGGCCCGCGACGCGCTGCTGATCGCCCAGAAACGGATGGATGAGCGGGACCTGCGCTACGGCAACATCGCCGCCGCCATCAGCAGCTTCCGCGACGCCGAGGTCTGCCTGGAGACGGTCGACCCCAAACCCCCGTTCTTCTCGGAAGTCCTCCGCGGCATCGAAGAGGCCGTCCCCGAACTCGACAGCCGCCACAAGGAACACCGATTTCTCGCCGACCGCGCCATCAATATGCAGAACTGGGAAAACGCCCGCGAAGAGCTCCGCATCATCTGCGACCTGATTCCAGACCGTACGGACGACCGCCATCGCGAGGCTGCCAGCAAACTGCTCGACGTCGAGACGCGCCTCAAGGCGACGCGTAAACACCGGTAGCTGATAACGAATGGAAAAAGGGTGTAGGGCTATGCGTGTGAGCTGTAAATCGTATGTTGCTAAAACAGGAATGACCGGAGAATTGCGGATGACCCGTCACCCGCGTCCCACGTTTGCCGGCCGGACTGCCCTACCGTCTCTCATGCTGGCCGTCCTCTGCGGCATGACCGACCGGCTCGCCGCCGCCGACACCCGTGCCGAACCTCCGGCCGCGCCCACCACCGAACTCCAGATCGTCTCCGTCCCCGCAGACGCCCGTGTTCTGATCAACCGCGTGGAACGCGGCACAACCCCGCTGACCGTCTCCGACCTGCCTCCGGGTGAACACCTCGTGACCCTGAACCGGCGCGGCTATCGCGATCACTATGAAACGGTCGTCCTGGGCGCCAACACCCGCCGCATGCTCGATGTCACCCTCGAACCGCTTGCCACGCTGCTCCTCGCCCACAGCACCCCGCGCGGCGCAACCGTTTCCGCCGGCGGAGTCGACCTGGGTGTGACCCCGATCCTGATCACCTCTCTGCCCTCCGGTATGCACCGCCTCCGCTTTAACCTGCCGGGCTTTCAGCCGAGCGAACGGGAGGTGACCCTGACGGACCGCACACCGGTGAAACTCGCCGTCAATCTCCTCTCCGATTCCGCCACGCTCACCCTCGTGACGGATCCGCCGAATGCGACCGTCACAATCAACGGTATCCCGCGTGGCACGGCACCGTGCACCATCGAACGGATCCCCGAGGGCGAGGCCGTTGTCGAAGTCCGCGCCACGGGCTTTCTCGATGTGAGCCAGCGCGTCAAACTCGCCGCAGGCGAAACCCAGACAGTGGACATCACCCTCGCGCCCATCCCCGCCCGGCTCGTGGTGACCTCCATACCGGCCGGCGCCCGCGTCTACGTCAATAACGACCGCCGCGGCGAAACCCCCCTCACCCTCGACGAACTCCAGCCCGGCACCTACCGTGTTCGCGTCGAACAGGACGGGCACGACCCTCTCGCCCGCACACTCGAACTCAGTCGGGGCGGCAATACAATCGAGGAGTTTCGCCTCTCTCCCAACACCGGCTCCGTCCAACTGACCACCACCCCCGCCGACGTCGAGGTCTTCGTGGCCGGCAAGACTGCGGGCAAGACCGCCGCGAAAAAGGACGAAACCACCAACCTCTCCAACCCCCTCCTCATCAGGGGATTGAGCGTCGGCACCCATACGCTCAAACTCGTGCGTAAAGGCTGGGCCGAGAAAACTCTCGACGTCACCGTCACACGCGGCGAAACCCTCACCCGCCACATCGCGCTCGACCGTCTCTTCATCCCCGATTACGAGGTGATCACCGTCTCGGGAACCATCTTCCGCGGCGTCTTCGACGCCATCACCGACCTGGGAGTGCGCATGGAGACGGCTCCCGGCATCATGACCGTCATCCCGCTCAAGGACATCCACAAACGCGGCAGCCTTCGCGACGACGTCCCAAAAGAGTAGCCCTGCGCGCGCCGGCACGGTCATGGCCTTTTGTCTAAAAA
>CAZOJL010000151.1:0-8556 GCA_964580075.1 uncultured Akkermansia sp. | reverse complement strand
ACCACTGCCGCGGCCGGGAGCACGCGGGGGATGCGGCGGGGGTGCCTTTTCAGGAGCGCATCGCCCAAGTGCGATCCGACATCCCCGCCGTCACGCATGTCGACTATTCGGCGCGCGTGCAGACGGTGTCGCCGGAGGACAATCCCGGCTACTATGCCATTATCAAGGCTTTTGAGAAGGCGACCGGATGCGGGGTGATCATCAACACCTCCTTCAACGTGCGGGGCGAGCCGATTGTCTGCACGCCGGAGGATGCCTATCGGTGTTTCATGCGAACAGAGATGGACGGCCTGGTGCTGGGGTCATACGTGCTGTCCAAGAAGGATCAACCGCCGTGGCAGGAGAAGGCCGACGGGCGGCCGTTGCAGGAGAAGGATTGAGAAGGGGGCGGCGATGCGTTTTTTAAGGCATTTGGGGCGGCTTCTGCTGGAATTCGGGGCGTTTGCGTGGCACAACCAGGCGTGGTGGATCGTGCCGCTGGTGCTGCTGTTTCTGCTGTTCGGGCTCCTTATTGTGGTCGGCCAGAGCGCGGCCCCATATCTCTATTCCCTGTTCTGAGAGGCATTCATGCGTCTTCTGTGCCCAGAAGCGAAGCGACCACCCCGTTTTGCCGCCGGACCAGCGCGGCGAAGAGGCCCTGCTTGGCCGTCAGGACGGCTGGCGTACCGCGTTCGACGATTGAGCCGTTGTCGAGCACCACCACCTGGTCGGCGTTCTGGATTGTTGAGAGGCGGTGCGCAATGACAAGCGTGGTGCGCCCTTTCATCAGTCGCTCAAGGGCCTGCTGGATCTGATACTCCGATTCCGAGTCGAGATGACTCGTCGCCTCGTCAAGAATGAGGATGCGCGGATCCTTAAGGATCGCCCTCGCAATAGCGATCCGCTGCCGCTGTCCGCCTGACAACTTCACTCCGCGTTCGCCTATCGGTGTAGCGTATCCTTCCGGAAACTGCATGATGAAGTCGTGCGCATTGGCGTTGCGCGCGGCCTCTTCAATCAGGTCGTCCGAGGCATGAGGACTGGCGTAGGCAATATTCTCCCTCACCGTGCCGTTGAGAAGGATCGCTTCCTGCGAGACAACGCCGAAGAGGCGGCGCAGGGGCCGTATCTTCAGGTCGCGGACGTCCACCCCATCGATAGAGACGCGTCCCTGCTGCGGATCATAGAACCGCATAATCAGGTTGACGACTGTCGATTTGCCGGCGCCGGACGGCCCGACAAGAGCGATGGTCCGTCCTGGCTCGGCTTCGAGCGAGAAGTCTGATAGTGCGGTCCTCTTTCCGTCATAGGAGAACCGGACATCCTCGAACCGAATTGCACCCAGCCCGGCCTTCGGCTGCTGCGCGTCCGGCTTCTCCTGCACTTCCGGCTCGGTGTCGAGTATCTCGAAGATGCGTTCCGCCGAGGCTGAGGCCTGCTGAATGACGTTAAGAATCCTGGAAAAGCGGTTGATCGGTCGGTTCAGCATGTTCAGGTAAGCGAGAAATGCGACGAGGGTGCCGAGGGTGATCCGACCCTTCATCACCTCGTAGGCACCGTAGGCGAGAACCACGATACCTCCCACATTGTTGACCACGTCGATGATCGGATGGAAGAGCGACCAGATCCGCACAGCGTGGAGGTTAGAGCGCATCGAAGCGCGGTTATGCTCGGTGAATCGTCCGATCTCGTGCTCCTCAGTCGCGAAGGTCTTCACGACCTGGATGTTGGCAATCGTTTCCTGAAGATGGCCGTTGACATTGGCGATGCTCTCCTGGACGTCGCGATACGCAATGCGGATCCTTCGACCAAAACGGCGGGTAATGATGATCATAAGCGGCCAGGTGGGCACAAGGAGCAGCGTGAGGCGCCAGTCGATCCAGGCGAGAAGAACGAGAACGAAGAAGAAGGTTATGACGTCGGTCAGGACTTCCGCCACACCGGATGTAATGAGTTGCTGGAGAGAGTTGACATCATTGGTTACGCGGGACATCAAATCGCCGGTGCGGCGATTGTGGAAGAAGCCGAGGCTCTGCCCCTGCATGTGTTCATACAATCGGCTTCGCAGCTCGAAGATCACGCTCTGCCCGGCATGTGACATGAAATACGTCTGCACGAAGCCGAAACACCCCTTGAGGATATTTACCGCGAAGATGCAGCCGGCGACGACGAACAGAAGAGAAAAGAGCTTCCCTGGAATGATGGTATCGATCGTCCATCGAGTCAGTTGCGGCATGACGAGATTCAGGCCCGAAAGACAGAGAATCGCCACAATCCCACCCGCGATCCAACGGCGCTGGGACCAGGTGTAGGGCCAGAGGCGGCCCAAGGTCTGCCGTATGGGCGCCATCGGTCTGTTCTCTTCATCAGGAATCCGCGCCATTCGGAATCCGCGCATCGTCATCCTTCTTTTGCAATGGACTCAAGGTGCTTCCGCATCATTTCCATACGGTCCCCGACCTACATAAGCAGCCTCATGCCAGACTCTGTCTGCCACAGCGATTTCTTCTCGGGAAGCATGGCAGAAACCGTGTGAAACGTCAAGATCACCCAATCCGCTCGTTTGCGTTCCGGAGGCCACAGGAAGACGCTGTGCATGGCGGCGGAGCTGCTGGACCGGGATGTTGATGCTCCACTACTCACTGCGGCGTTTCCGGGATGGCCGATCGCGAATAGGTGCCCGGAACCGGGCACCGGGGAACAGGGTTCAGGGTTCAGGACGGGGGTGAACACGGACCGGCACGGACTGACACGGACTGGCACGGACTAACACAGACGGAAAAAGAACGCGCAAAGCCCAAGGGATGGAGCACCGGGGCGGGGTGAAGCGGTACCGGTGGACGCTGGGGCCAGAGGTGGAGGGAGGGCGCTGGCGTGAGGGGCGCGACTGAGAATCGGTGGAGCGATACGGCACGCGCGGCGTCGCTGGCGGTGAGAAGGGCGAAGGCGGCGGCGCGAGCCGGGAAGGATGATGAGGATGCCGGAGGTGGCGAGGGGGTGGGCGAGAGGCGAGAGCGGGGCGCGTGGTGAACGGAGGATGCTGGCGGGGATGTGAGGGCGAAGTAACAGGGAAAACAGGAAACCGGGCCGGATCAACAAAAAAAGCCCGTTCTTATTGGGTTTTTCCAATAAAAACGGGCTTTAAAATGGTCGGGGCGTCGGGAGTTGAACCCGAGACCTTTTGCACCCCAAGCAAACGCGCTACCAGGCTGCGCTACGCCCCGATGGGTATCTGAGAAATGGGTGTCAGGATAGCAGTGATCGCGCGCGGGGTCAAATGAAATGATCTTTTAGGATCATTGCGATCCGTCGCGGGCGGGCCGGATCAGACCGGCGCGGATCTCCAGACCGGCCAACCACCGCTGCTCGCGACGACGCATCCGCACACGCCCGGCGGGTGTGGCGTCGTCGGCGCCGGTCAGATGATCGCACCCGTGGGCCAGATAGAGAGCCAGCTCCCGTGCAGGCGACCAGGCAGGCCGTGTGCGGGCCAGACGTGAACCGACCCGCCAGGCCTCTTCGACATTGATCACCACCTCGCCGATCAGGCCGGGCGGCTCGCCGGGAATCGCCTCGTAGCGCTGGGTGATGACGTCGGTGACGCCGACGTGGCCCAGCACGGCCCGATTCACCGACTCGATCGCGACATCATCGACCACCATCACCGTCAGCTCGCGCCACGGCAATTGCAGCGCAACCCGCTGCGCGGCTCCGGTCAGCGCCGTCGCGAGGACTCGCAACGCTCGTTGATCGATCCGGAAGACGCGCTGCAGATTGCGTATTTCAAGTTTCACGCAGACCCGTCCGCTCAGCTTATTTCTGAGGTACTGCGGCCGGATTCTTCTGCTTTCCTTTTTTGCCTTCATGCTGCGAACGGGGACCTCTGGGACCCCGGCCCGCGGCCAGTTCTTCCTTGCTCAGCGTGCCGTTTTCGTCGGTGTCGAGCTTCTTGAAAGCCTCTTCGGCGGAGGGTCTCTTGGCGGCTTTCTCGGCGTCGTACTTGTCGCCCATCCGCTGCTTCATGGTCTCTTCACGCTTCTCCTGCATCGCCTTGAATTCCTCCAGGGAGACGACGCCGTTCGCGTCGGTGTCAACGGCCGAAAACCGCTTGGCCTCCATGTCGACAGCGTCGGGTTTGACATCGGCAGCAACCGCTTCTTCCGCCCGCACCGCGCCAATTCCCATCGCGCCGGCACACAACACTCCCATCAGAACAAACTTGCCTCTCATCTTGTGACTCCTTAGTTTGGCCGCACCGATGCGGTGTCGGCTCTGTTGATCCGTGTAGTGAGCTTCAACGGGTCGCTCGGTCGATTATTGTATCACATCCGCTCCCACGGTGTGCGCGGTGCGATTGAAAAATGTTTTCTTTTGTCTCTTTCGCCCTTCACAGGTAAGATACCCCTTACTGCCTTTCAGCCTATAAGCCTTTTTTAGGTTCATCCATGCCGCTCCAGCAACATCCGACGCCCGGTGCACGCCTGCTCCAGTTCGCAGGCGACACCCTCTCCGTTTCCCTCACGCTGCCTCGCGCCCGACACGGCCGCGCCGTATTCCGCACCAACCTCGGCAACGCCTCCCTCCGCCGCCGTGAGATCGTCGCCGCCACCGAGGCCGACCAGGCCCCGCTGGCGCGTGACTGGCACGACATCCCCATGCGCGACCTCGGCTCGGGTCGCCACACCCTCACCCTCAGCCTCACCGAGGTCGGCTGGTTCGCCGGAAAAGCGTGCTTCATTCCCGAAGGCTCTGACGTCCCGGAATGGCCCGACGGCGACAACCTCGTCATCAAAGTCGCCCCGGCCCACACCGCCTGTGCCAACACCGTCTACACGGCCTTTGTCCGGCAATTCGGCGCCGCCTGTCATGACGGGCCCCACACGCCCCGCAACGCGGAACTCGCCGGCCCCCTGCTCGCCCAAGGCTACACCGTCATCCCCCCATCCGGCACCTTCCGCGATCTGATCCGCAAACTCGACACCATCCTCGGCACGATGCGCTTCCGAATCGTCCAGCTCCTCCCCGTCCACCCCGTCCCGACCACCTTCGCCCGCATGGGCCTCTACGGCTCGCCCTTCGCCGCGCGCGATCTCTTCGACGTCGACCCGGCGCTGGCCGAATTCGACCCCCGCGCCACACCGATCGATCAATTCCGCGAGTTGGCGGATGCCGTCCACGCCCGCCGCGCCCGTCTTTTTCTCGACATCCCGGCCAACCACACCGGCTGGGCATCGGCGCTCCTCGCCAACCACCCCGAATGGTTCCGACGCGCCCCCGACGGCGCCTTCAAGTCGCCTGGCGCGTGGGGCGTCATCTGGGCCGATCTCGTCGAACTCGACTTCGCCCATCGCGGGCTTCGCGCGTTCATGGCCGATGTCTTCCTGTTCTGGTGCCGCCAGGGCGTCGACGGCTTCCGCTGCGACGCCGGCTATATGATTCCCCCCGAGATTTGGAGCTATATCACCGCTCGCGTCCGCGAAGCCTTCCCGGAAACGGTCTTTCTCCTCGAGGGCCTCGGCGGAAAAATCGAAATCACCGACCTGCTCCTCGCCGATGCCAACCTCGACTGGGCCTACTCGGAAACGTTCCAGATGGAAGATCGCGCCACGTTCGAACGTCAACTTCCTCCCGAACTCGCCCGTTCCGAAACCACCGGACCGCTGATCCATTTTGCCGAAACGCACGACAACCACCGCCTCGCGGCCCGCGGTGAAACCTGGTCCCGCATGCGCACCACGCTCGCCGCGCTCGTCTCCCAGCAGGGGGCATTCGGCATCACCGCCGGTGTCGAATGGTTTGCCACATCCAGACTCGACGTGCATGGCGCGCCCCCCTTGGGATGGGACGCGCCCGTCAACCAGATCTCCGCCATCACCCGCCTCAACACCCTCCTCGCCATCCATCCCGCCTTTGGCCCGCGTACCGCCGTGACGCTCATCCAAACCGGCCCCGGTAACAGCCTCGCCATTCTCCGCACCCCGCACGCCGACGGCGGCACCCCGCTGCTCGCACTCGTCAACCTCGATCCGGATCGCCCGCAGCCGGCCGTCTGGCCCGCCGCCCGCTTCCCCGCCGCCGCCACGTCCCCGGCCACGTCCCCAGCCACGTCCCCAGTCTGGGACTTGCTCACCGGCGAGGCGTTCACCTTCGACCCCGCCGATCTGGATCATCGCCACCTCGACCTCGCCCCCGGCCAGACCCGCTGCCTCACCGCCGATCCCGCCGATCTTGCCGCGCTCGACGCGGCCCTGCGCGCACCCGCCGCCGAACCCCCGGCAATCACCCTGCGCCGCCGCAATCTGCTCGCCCTCCGCGTGCGCGGCTGGCTGACGCAGGAGATGACGCCCGAAACCGATCCGCCCCCCGACCTCCACGCGCTCGGCGCGGCTCTCGCCGCCGACCCCCGCGCCTTTTGCACCCCCGTCGGCCGGAACCCGATGCCCTCCCGCTGCACCCTCTGGTCCTTTCCCGCCGACACCCGGCGTGTCGTCCCGGTCCCGCCCGGCCATCTCCTCCTGATCCGCGCGCCAGCCCCCTTCCGGATACGCCTCTCCGAGGCCGACACCATACTCGCCTCGGAGGATTCCGTGCCGTTCGACGACGGCTCACACGGCACCTTTCTCCCGCCGCCCGATACCCGAAACACCTCCGCCCATCGCGACTGCACCCTCGACATCTCGGTCTTTGACCCCGCCGGGGTCCGCCACGCCTCGGCGCGCTTCCTCGCCCTCGCTCCCGGCGGCACCTCCCCGATCGAGACCTGTTTCCGCGGCGCCGCCCTCCGTGACCCCGGCCTCTGTGCCCTTCTCACCAACGGCCGCGGCGCCCTGTCTCAAGTCCGCGCCGCGTGGGGCGAGATCCGCAGCCAGTACGACGCCCTGCTGGCCGTCAACACCGACCCGCGCGTCCCGTCCGACCGTCATATCTTCTTCACCCGGTGCCGTCTCTGGCTGCGCCATTGCGGCTATTCCCACGCGGTTGACGCCTCGTGCCTCCAGACGTTCGAGGCCGGCCCTGCGCGCGACACCGCCACCTGGCATTTCCATGTCCCCTGCGGCATGGGACGCTGGACGCCGCTCACGCTCTCCCTCTCCCTCGAACGCGGCCGCAACCGCGCCCGTCTCGACATCGTCCGCGACCGGGCCAAAACCGCCGAGGTTGACCGCCGGACCGACATTCTGCCCGACGACGACCCCGTCACGCTTGTCCTCCGGCCCGACATCGAGTGGCGTTCGTTTCATGAAACCACGCGCGCCTTCGCCGGCCCCGAACACGACTGGCCACGGGCTGCGCGATCGGACGCCCACGGCTTCGTTTTCACCCCAACCCCCGCCGAGACCTGTTCCATCCGCCTCCCCGGAGCCGCCTGGAACCATGCGCCCGACTGGAGCTATTGTGTCGCCCATCCCGAAGACGCCGACCGCGGTCTCGCCCCCCAGGGCGACCTCTTCTCGCCCGGCTGGTTCGGAGTCACCCTCCGCGGCGGCGGCGCCGCCACCCTCGTCGCCGACCGGGCGGACGCGCCCCAGGCGCTCCCCGCCCCGAAGCAGGCGAAGCCGAAGCGAATGCGCGCGTCCGCCCCGACGCTGCGCGACGCGCTGGCATGCGCGCTCGATGCCTATATCGTCACGCGCGACGACCTGCTCACGGTGATCGCCGGTTATCCGTGGTTTCTCGACTGGGGGCGCGACACCCTCATCGTCCTGCGCGGCCTCATCGCGGCAGGCCGCACCGCAGATGCCCGCGCCATCCTGCGCGGATTCGGCCGCTTCGAGCGCGCCGGGACCTTGCCCAACATGATCCGCGGCAACGACGATGCCAACCGCGACACCTCCGACGCGCCGCTCTGGTTCTGCATCGTCTGCGCCGACCTCGTCCGCGTCCGCGGTCCGAAAGCCGTCCTGACGCTCGATTGCGGGGGCCGACCCCTTGCAGACGTCGTCGCCTCGATCCTGACGCACACCCGCGACGGCACCCCCAACGGCATCCGTACCGATCCCGACAGCGGCCTGGTCTTCAGCCCGGCGCACTTCACCTGGATGGACACCAACCACCCCGCCGCCACGCCGCGGCAGGGATACCCCGTCGAAATCCAGGCGCTCTGGATCGCCGCCCTTCGTTTTGCAGCCGGTCACCTGGCGCGGCGTGTGCCGTGGGCCGCCGCCCTCGCCGACCGCGCGCACGCGTCACTCAACGCGCTCTTCTGGCTCCCCGGTCGCGGGCTCCCCGGCGCCGGGACGACACACTGGCTCGCCGACTGCCTCTGCGCCGAACCGGGCACACCGGCGGCGCAGGCGATCCCCGAAGACGCCCTCCGGCCCAACCAGCTCCTCGCCGTGACCCTTGGCGCCCTCACCGATCCCCGACGCGCCGAAGCGGTGATCCGGGCCTGCGAGCGCCTCCTCGTCCCCGGCGCCATCCGTTCGCTCGCCGACCGCCCCGTCGCCACGCCGCTCCCGGTCTGGCGTGACGGCGCGCGCCTCAACGACCCCGCCAATCCCTACTGGGGCGCCTATCGCGGCGACGAAGACACCCGCCGCAAACCGGCCTATCACAACGGCACCGCCTGGACGTGGC
>CAZOJL010000150.1:0-8562 GCA_964580075.1 uncultured Akkermansia sp. | reverse complement strand
GGAAATCGTGCGGATAGACTTCGCCAGCGGCGATGTTCTCGTAGACCGAGTTGACATCGGCATTCCACTGCGGCTCGTAGGTCAGGACGGAGCCCGGCGCGTGCACCACGCCCGGCGGCGTGTACCAGCCGGTGCCCAGCTCAATGCGGTAGGCGCGGGAGAGCTCGGTAATCCGGTTGTCGCCTTTGGTGTACTGCAGCAGGCGCTCGCGAACCTGGTCCTTGGTCACATCCGGATCAAAGCCAAAATAGGTGACCGGAAACGTGCCGAGGTGGTTGTTCAACTGCGGGGGGAAGTAGTAGCCCTCGGGTTTGCCCAGGCGCCCAACGCGCGCCGCGGCCTCGAAGCTCAGGTGCAAGTGATGGAAAAGCGGTTCACCGAAGTCGAAGAACTTCGAGTACATCGGCCAGCCGCCGTGTTTCTTCATGAGCACCTCGCCGACCAGCTCGGCGCCCAGCGCCTCCTGCGCGTCGCGCAGTGAGAACTTCCCGGCAATGTCGCCCGACGGCGGCAGCACATAGCTCAGCCCTTCGTCGGCCGGCGCCTGCGGGCCGTTCATGCAGGTGATGACCGACGAGAACCAGCGTTCTTTGATCGCGCCACGCTCGGTGCCCAGTGCGAAGTAATCATCCGGGTGCAGGCGCAGCCGGCGTCCCGGCGCGCTGAAGCGGCGCGGCACAAAGATCGGGATCAGCCGCAGAATGCCTTTGTTCTGCTTCATGGCCTGACGGATTCTTGCAGGTGTGGTCATGGGCATCTCCTTCTCTTGTATGGGATTGTGCACGCATGCGTGCCACTGTATAAAACGATATATCTCCCTGTCAAGCCATCTGCGAAATTGGACTTCGCCATGTAACTTTCCGCTTGCCTGCGCCCAGCTTTATCGATTTCCCGTCCGGCAGCAGCAAGGAGCCCACCGTTCCTTTCGGCAACGTCACCTCAAACACCAGCTTCACACCTTCGCGCCGCCATGCGGACCGGATCATACCAGCCGGTGCGCGATGCCAGGCGCTGACCGAATCGAGCCCGGCCACCGGGTGCGGCCGCAACGTAACGTGACCGAAGCCTGGCCGTTCCGGGTTTGGAACGATGCCGGCAAAATACTGGTAAAAACAGGCGCTGATATCCCCGAACATGATGTGATTCTGTGAATCGGTGTTATTCCAGTTCTCACGCAGGGTCGTAGCGCCATGCTGCAGCCAGTTGGCCCAACCGGGGAAGTCCGGCTGGGTGAACAGCCGGAACGCCAAATCCGGCCGGCCATGCTCGGCCAGCACGCGCGGCACATACTTGGCGCCAAGAATTCCGAAATCGACTTTGCCGCCGTTCCGCTCCACCGCTTCGGCCAGCCGGTTCACCGCCGCCTGCCGCTGATCGGCCTCCACCAGTCCCTGATAGACCGCGCAGGCGAGCGCCGTCATCTGGCCATCTGCATAGATGCCTTTGCCGCGATAAAACTTGGCGTTGAACGCGCGGCGGATCCGCGCGGCAAGGACCTGGTATCCGGCAGCCTCCTTCTTGCGGCCGGTCAGCGTCGCAAAACGGGCCAGCAGACAGACGTCGGCATAATAGTAGCCCGTGGACGTCAGCTCGGACGGCGCCGAATCCTTGACCGCGCACCAGTCGCCCAGTCCGAAATAGACCATGTCGTCCACCGCCAGCGTACCGAGATACGCGACGTACCTTGCCATGGCCGGGTAGTGCCGGTCGATGAGCGTGTGATCGCCAGTGTAGAGATAGATATACCATGGGATCAAGATCAGCACACTGTCCCAGGCGGGACCGGATCCCCAGTTGTAGCCCCAGCCGGCGCAGGGCACAATGGCCGGCAGTTGTCCGTTCGGACGCTGACAATCGACGATGCTGTCGATCCACTGACTGTACGCGGGACCTGCCGCATAGTTCCAAAGCCCGGTTTCCGCCGCAAGATGCGCATCGCCGGTCCAACCGTTCTTCTCGCGGTGCGGGCAATCGGTCGGAAAGCCCATGAAGTTGCTGGTATAGGCCTGTTTTGTGCACGCCTGGAGCCGGTTGAGCGTCTCACTGGACGACTCGAATCCGCCCGCCTCATCGAACGCGGTGTGCACCACGCGCCCGCTGATGTTGCCCAAGGTCGGCTCGCAGGGCAAACCTTCCACGCGCACAAACTGGAAGCCATGGTACGTGAAGCCCGGCTCCCAGATCTCATCGCCCTCTCCTTTCAGGATATACCGGTCCGTCTGGAACTCACCGCTCTTCATGAACCGATCCATGCCAGCGATATCAATATCGCCTTCAGCATTGATTCGCTCGGAATAGCGCAGCACGATTTCGGTTCCAGCCGGGCCCCTGACCCGAAGCTGCGCCCAACCCGCGATGTTCTGTCCCAGATCGTAGATGGCGGCGCCTGGCGCTATTTTCCGCACCGATACCGGCGTTATGGTCCGTACGACACGGCAGGGCGGCGCAGCCTGCGGCTCGAGCAGGCCACCCGGCCCCGGCACGATCGCCACCGGGTCCCAACTGCTGTCGTCGTAGCCTGGCTTGTCCCAGCCTGGCCGTTCGGCGCGCGCATCGTAGCGCTCGCCGTTGCGCAGGCCATCGAACCGGACCGGTCCCTCGGCCACGCGCCACGTTCCGTCGGAAACCAGCAGGAACGTTGCACCCGACTTGAACTGCACCTCCAGCTCAAGAATCAGCTTCGGATAGTCGCGCCATGGCGCCTTGTCGAAATTCCAGATCTCCGGCGTATGGCAATTGTACCAGCCGTTCCCAAGCGTTACGCCCATGGCATTGGCGCCGGCGCACAACAGCTTCGTGACATCATGCGTGACGTATCGCACCCGCCGGTCGTACTGCGAAAACACCGGATCCAGCACATTTTCGCCCACACGCCGGCCATTGATATGCGCTACGTAATAGCCCAGCCCGCAGATGCGCAGGGTCGCCTGCCGGATCCCACGGTCCAACGTGAACGCCCTGCGGTACAACGGGGCCGGCACCACGTCGCTCGTGGAATTAAACAGGCTCAGATGGCGCCCTATCCACTGCGCCGTCCAGACGCGCGGCGCGATGGTGCGCGCGCCTGCTCCGCCATCCCGGCTCCTGCTCACGCGCGTCTTATTCGTCCCGACAACTTCAGTCTGTCTTGTTTTTGCCTTCATGATTTGTGCTCGCCTCTCTGGTTTTCTTCCTACGGTTGCCATCGATCGGGAGTCGAGGTCACGTCTCAACGGCGTGACCTTGTTTCTGGAGGGTGCGACCGCTAAAGAGATAACTGAATAACCGCCCGCCCGCCTATAGACCCAACTTCACCGGACTTTGCCCGTGCGCCTCCAGCTCTCCCAGCCATGTCGCAACGGCGGTGCGTTGGGCATCCGGGCCGCAATCATACATGAGGAGCATCGTTTTGGAGGAAGGAATCTCATCGGCCAGGTAGGGATTGCCAAAGGCCGTGATCACTAGGTTCCGGGCGCCCGGCAGGACGGAGTTCCAGAACTGGAACGCCAGAGGCCCCACCATCCGCACTGTTCCGGCCAGGCAATGCGGCACGATCTTCACATTCACGAAGACCGCCTCGTAGTCGTCGTTGCGGGCCAGGGCCATGTCGTTGCAGGCGTGGTCCACCACCAGTCCGCGGCGGCGCAGTTCCTCATCCACAACCGTCAAATCGCGGTAGCGCTCGCCCTGATCCTGCCCCAGCCCGCTGCCGCTGTCGTACTTCAGGGTGATCGTCAGCACCTTCGCGCCCGGCTGCAGCCGCAGCGGCACGAGGCCGTACATATTGCGCGACAGCGTGGCCGCCTGGTCCGCGATGGCGCGGGAGGCCGTCTGGTAGCCAGCCAGTTCCTCGGCCGTCACGGCTGGTACCGGCCGCCGCGTCTCCAGCGAACCGAGCCGCGCCTTCATCGTCAGCACGCGTCTCACGGCATCATGCAACCGCGCCTCGGTGATAACCCCCGTCTCCACCGCGCGCTTCAAGGCCGGGAAGTCGCGCTCCGGTTCGCAGAAGAGCACCACATCCGAACCCGCGGCGACATTCCGCACCGCCAGTTCGTCCGCCTTTACATGGGAGCCGATGCCGATCATGGGGATGGCATCCGAAACCAGGCAGCCGCGGAATCCGAGTTTCTGCTTGAGGAAGTCAATCTGCAGGCGCCGGCTGAGTGTGGCCGGGATACCGCCGACAAACCCCTCGCCGGGATCCACGCACGGCAGGGCAATGTGGCCGGCCATAATGCTCATGACATCCTCGCGGATCACGCGCTTCCAGACCTTGCCATAGGTTTTCCGCCACTTGGCCAGGGAGAGCGAATTGACCGAGGTGCAGATGTGCTGGTCGCGGTCGTCGACGCCGTCACCGGGAAAGTGCTTGGCCGTGGCAGCCATCAGGTCGTCGCGCTGCATGCCGCGAATCACGGCTGCGGCCAGGCGCGCCACGCGCTCCGGATCGTCGCCAAAGGAGCGCACGTTGGTGACAGGGTTCATGCGGTTGTAGTTGATGTCTGCGACCGGACTGTAGGACCACTGTACGCCGACGGCCGCGCCCTGTCGGGCCGCAGCCCGCCCCATGGTTTCGGCGAGCGCCTCGTCATTAGCCGCGCCCACAGCCATCTGGAAGGGAAACTCGATGCCGTCCGGAATCGCCGGCCCGGCGCCGTGTTCCAGATCGGACGCAATGAGCACCGGCACCGGCGTGCGCCGATCGAGTTCCGCGGTCAGCGCGCTGATTTGAGCTGACGACCAATCGTAAACAAAGAGCGAACCGAGATGGAACTGCTCCGTGGTCTCGATGATCCGCGCCGGATCATTCCGCAAGGCCGGCGTCAGCACATCCCAGCAGAGCAGTTGCCCGATCTTTTCATCCAATGTCATGCGCTGCAGACGAGCATCCGCCGCGCGTTCCAGTTTCTTCCACGTTGCTGTATTCATTTTGTCGCTTCCTTTCCTGCCACCGCGCCCCAGATCGCCTCGGCAATGGCTGCCATGCCAGCGTCGCCGGGATGGCCGGCCACACCGTCGTGCGAAAACTTCCGCTCCGACCGCGCATAGTTCTTCGGATCGGCCCCCAGCCGACTGATATCCACAAAGGTCCCCCCCAACTCCCCGCAGACCTGCTTCAGAATGCCGTCCTTAACTCCATCCGGCCAGAAACTGCTGCGCACGTAGATTGCGGGCGAGCCACTCCCTTTCACGAGAGTCAGCAACTCCTTCACGGCGGCCTTGAAGCGATCCTGCTCCTCCTGCGTGGCCAGTTTCGGCACATTCTCGGCAATGCAGAGGATCACCGTATCCGCCTTGAACTCGGCCGACTCCTTGAACTGGGTCGCGATCGGATAGGTGGCATACTCCCGCTCGAAGTCGGCGGCATTCTCGATCCGGGCCTCCGGCGCCTTTCCCCCGGCCGCCTCGGTGAAGCGCTTGAGCAGCAGATGGACATAGTCCTTCTCCTGCGTACTGGCGGCCATGCCAAAGTTGTTGGTCCAGCCGATCTCCGGCTTCGGCGGGTGCAGCGTGATGCTGTTGCCGAGGAAGAGGATCCTGCCAGAAAAAACTGGTTTGGCAGCGCTCGCAACGGCGTCTCCGCGTATCGCCTTCTTGACGGCCCGCAGTTGCACCATCGTGTCCTCCGCGATCTTCCCGTTGTTGTACAAGGCGCAATTGTAAGCATAAACGCCCTGGTTACTGATGACGTTCCGGATGTAGGAGATGACCCGATCCGTGGCATACCGGGGCTTGATGACGCCGGGCTTTACATGCACCCAGTTCGGATCATCCGTGGCATCGCAAGCGAACCACTGCGTGCCGCCTTCGCCGGCAAACCTGGATGCCGGCAGCCAGTTGTTCTCCAATCCGTCTTCACCAGCCTGGAAGTCCGAGATGCCTTTACCCCAGTCACACCCCCAGAACTTCCAGCGGAAGTTGAAGGCAACAATACGATTCGTGTTCCCAGATCGCAGCTTCGCCGCATACTTCGCAAAGTCGAACTTGGCCCCCCAGTTTCTGACGTCCGCAGGCAATCTTGGATCATTGTCATAACAGTGGTCCAACCACCATCCCGCGAGTCTGTCCCCGTATCGGTTGCCGATTTCCTCAGTCAGCTCATAGTGCTTTTGCACAAACCAAGCCTTATCCGTAGCCCATTTTGATCCGTCGTGCCAATCCGTTTCCTCTTTTGTCGCATGCATATTCCAGTAGAACATCATGCGAATGCCCTTGGCATTGAGCGCCGCATACATGTCGGCATACAGATCCCGCTGGGTGGTGGTATGCCCCGGGCAGATACTGTCCATGACCGCGCTGGGGAACGCCAGCTCGTGTCGCTCGTGAATGATCGTAAAGATCACGAATTTGGCGCCGGCTTCATCGACCTGGTTCGCGAAAGCATTGACATCGAACTCGTTGACCGCGGTGTAGTAGTCCTTCTTGCTGCCGTCGGCATTAACGCTCATGCTGCCCCAATGGCAGAACAACCCATAGCCCGCATCCTTGAACCAATCCGTACGTGCCCCATCGCCGGCATGGACGAGCGTACTCGCACCGATTGTCGCCATAATGATCATCCTCCTGATGCTTGAACGTGTCGTGTGCATAACTGATGAACTCCTTCTCGTTAACAGATCCCGATTGTTTTCATATCTGCCTCATTTCCGTTCCTGCACAGCCTTCCAGATCGCCTCGGCGATAGCCGCCATGCCGGCGTCGCCGGGATGGCCGGCCACACCGTCGTGCGAAAACTTCCGCTCCGACCTCGCATAGTTCTTCGGATCGGACCCCAGCCGACTGATATCCACAAAGGTCCCGCCCAATTCCGTACAAACCTGTCTCAGAATACCATCTTTGACACGATCTGGCCAGAAGCCACTACGCACGTAGATCGCGGGGGAAACATTCCCCTTCACAAAGGTCAGTAACTCCTTCACGGCGGCCTGGAACTGGTCCTGCTCCGCCTGCGTGGACAATCCCGGCACATTCTCAGAAATGCAGAGGATCACCGTATCCGCCTTAAACTCGGCCGACTCCTTGAACTGGGTCGTGATCGGATAGGTGGCGTACTGCCGCTCGAAGTCGGCAACATTCACAGTCGTCTCGATCCGCGCCTCCGGCGCCTTGCCGTCGCCCGCCGCTGTGAAGCGTTGCAGCAACAGGTGGACATAGTCCTTCTCCTGCGCACTGGCCGCCATGCCGCAGTTGTTGGTCCAGCCGATCTCCGGCTTCGGCGGATGAAAGGTGATACTGTTGCCAAGGAAGAGAATCCTTCTGCCAGCCGGGTTGGTGGCGCCTATCGAAACATCGCCGGTCTGGACGCGAGCACTCGCTCCGATACTCGCCACAGTTGCGAGATCGGCGAGAAACGCCATCGTCTGACGGATCGCATCGGCGCGGTCTCTGCCGTTTACGGCAAAGAGCATGCCCGTTTTCCCGGCGAGCCGCCGGATGAAATCCATGTCTTCAGGCCCGCACTGCCGCGTCCAGATGGCGCGGTTCTTCTCTAGGGTCGCGGCGATCTTCTCGAAATCGTTGTGGCTGGGCTGGGCGTCACAACCGATGAAACCGTCGGTCTTGGCAATCGCATCGAAGTGCCCATCGTACCGCATGCAGCAGTGGTACATAATCATCCGGCCGTACTCCCGCGAGAGACGGTTGTTGTACGGCATAAAGAATTCCTCCCATATCGCGGGTGAAACCGTCACCATGCAGTCGTCGCCGATGAAAATCCCGCGCTGAAAGAATGGGGTCGAAAAGGACGTGTGGGTTCTGCCCCATCGTCCAATGTAGGTCTCTTGGATGTTGTACCACTCGATGATGGATTCGGTGACCAGGTCCAAAAGGTAGTGCACGGCCTCAGGCGCGGTGTAGATGGCTTCGAGCATGTCCTCGTAATGCCAAATGCTGGTGGCGATGCTCCACGGCCCCGCCGTGTCGCAGGGAGAGAGGATGACCTCGCCCCGGGTCGCTTGGTTGTAGTATTGGATGCGATCGAGGATTTGCGGACAGATCCCAGCCCGAAAGAGGTCGGGCTTCTTCAAGCGCATGACTTCCTCGGGAGTATGCACCGCCGCTTCGAAGGCGGGCTGCAAGCCTTCGCGCAGCATCATCTGTGAGCCGAAGGCCGTGGCCAGGGGTGCGGTACCGAAATGAATCAGGTCAAACGCCGGGACGTTAGCGAGCACATGCCCCACTTCGACGCTCGCTTCCAGGCACTCAATCTGATGCCGCACGGACTCGATCTGGCAAAACACGTCGAACTCCGGATCGTTCACACGCCGAACGGCCTCCGAGAAATATCCGAAGTCCTTGATCTTGCCGATCGAAGAGTCAAACTCGTACGGCCAGTTGATGGAGATGACCGGGTTCGTCAAGTCGTAGTCTCGGTTCCAGAGCTTTCGCACGATGTTGCGTTGCCTGGCGACGAGTTCCCAGGGCGTCTTCGGAATGTCAAACATTGCTGTTTTCACTCTGTTCCTCCTGTTGGTATGTGAGCAATAGTACGCCAATGAGCATCGGAATGTCCATGATTGGAATTACGAACGGTGTTGGGTTTATCAGCAAATGTAAGCCTCCATATAGGGCTTCAGTTGC